>NZ_JBLWWF010000007.1:0-195737 GCF_048268085.1 Neptunicella sp. | reverse complement strand
TGGTGGTAGCATGACGCCAGAATTTTACAGTAATTTGTATAAACAGTACGCGAGCTTTCTAAAAACACCTGCTGACAATACGCCTATTTTGATTGCCAGTGGTGGTACAGATGACAGAACTGAATGGACAGAGACATTATCTAGTCTGGAACCTGTTTTTGCCTATCGTATAAATGCGATAAGCCACCACTACTACACACTCCCTACCGGAGTCTGGGAGAAAAAAGGCAGTGCATTAGATTTCCCTGAAGAAGAGTGGGCCTCGACCATGTCGCGTACTCTGCACATGGAAGAAATTCTGGAGAAAAATCTGGCCATTCTGGATAAGAATGATCCTGAGAAAAAGCTCGGCTTTTATGTGGATGAATGGGGCACATGGTATGACGTTACCGAAGGCGATCCCGGATTCCTGTATCAGCAAAATAGTATTCGAGATGCCATCGTTGCTGCACTTAACTTCAATGTATTCCATCAACATGCTGAGCGGGTACAAATGACGATTATTGCGCAAATGGTAAACGTACTACAGGCGATGATTCTTACCGATAAAGACAAGATGATTCTGACACCGACCTATTATGTATTCCTAATGCATAAACCGTTTCAGGATGCGACCTATTTGCCGGTGTCGTTAGCCAACAATCCGGAATACAAGTTGGGTGACTATGCGGTTCCTAAAGTCAGTGCCAGTGCCGCCACAGGCACTGACGGTAAAACCTGGATCACTTTGGTTAATACAGACCCAAGCAAATCTGAAAATATCGAGATTGGCGGTCAGTATAAGATGATTGAAGGGCAAATCCTCAGTGCTGACAAAATGGATGCGCACAATACTTTTGACTCGCCGGATACCGTCAAACCAGTCAGTTTTAAAGCAACGGCCAGCAAGGGGAAACTAGGCTTCAGTTTACCGCCAAAATCGGTGCTGGTAGCTCAGCTTAAGTAAGTAACTA
The DNA here is from genome assembly GCF_048268085.1 of Neptunicella sp. Classification (NCBI taxonomy): domain Bacteria; kingdom Pseudomonadati; phylum Pseudomonadota; class Gammaproteobacteria; order Alteromonadales; family Alteromonadaceae; genus Neptunicella; species Neptunicella sp. The sequence continues at coordinate 194,784 of NZ_JBLWWF010000007.1, read as the reverse complement.
ATAATAGTAGCGGTAGGGTTTATTGATTGCCGCTGCTATTAAATGTATAGATATAATTCATGGTTGCCAGTATCTGGTCACTAAACGCGATTGCAAATTCAGATGGTTTCGCTGGTGGCAAGTTGTGGTACTGGTGAGCCGGTGCAGATATATTTCGCAGTTCTTCCGGTCGATATTCTATTGACCTTGGTGTTATAGCCATAAAAACATCCGATCAATATGACATCACCATGCGAAAACAAAGACTCTACCCGAATTAAGAATAGTCAGGAGATAGTATGACTCCGTTTGTTAACCGCTTTGTCCTTTCAACAAAGTCTTTTGGAATACTACTGTGCTGTCTCACCTTGTCGAGTCAGGTTGAGTCTGTCGAACTATTTCCGCTATCTCAGGTGCATCTAACCGATAGTCCGTTTAAGCACGCACAACAAACCAATATTGAATACATTCTGGCCATGCAACCGGACAAATTGCTTGCGCCTTACTTGCGCGAAGCCGGTTTACCAACAGAAGCGGAATCCTACGGTAACTGGGAAAACTCGGGGCTCGATGGTCATATTGGCGGGCATTATCTTAGTGCGTTGAGTTTAGCCTATGCCGCTAGCGGTGATGTTGAGCTTAAAAACAGGCTTGATTATATGCTCACACAGCTGCGCCAGGCCCAGCTTAAAAATGGTGATGGCTACATAGGTGGAATACCGAATGGTCAAGCGGCCTGGGATGAAATCAGGCAGGGTGAAATTAAGGCGGATTTATTCTCGTTAAATGATCGTTGGGTGCCCTGGTATAACCTGCATAAAACCCTGGCCGGACTGCGTGATGCGTATCAGTTGGGTGAAAGTGAACTGGCTCGCACTATGTTAGTGGAATTGACTGATTGGGTAGATAATTTGGTCAAAAACCTCAGTGATCAGCAAGTCCAGACTATGCTGAAAGCCGAACACGGCGGGCTGAACGAAGTCTTTGCCGACGTTTATGCGATGACCGGTGATAAACATTATTTGACCTTGGCTAAACGTTTTGCTCATCAACTGATTTTACAACCGTTGCTGAAAGGCGAAGATAAACTGAACGGCTTGCATGCCAATACCCAGATCCCCAAAGTCATCGGTTATTTACGCATTTCCGAGCTGGATAATAATCAGGCCTGGCACGATGCAGCGGATTTCTTTTGGCACGATGTGACTGAAAAACGCACGGTATCCATTGGTGGCAACAGTGTGCGAGAACATTTTCATGATGCGGATGATTTCAGTTCCATGCTCGATTCTGTGGAGGGGCCGGAAACCTGTAATACCTACAATATGCTCAAATTGAGCAAAATGTTGTATCAGGATTCGCTTGACACCCAGTATCTGGAGTATTACGAGCGTGCAACCTATAACCATATCCTGTCTTCGCAACATCCGGAAACCGGTGGGCTAGTCTATTTTACCCCGATGCGCTCCGGACACTATCGCACTTATTCACAGGTCGACACCTCGATGTGGTGCTGTGTTGGCTCAGGGATTGAAAATCACAGTAAATACGGAGAGTTAATTTATGCCCATCAAGACGATGAATTGTTTGTTAACCTGTTTATTCCCTCTAAACTCGACTGGCAACAGCAGGGCATAACGCTGCGCTTAGAGACCTTATTTCCTGATCACAATCAGGTGAGCATTAAGGTGATGTCTGATCCAAAAAATCAGACTAAACCATTGACGGTTAATATTCGTCAGCCGCAGTGGCTGAATAACATGGCGGCCAATTTAAAGCTTAACGGTAAAGTCATCCAAAGCGCAGTTGAACACGAAGGTTACATCAGTGTAACGCGTCAGTGGCAAGCCGGAGACGTGATAAGTTGGGACTTTGCGCTTCAGCCCAGGCTAGAGGGATTACCGGACGGCAGTCATCAATATTCGGTATTGTATGGTCCGGTGGTATTAGCCGAAAAAGTCGCTCCGTTTGGCAACGAAAATCTATCATATTTTGCCAATGACGATCGTATGGGGCATGTGGCCAGCGGCCCGACTTGTGCGCCTGAAGCACTGCCAGTGATTGTTGGTGATACTGAAAAATTTCTTAATGGACTCAAACGCCAACCGGGGGCATATCTAGCCTATGCGGTAGGTGAGGGAATGCAAGGCGGGAAGGATGCTATCAACACTAATCCCCCGTTATTGGTGCCGTTTTTCCGTATCCATGAAAGCCGCTATCAGCTTTATTGGCCGCAAATGCCAGCAGAACAATATGACGATTTTGTTGAGCAACAGGCAAAACGGGATCGTGAACGTCAGCAACTGGCCGCCAAAACTATCGATATGATTAATCCCGGCGAGCAACAGGTTGAAGTCGAACATCATTTTGCTGGCGAGGGCAGTCGGGCAGGTGTTAACGCTAACCAGCATTGGCGTGATAGTTCGAAGTGGTTCAGTTATCAGCTACGCGACCCGGAACATCAAGCCAAAATCTTGCGAATTCGCTATTTTGGTGGTGATGGAGGACGGCAGTTCCGTATATTGCTCAATGGTGAACTATTGGCCGAAGTGACTTTGGCTAGCGATAAAGGCGCGAACTTTTACTATGTGGATTATGCGCTCCCGCAACAGATTTTAGATCAAGCCGAAGATGGCACGTACGAGCTGAAATTTGTCGCCGGTGAAAACTCCATTGCTGGCGGGATTTACCGAATAAGATTGTTGAAGAAGTAATAGGCTTTTATTACCAATTAGTGAAGTCGGCTAAGTGTTGGGAGATTGTTGTTATCATCCTGACCATACTGATTGTTGATTGACGGCTTATGCAAATCAGGGGAGGCATGAATTTAAAGGGGTTAGCAAAGCTGCACCTGACTTTGATTAACCCTTTCGTGAGAGCAGTTAAACGGCATACATCGCCGGCTTGGTGGAGTCGTTAAATACAAGTCTGTTGGATATCATTAACAACCAAAAACAATTGATATTAACGCCATTTCCAATAGATGCTCGCGGGCTACCATGAGTAGATTGCTGCTATAAAAAAGGCGGTGCCTAAATATCAACTATTCAGGGATCCGCCTTCTACAGAAAAGATTGTTACTTACCAGAATCGAATATAGATAAACGCGGTAATGGCTAGGATACCCGCGGTATGGATGTAATCCCACTTATCCAGTCCGGCGCGCATTTCACTCCATTGTGATTTACTGATACTGCCAAAGGTTAGGCCTTGCAATTTTTCGTCATCACATTGTTTGGTGAATAAACTTACAACCACCATAATGGCTGAAACCAGCACAAATAGCAGGATACAGAAATACAGCCAATTCATATCGGTGATCCAGGCAATGGAGGTGCCCTGAATGTCATCGCGAAATGGTAATAACACTAAACGGATCATCCCCATAATAAAGCCGGACACCAGACCAATATAACCCGCAGCTGCGGTGATACGTTTGCTAATTAATCCGAGGAAGAATACGGCTGCGATGCCTGGGGCGATTAGCGATTGAACACTTTGCAGATATTCATATAACACATCGGCTATCAGACTCATCACCGGGATCCACAACAGGCCTAATAACACAATTACGATAGTCGCGATTCTGCCCACTCTAAGTAAATGTAACTCGGTGGATTCAGGTTTAAACTTCTTATAAAAATCAATGGTAAACAAAGTAGCTGATGAATTAAATAATGAGGCTAAAGAACTCATTAACGCAGCAACCAAACCACCGATGACGATACCTTTGACACCTGAAGGAAGCAGTTCTGAAACCAGTGTTGGAAAGGCTTGGTCAGCGCTATCGTAGTGGATTATTCCTTTCGCATTCAACGCATAAGCAATCATGCCGGGAACCAGAAAGATAAATACTGGCAACAGCTTTAAATAGCCTGCAAACATCGCACCACGACGGGCTTCTTTAATGCCTTTGGCCGATAACACTCGTTGTACAATATATTGATCCGTACACCAGTACCAAAAACCGATAATAAACGAACCGAAGATCACGCCAGGCCAAGGAAATTCGCTATCTGTTGCAGCACGGATTAAGTGCATATTGGCGTCATTTAGTCGTTCTACTTCTGTCCAGCCGCCAACTTTATCTAAACCGACGACCAGAATGACCACAGAGCCTATAATCAACACCGGAGTTTGCAATACGGATGTCCACATAATGGCTTTCATCCCCCCCAGTACAGTGTATAAGCCGGTGATTAATACCAGACCTACTGCCGAAATCCAGAAAAAATCGATGCCCCATATGGTATCAATGCCCAGAATGGTTTTAAACGCGATCCCGCCAGCGTAAACCGTAACGGCGACTTTGGTTAATACATAGCTAACCAGTGAAATAACTGACAAAAAGGTACGCGAGGCAGAATTATATCGACGTTCCAGAAATTCCGGCATGGTGTAGACTTTGCTGCTCCAATAGAAGGGCACGAATACCCAGCCAAGTAGCAAGATAATCCAGGACTGTAATTCCCAGTGTGCCATTGCCATGCCCGACTGCGCACCGGCACCGGAAAGCCCCACCAAATGTTCTGAACCGATATTAGACGCAAAGATTGACGCGCCAATCACCAGCCATCCGGCATTTCGACCTGCCAAAAAATAGTCTGCCGTGTCTTTTTCCCGTTGCCGCATCGACATCCATACGACACCAATCAGCAAGACGAAGAAACCGCCCAATACCAACCAGTCTAACGCACTTAATTCAACCATATTTTATGTCCCACAAAAGCATCAATGTGTTGACCGTTACACTATCCAATCAGTGATATTGATGCGGTTTATTATTATTGAAATAACATATTATATTATAATATGTGGCTGTAGAAGAGTGATTTGTTAATTATGAGTTAAAAAGGGGTGAAATAATGTTACTTTTTTCCGTTGGCGTGTTTATTTATTTTTATCGTTAAAATTGCCTAGAAAAGATTTAAACGGCATCATCTACGCGTATTATGAAAGTTAAACCCTTGACCTACCGATATAAAATTTCTAGTAGGTAATAACATGTTTGTAATTTGAGGAATAATGATGGCGCGGATCGAGAATCTAAACCTATCCCAGCAAGTCACCAATGAGTTAGGCCAAGCTATTATAGATGGGCGTTACACTATCGAAACCGGATTGCCGACTGAAGCAAAGCTGTGCGAAGAGTATGGTATTAGTCGCACCGCAATCAGGGAAGCGGTAAAAATGTTGGCGGCCAAAGGGCTTATCTCATCCAGACCCCGCAAAGGCATTCAGGTAGAAGAACCGTCGAACTGGAACTTGTACGATACCAGTGTGTTGAAGTGGATGCTGGAAAGTAGTCCGTCATTACTGGTCCTCAAAGAGTTTTTGCAAATGCGTATGGCTATTGAACCGCAAGCCGCAGCGTTGGCTGCCGAATATGCGACAGATGATGATATAGCCAAAATCGGTGACGCGTTGGAGGAAATGAAAGCCTCAGCCAAAGATCCGCAAAAAAGTTTTCATGATGCAGATCTGGCTTTTCACACCAGCATTTTATTTGCCAGTCGTAACCGCTTTTTCTTTCAGCTCAGGGACTTTATCAGCACCGCACTGAATGTCAGTATTCAGCATACGACACCTGCTAAAGGCAGTATTGACAGTATTATTGATGAGCATAATAAGGTCTATCAGGCGATTCGAAGCAGGCAACCTGAGCGGGCACGCAATATGATCCATTACTTGATTGACGAAGCTATGTCGTTTATTGAAGCCGAAATTGCGAGTAAAAAAGCAAAATAATTGGCCTCGCATCAAACGCCTTTTAACCATTTTTAATATAGATTGAGTTTATATGTCTGAAAACGCGATAAGCGATACGCAATACCCCAGTCTTAAGTCCAGGCATGTCTTTATAACAGGCGGTGCAACAGGCATTGGTGCTGCCTTGGTCGCCCGTTTTTGCCAGCAACAAGCACGAGTTAGTTTTATTGATATTGATAAACGAGCCGGTGAGGCACAGTGTCAACAATTGCTGGCTGAGCGTCAATTTGAATTACAGTTTATCCATTGTGACATTCGCGATGTTGACCAATTACTTAACAGTATTGAACAGGCGAACGAGGCCTTTGGCGATATATCCGTACTAATTAACAATGCCGCTGATGATACTCGTCATGATACTGAAACCTTATCGGTTGAGTATTGGGATGAACGGATGGCGGTCAATTTGCGCCCCTGTTTTTTTGCCGCTCAAGCCGTTGTACCCCAAATGAAACGCAGCGGTGGGGGCAGTATTATTAACATGGGTTCGATCAGTTGGCGGGTAAAACAGGATTTTATGCCTGCCTACACCACCGCAAAAGCCGCAATTGAAGGATTAACCCGCACATTAGCCCGACATCATGGCCAGGACGAAATCCGGGTGAATACACTTATTCCGGGGTGGGTGATGACGGACAAGCAGCTTTCCTGTTGGCTGGATGCCGACAACATGAAAAACATCCATAATAATCAATGTTTAAAGCAAACACTGCAGCCGAACGATATCGCCAATACTGCGCTGTTTTTGGCCGCTGACGACAGCCGGATGCTGACCGCTCAATCTATTATAGTCGACGGGGGATGGGTCTAGAACGCCTATCTTCTGTCTGTTCCGAGTAGTATTCATAAATCCATAGCGTCAAATCGTGCTTAAATTTTAACTGGTTAATTAACTCAAATATAATTATATTATAATATGTATAATCCTAGGGGTTTGGGGCTTGAAAGGTGGTTATTAAAAGGGGCAGCGATGAATTTTTTATACACCAGAAGGATGACGTAAAGTTTGACTGAATGGACATGGGTATATGTGATACTGTTTGTTGGCGCCTGCCTTCAAAGTGTTGTCGGCTTTGGTCTGGGCCTTCTTTGTGCTCCCATTTTGTTCCTTATTTTACCTGAGCTGGTACCCGCTCCAATGATCCTTAATGCGCTGCTGCTGACTCTGTTAATAGCCATTCGTCATCATGACGCCATTAATGTTAAACAAACGACCTTTTCTATTATTGGCGGTACGATTGGTGTACTCGTCGCCAGCAGTGTCATGATTTTCCTCGAGCATCATCAATACCGGGTATTGTTCGGTGTGTCTATTGTGATTGGGGTGATATTGTCAGCCATTGGATTTCGTCCCAGAATTACGGCTTTGACTAATATGGTTGCCGGAACTTTGTCCGGCTTTATGGGCACAGTGACGTCGGCGGGGGGCGCACCAATGGGATTGTTGTACCAGACTGCCGAGCACAAACAGCTCAAGGCCAATCTAAGTGTATTTTTTCTGTATATTAATGCCTTTGGTACTTTAAGTCTGTGGCTCACCGGTGCCGCCGGTCCACAGGACTTTATACTCTTCGTAAAATGTATACCGGCAATATTATTGGGCTGGATGTTTTCCTGGTTGGTTAATAGCCGGATTAACGTGGATGTGGTGCGTCCATTGGTGTTGTTTGTGGCACTATGTTCCGGGCTGGCCTCTATCGTTTTATAGGTCGTTCTGTCAGTATTAATGTCTGACGTCTTCGAACCCACCATTTTTTAGTGATTAAAATAACCATGTCTGATTGCCAGCTCATACCATTAAATCAATTCGATTATCAATGTTGGGGACCCCATTGTACGTTGGGTGAAGGGGTATACTGGCATCCCGAACACCATCGGGTTTATTGGGTGGATATTAAGCAACACAATTTACACTGGTTGTGCCTGACCAGTCGGCAAGTTCGTTCACTTACCCTGGATGAATCTATTTGTTGGGTGGCTGCGACGATCGGGAAGCCCTTGATCGTCGGCTTGACCAACGCTATTTATTTGCTTGATCCCGATAACGGCGAACGACAGTTTTATTGTGCGCCGTCAAATGAACCTGCTTTTAACCGTCTGAACGACGCCAAGGTCGATGAGTTGGGGCGATTGTGGTTCGGTACGATGGACGATCAGGAACAACGGGCCAGCGGTCATTTATATCAACTCGGTACACCCCCAACGCCGATTCGTCAGGATTCCGGCTATGTAGTGAGCAATGGTCCTACTTTCTGCCCGTTAACCAAGCGGCTATTTCATACTGATTCGGTCAATCGAACGATTTACCAATTTGATCTTGGTGCCGCTGGCCAATTACATAATAAACGGGTATTTACCCGCTTTGGTGATGCGATGGGCTTCCCGGACGGCATGACCGTAGACGCACAGGGCGGAGTCTGGGTAGCGCAATGGGATGGTGGTGGTGTTTGTCGTTTTAATCAACAAGGCCAACTCGACTTACAGATAGCGTTACCCTCTCAACGGGTGACTAATGTGGTTTTTGGCGGTGAGAATCTGACAAGCTTATTTATTACTACCGCTACTAATCCATTAGAGGTCGATGTGGTGCAACCCCATGCGGGACAATTATTCGAACTGGATGTGCGCTCACTCGGATTTAGCGGGCTAACTCCCGTTCCCTATAAACGGTAGCGCCAATTCAGCAATTTTTCGATCCTATCTCAGTTCCTACGAAAGTTGTATTTTGTCGACAATCTTAACTGATTTGGTTGACTAAATTACTTATGATACCTATATTGTCGACACTTTATTGGCAATGTGTTACTTTTCTTATATGACCTTTTTCACTGAACAACCTGTTACCTCGTCGGATAAAACCTTTTTTCAGCTTAGAAAAGCCATTGTTGAAGGGAATATCGCACCCGGTACTAAACTGAGTGAGACTGAATTGTCGACAAAATATGCGGTAAGTCGTGCCGTGATCCGTGAGGCGATCAATCGTCTGGAGTCTTGCCATCTGGTGGAGCGTAAGGCTAATGTGGGCGCACGAGTGGTTGCATTATCGCCAGAAGGTTTGGTGGAGCTGTATCAAGTGCGTGAATCACTTGAAGGGATGGCGGCCAGATTGGCGGCTAAAAATATGACCGAACAGGAAATCACCGAATTAAATACGTTATTGTCTTCGCATTTTCAGGAAGTGAAGGGCGGTGAGTCCTACTATCAGGAAGCCGGAGATGTGGATTTTCATTACCGAATCATCATCGGCAGCAAAAACAAACATCTTATCAGTATGTTGCTTGACGGAATTTATCATCTGGTGCGCATGTATCGTGTGCAACTGGGTATGTCAGGCCCCAGAGTAACTACCGCGTTTGACGAACACAAACATATCGTACAGGCAATCGCTAATCGGGATGAAGAATTGGCGGAGCTATTAATGCGCCGGCATATTTTATATTCGAAAAATAATATTCAAACCAAACTGGTTGATGATTGAGCCAGTCAACACAATGATTAATCCAGTCGGGCTGATTTTTGTCCGGTCTGGTCAACAAACAAGATTGAAAGGAGGAGCCACTATGAGTGCAGGTAAAAATTTTCGTCAGGCCCTGGCAGACAATAAGCCACTACAGATTGTCGGTACCATTAACGCCTATTCAGCGATGATGGCCAAACAGATCGGTCATCAAGCGATTTATTTATCCGGAGGCGGGGTTGCCAATGCGTCATATGGCTTACCAGACCTGGGAATGACGTCGTTAAATGATGTGCTGGTGGATGTTCAACGTATTACCTCTGCCTGTGATTTACCGTTAATGGTGGATATTGATACCGGTTGGGGCGGTGCATTTAATATTGCCAAAACCATCCGTGATATGCAAAAAGCCGGCGCGGCTGCGGTACACATGGAAGATCAGGTGGCACAAAAACGTTGTGGTCATCGCCCTAATAAAGAAATCGTCTCAATCGAAGAAATGGTCGATCGCATCAAGGCTGCGGTGGATGCGCGTACGGATTCTGACTTTTTTATTATGGCCCGTACCGACGCCTTCGCGCAGGAAGGACTCGATGCAGCCATTGAGCGGGCTAAAGCTTATGTCGCGGCAGGTGCGGACGGCATTTTTGCTGAAGCTATTCAAACCGAACAGCATTATCGTGCCTTTTCTGAAGCGCTGGATGTGCCAATTTTGGCTAATATTACCGAGTTTGGTAAGACCGAATTGTGGAACAAAAATGTACTGGCAGAGTGGGGCGTCGATATGGTGCTTTATCCCTTGAGTGCTTTTCGAGCCATGAATAAAGCGGCAGAAAAGGTCTATCGCACTATTCTGGAACAAGGTGATCAAAAATCCGAACTGGATAACATGCAAACTCGAATGGAGTTGTATGACTATCTTGGTTATCACGACTATGAACAAAAACTCGATGCGTTATTTGCGCAAGAAAAAAATAAATAAATTGAAACTCAACTCATTTAAATAACTCATAAATTAACGTCGTATTCTACAAATAAAATTCAGGAGAAAATCCTATGGCAAAGGTATTAAGTGGCGCTGGTTTGCGTGGTCAGGTAGCCGGTAAAACCGCATTATCCACAGTGGGCCAGTCAGGTTCAGGTTTGACTTATCGTGGTTACGATGTCAAAGATTTGGCCGAACACTGTCAGTTTGAAGAAGTCGCTTATTTGATCTTAAAAGGGCGTTTACCCAGTCAGGTTGAATTGGATGTATATAAAGCGGAACTTCGTGCGATGCGAGGGTTACCCGACGCACTAAAAGATGTATTGGAACGTATTCCAGCCGAGGCTCACCCGATGGATGTCTTGCGCACCAGTTGTTCAATGTTAGGCAATCTGGAAACCGAGTTGGACTTTGAGCAGCAAAGTTTGGTGACTGATCGTATGTTAGCCTGTTTCCCCAGTATCATTTGTTACTGGTATCGCTATAGCCATGACGGTGTGCGGATTGATACTGAAACCGATGATGATTCTATCGGCGCGCATTTCCTGCACCTGTTACACGGCAAAAAGCCGAACGAATTGCATGAAAAAGTCATGCACGTATCACTAATTTTATATGCCGAGCATGAGTTTAACGCGTCTACTTTTACCGCAAGAGTATGTGCTTCTACCTTATCGGATATGCATTCCTGTATTACCGGTGCAATAGGCTCATTGCGAGGTCCCTTGCATGGTGGAGCAAACGAAGCAGCCATGGAAATGATTCAGGGGTTTACCTCTGCAGAGCATGCTGAACGGGAAATGATGGGCAAGTTGGAGCGTAAAGAGAAAATCATGGGATTTGGTCATGCGATTTATTCCGAATCGGATCCCCGCAACGAAATTATTAAACAGTGGTCACAAAAATTGGCCAAAGATGTGGGTGACGAAGTGCTTTATCCTGTGTCGGTGCGCTGTGAAGAAGTTATGAAACGGGAAAAAGGCCTGTTTTGTAATGCTGACTTTTTCCATGCATCGGCTTATCACTTTATGGGAATTCCGACCAAGCTGTTTACCCCGATTTTTGTGATGTCACGCTTAACGGGCTGGGCCGCGCATGTAATGGAGCAACGTGCAGATAATCGTATTATCCGTCCGTCAGCAGAATATACCGGTGAGTCGCTGCGCAAGGTGCCTGCGATTGAAGAGCGCGCAACCGTCGAGCTAAGTGAATAACGCCATGAATTATCAAAATCGCAAACCGTTGCCCGGCACCGAGCTGGATTATTTTGATACTCGAGCCGCAGTAAATGACATCGAGCCCGGTGCGTACGATAAATTGCCGTATACCTCGCGAGTATTGGCAGAAAATCTGGTGCGTCGTTGCCCACCAGATATGTTAACCGATTCACTCAAACAAATTATTCAGCGCAAGCGCGACCTGGATTTTCCGTGGTTTCCGGCCCGGGTGGTGTGTCACGATATTCTCGGTCAAACAGCGTTAGTGGATTTGGCCGGACTGCGTGATGCCATTGCCGCTAAAGGCGGCGATCCAGCTAAAGTGAATCCGGTGGTACCAACCCAGTTGATTGTGGATCATTCACTCGCAGTGGAACATGGCGGATTTGACGCTGATGCGTTTCAAAAAAATCGCGATATTGAAGACAGGCGCAATGAAGATCGCTTTCATTTTATTAACTGGACCAAAACCGCATTCAAGAATGTGGATGTGATCCCGCCCGGTAACGGCATTATGCACCAAATCAATCTGGAGCGGATGTCGCCTGTGGTGCATTCCCGTGATGGTGTGGCGTTTCCTGATACCTTAGTGGGTACCGACAGCCACACCCCGCATGTGGATGCGTTGGGCGTGATTGCCTTGGGAGTGGGGGGCCTGGAAGCCGAAAGCGTGATGCTGGGACGTGCGTCTTATATGCGTTTGCCCGACATTATCGGGGTAGAATTAACCGGTAAACCGCAACCGGGTATTACCGCTACGGATATTGTATTGGAGCTGACCGAGTTCCTGCGTCAACAAAAAGTGGTGTCGTCATTTCTGGAATTTTATGGGCAAGGTGTCGCGCATTTGACCTTAGGCGACCGCGCCACGATTTCTAATATGACTCCGGAATACGGTGCCTCTGCGGCAATGTTTTATATTGATCAGCAAACCATTGATTATCTGACTTTAACCGGGCGTGATGCCGAGCAAGTCAAACTGGTGGAAACCTACGCCAAACATACCGGTTTATGGGCAGATAGTTTAGCCACAGCCGAATATGAAAGAGTATTAACTTTTGATTTATCTTCGGTGGTACGTAATATTGCTGGCCCATCCAATCCCCATAGTCGCGTGCCAACCTCTGAATTAGCCCAGCGCGGAATTAGCGGTGTGGTAGAAAACGAAGCAGGAAAAATGCCTGATGGAGCGGTGATAATCGCCGCTATTACCAGTTGCACTAACACCAGTAATCCGCGCAATGTCATCGCAGCTGGTTTATTAGCTCGCAATGCCAATGCCAAAGGATTAACTCGTAAATCCTGGGTGAAAAGTTCGCTGGCACCGGGTTCAAAAGCGGTACAACTGTATTTGCAAGAGTCCAATTTATTAGCTGAACTGGAAAAACTCGGTTTTGGTATCGTTGGTTTTGCCTGTACCTCATGCAATGGCATGAGCGGTGCGCTAGACCCTGATATTCAGCAAGAAGTAGTGGAGCGGGATTTATATGCCACTGCAGTCTTATCCGGTAATCGTAACTTTGATGGACGTATTCATCCCTATGCCAAGCAGGCGTTTTTGGCCTCTCCGGCTTTAGTGGTGGCCTATGCCATTGCCGGGACTATCCGTTTTGATATTGAAAAAGATACATTGGGAATCGACCCACAAGGTAATCCGGTGACATTGAAGGACTTATGGCCAAGTGATGAAGAAATTGACGCGGTTATTGCTCAAAGCGTTAAGCCTGAACAATTTCGCAATGTATATAATCCGATGTTTGAATTGTCAGTGGATTACGGTGAACAAATTAATCCGTTATACGATTGGCGTCCGCAAAGTACTTATATCCGTCGTCCACCCTATTGGGAAGGGGCGCTGGCCGGTGAACGCAGTATGACAGGTATGCGACCGTTAGCGGTATTGGGTGACAATATTACCACTGATCATTTATCCCCCTCCAATGCGATTATGCGCGACAGTGCCGCTGGCGAATATCTGCATAAGATGGGTTTACCAGAGGAAGACTTTAATTCCTATGCGACCCATCGGGGTGATCATTTAACCGCGCAACGTGCGACTTTTGCCAACCCCAAGCTGTTTAATGAAATGGTGCAGGAAAATGGCAAAACGGTACAGGGTTCACTGGCTCGAATTGAGCCGGAAGGCAAAGTCACCCGCATGTGGGAAGCAATAGAAACCTATATGCAGCGTAAACAGCCGTTGATTATTATCGCTGGTGCTGATTACGGTCAGGGGTCATCGCGAGACTGGGCCGCTAAAGGCGTCCGATTGGCGGGCGTGCAAGTGATTGTGGCCGAAGGCTTTGAACGCATTCACCGCACTAATTTAGTCGGTATGGGCGTGTTACCGTTGCAATTTGAGTCGGGTACCGACAGACATACTCTGGAAATTGATGGCAGTGAAACCTTTGACGTAATAGGAGACCCCACGCCTGGCTGTGCGCTGACCCTGCGGATTAATCGCAAAAATGGTCAGTCACAGGATGTAGCGGTGTTATGTCGGTTGGATACCGGTGAAGAATTGTCGATATATTCTGCCGGCGGCGTATTACAGCGTTTTGCTCAGGATTTTCTGGAAGCTACAGCATAAAGTCTATCGGCGAATAACGCGCGCTGATCAGCGAGCGAAGGACTGTTTCAGCGCGTAACTTAAATTAGCATTACTTAGGTAGGTATATAGATGACGTTCCAGCCACAAATTAAAATCCCAGCCACTTATATGCGTGGCGGAACCTCGAAAGGCGTGTTTTTTAACTTGCTGGATTTGCCGGAAGCAGCGCAGGTTGCGGGAAAAGAGCGCGATGCCTTATTGCTGCGAGTCATTGGCAGCCCGGACCCGTATGGTAAACATACCGACGGGATGGGCGGAGCGACTTCCAGCACCAGTAAAACGGTGATTTTATCCAAAAGCCAACAACCGGATCATGATGTGGATTACCTGTTTGGTCAGGTAGCGATTGATAAGCCGGTTATCGACTGGAGCGGTAACTGCGGAAACTTGACCGCCGCTGTTGGTTCCTTCGCGATCAGCAAGGGATTAGTGGATCCCAGCCGTATACCGCAAAACGGTGTGGCGATGGTGCGAATTTGGCAGACCAATATTGCTAAAACCATTATCGTCCATGTGCCCATTAGAAATGGGGAAGTACAGGAAACGGGAGATTTTGAGCTGGATGGGGTGACTTTTCCTGCGGCAGAAGTGCAAGTTGAATTTCTCGACCCCGCTGATGGGGACGGAGCTATGTTCCCAACCGGCAATGTGGTCGATCAGCTTGACGTACCCGGTGTAGGGATATTGCAAGCGACATTGATTAATGCGGGTATTCCGACCATTTTTATTAATGCTCAAGAGCTTGGCTACGATGGAACCGAGTTGCAAGATGCGATTAACAGCAACGAAAAAGCCCTCGCCATGTTCGAAACTATCCGAGCGTATGGTGCGGTTAAAATGGGACTGATTGACCATATTGATCAAGCCGTGGCGCGTCAGCATACGCCCAAAGTGGCATTTATTGCTGCACCTAAACGTTATTTATCATCCAGTGGCAAACCAATCGATGTGAATGATATTGATGTCAATGTCCGAGCCTTATCAATGGGCAAGTTACATCATGCTATGATGGGCACCGCCGCAGTAGCAATAGGAACGGCGGCGGCTATCCCTGGGACACTGGTCAATTTGGCGGCCGGAGGCGGTGTACGTAATTCGGTTTGCTTTGGGCATCCTTCAGGTACATTGCGAGTCGGGGCTGAAGCGAAACAAGTTGATGGTCAATGGACCGTAACTAAGGCCATAATGAGCCGCAGCGCCAGAGTGTTGATGGAAGGTTGGGTGAGAGTACCAGCGAGTTGCTATTAATACATGAATGACATTTTATATTGTTAACAAGGGTACATCATGGCAAATGCAGTATTAACCAATTGGGATGACATATTGTTACTCGATGATCAATTGTCTGAAGATGAAAGAATGGTGCGTGATGCGGCGCACAGCTTTTGTCAGGAAAAATTGATGCCTGGTATTCTGATGGCAAATCGCAATGAGCACTTTGATCCTAATATAATGCGTCAGTTCGGTGAAGTCGGCTTATTGGGCGCCACTATTAATGGTTACGGATGTTCAGGTGTTAATTATGTCACTTATGGATTAGTGGCCCGTGAAGTAGAACGCGTCGATAGTGGGTATCGCAGCGCGATGAGTGTGCAGTCATCTTTAGTCATGCATCCTATTTATCAATTTGGTACTGATGCTCAGAAAGAAAAATATTTACCCAAATTGGCAACGGGTGAATATGTGGGCTGTTTCGGGTTAACCGAGCCTGATTCTGGATCCGATCCGGCAAGCATGAAAACCCACGCTAAAAAGGTGGAGGGTGGTTATCGATTAAATGGCTCGAAGATGTGGATAACCAATTCGCCCATTGCTGATGTCTTTGTGGTGTGGGCCAAAAACGAAGCTGATAACAATCAAATTTGTGGTTTTGTACTGGAAAAAGGCATGCCGGGACTCAGTGCGCCGAAAATTGCAGGCAAATTATCCTTACGGGCATCTATCACTGGTGAAATTGTGATGGATAACGTGTTTGTCCCAGATGAAAACATGTTTCCTGAGGTACGCGGATTAAAAGGGCCATTTAGTTGTTTGAATATGGCTCGCTATGGCATTTCATGGGGGGCGTTAGGGGCGGCCGAGTTTTGTTGGCATGCTGCTCGTCAATATGGCTTAGATCGTCAGCAATTTAATCGTCCATTAGCTCAGACCCAGTTATTTCAAACTAAGTTAGCCAATATGCAAACCGAAATCAGTTTGGGATTACAAGGTTCATTGCGAGTCGGAAGGCTTATCGATAAGGGGAACTGGGATCCCACTATGATTTCTTTGGTTAAGCGTAATAATTGCGGAAAATCATTAGATATTGCCAGAGCTGCGCGCGATATGCATGGCGGTAATGGTATTGCCGACGAATTCCATGTCATGCGTCATATGCTCAATTTAGAAACCGTCAACACCTATGAAGGCACTTATGATGTGCACGGCTTAATATTGGGACGGGCCCAAACCGGGTTACAAGCCTTTTGTTAGGTAGTCGGGTTTATTATCTAAAGCCTTATGGATGAGTGGATTTAGATAAAACGTTGTAGTTGTGCCCGTAGTTGCTGATTTTCTTGCTGTAATTGATCTTTTTGCTTCAGCAAGTCAATGACCATACAAACCGCCACCCAGTCAATTTCTAGATCTCGATAGAGACGAACGGCTTTTTTTATCCAGTGAGCGCTATTGGTATCAAAGATCCAGTCGCTGGGATTATCGCCATCAATTGGCTCGGCTATACCAAATTCGACAATTGTGGTTACCACTTCTGCCGTAATATGCTCGAATGCATATAATTCAACTGCTGATATTTGAAAGGTTAAATCAGCCATATTATTTGCTCCATTCCGCTCTGGGATCGAAATCATTTAATTCAGCCATTTGCTGCCATAACTGGTTAATTTTTTCAGTACTAGTGGTAGGGACGACAATTTTCAATACTGCCAGTAAGTCACCTGAACCCTGTTTATTCCTTAGACCCTTACCTTTAATTCTCAATTTTTGTCCGGATTGACTATTAGGGGATATTGTCAGATTCACTTTTCCAGCCAAGGTTGGCACCGTCACTTTGCAGCCTAATGCGGCTTCCCACGGAGATATGGGGACGGTTAGCAACAGGTTATGGCCTTGCACGTCGAATAAGGGGTGAGGGACCAAGCGAATATGCAAGTAAAGGTCGCCACTAGGGCCATTACCCTGACTGGGTCCACCTTGCCCTTTGAGCCTTATTCGTTCTCCATCACTGACCCCCATCGGAATTTTGACATTTAGAATTTTATTGACGTGTTTGATTTGATGGTTTTCATAAACAGGAAGACTAAATTCAATTTTTCTGGAATGTTGAGCAAGAGTATCTTCCAGAAAAACTGGTACTTCAATTTCGGCATCCTGACCTTTAATAGCGAATCCGTCGTGACGGTCTGTATGATGGGATTGAGTGAAACTACCACCAAAAACAGAATTAAAAAAATCAGAAAAGTTTTGCCCGGAAGGTTCTCTGCCTGAATCGTGGTATCCGCCACTGCGTTGCCAGTCAGGGGGTGGCTCAAACCCCCTTTTTGACCCACCGCCATAACGTCTCAATTCATCATATTCGGCTCTGCGTTCGGCATTTTTAAGTACTTCGTAAGCTTCGGCGACTTCTTTGAATTTATCTTCGGCACCGTCGTGAGGGTTCATATCCGGATGATATTTAAGCGCCATTTTTCGATAGTTTTTTTTAATTTCCTTCAGATCAGCGTCTTCTTTGACTCCTAAAATTTTGTAGTAGTCTTTAAATTCCATACCCATACCTTACGCCATGTTTAGCTAACTAACTTATTTTTCATCTTGTTAGTGTATACCCATTATGCATGGGCGTTGGCATATAAATTTTCAACAATGGGCTTAGTGAAGCATGCCCTGTTTGCAAATTAACAGGATGTCATTGAATGAAACAATTGACGATTATTTTATGTGTATTGTCATCAGGAAGAATAATCTAACTGATTGTATTTTATGTAAAATAATAATTAGGACTGAGAGTTTATTAGCATTGATACGACGCAATAGCGGGAGATGTATGAATCGTTAATTTTATTTGAAATGGATGAGTATAAAAAAATTGGAATGGAAAAATGAATGGTGCGTCCGAGTGAACTTGAATCACCGACCTTTGGACCGGGTGATAAAGAGTGGTGGTGCGTGCACCAACTGAGAAAATATAAAGAATTTAAACGAAAAAATGGTGCGTCCGAGTGAACTCGAATCACCGACCCCCACCATGTCAAGGTGGTGCTCTAACCAACTGAGCTACGGACGCACTGAAGAAGTCATTTCCTGCGTGGATGCTGGAAACGGCGCGTATAGTAACGATGCCAACATATCAGTGCAAGCAGTTTTTGGCCAATATTGAGTTGAACAGGGATTTTTTGAACTGACTGAACATTAACTGAGCAGTTATTGTTTAATATACGAATAAAACATCCAATTGTTAGGTGATATTCACGCTGAAGCTTTATTCTTGCCTTGCTGTTTTATACAACGATTGAATACGAGGTTACTATGCGCAAACTCCTGTTAACTATCATATTGGTATTTTCTGCCACTATTTCATGGGCTGATGGATTGGTTACACAAGTTTTTATGGTAGGCGACTCTACAATGGCGATTAAAGAGATTAAGGATTACCCTGAAACCGGTTGGGGCGTGCCGTTTAGTTACTTTTTTGATGATCAGGTTAAGGTTGATAACCGCGCTAAAAACGGCCGTAGTACTCGTACCTTTATAAGTGAGGGACGTTGGCAATCTATTCTTGATGCGTTACATCCAGGTGATTATGTGTTTATCCAGTTTGGCCATAATGATGAGCATAAAAGTAAGGTCGATCGTTATACCAGCCCAGAGCAGTTTATAGACAATTTAAAACGTTTCGTTGCAGATACGCGAGCCAAAAAAGCGCATCCGTTACTGTTAACACCTATCGCGCGGCGTTATTTTGATCAACACGGCAACTTAAAGGAAACTCACCCAGTTTATGCGGATTTGGTTAGAAAAGTAGCTACTGAAAAAAAAGTT
Source organism: Neptunicella sp. (assembly GCF_048268085.1). Classification (NCBI taxonomy): domain Bacteria; kingdom Pseudomonadati; phylum Pseudomonadota; class Gammaproteobacteria; order Alteromonadales; family Alteromonadaceae; genus Neptunicella; species Neptunicella sp. Next base: position 175,729 of record NZ_JBLWWF010000007.1, on the reverse strand, counting down.
GTATTAATTGATGCAGAAAAATTGACCCACGATCATTTTCAGGCTCAAGGTGATGCTGGTTCTTTATTGCGCTTTATGCATATTGCACCTGGCGTACACCCCAATTATCCGGTAGGAGTGTCGGATGATACGCATCTTAATCAATTAGGTGCCCGAGAAGTGGCGCAGCTCGTGTTAGCTGAATTGAAACGCCAGCAACATCCCTTAGCCAGTCGTGTGCGAGTACCGGATCCTAAACATCTTACATTAAAATATAAGGGGTAAAGATTAGTCTGGCGATACAGGGTTTAATAAATCTGTTCGTCATCTGAACTAATATTCAGCTCCAGCGTATGGCGTAACTCATTAATATGTAAGTTTAAATGAATAGGATTACAGCAATTGGTGCAATCTTCAAAATAATCCTGATCACCATTGCTGTAATCAAGGTCGATATGCATTTTATGCCCGCAATGTGGGCATTCAATTATCTTATGTTTAGTGTCCATAACGTCTCCTGAGATCGTTAATTCAAGCTTTTTCCTCCATCAACCGCCAAAATTTGGCCGGTAACGTAAGGTGCCTGAATTAAATAGGCCATGGCTTGTGCAATATCTTCAGCGCTGCCTAATTCGGTCAACGGAATTTGTGCCAGAATGTCCTGTTTGGTTTGATTGTCCATGCTGTTTTCTGGCCACATAATTGCGCCGGGGGCAATTCCGTTGACTCTGATTAGCGGTGCGAGTTCCATCGCTAAGGATTTGGTCATCATTGCCTGAGCGGCTTTCGCCATGCAATATAAAGTATGGTTGTTTAGCGGGCTTTGTGCATGAATATCTAGCATATTTATGATAACGCCATGATCTCGTTGTAAATCTTTTTTGAGATACTGAGTTAGAAAGAATGGTCCCTGCATATTCGAGCCAACTAGCGATTGCCAGTCGTCTAAATTATTGTCGCCAAAAGCTTTGGGATAAAAAGTAGATGCATTATTGACCAGAACATTAATGTGCCCGAAAGCTTGTCTGGCTTGTTGGGCAATATTGTCCAACTGCTGATAATCACTAATGTCGCCCTGAATGACCTTAGCTGAATGAGCTCTGATACCATTGAGTTGATTGGCTAATTGAGTTGCATCCTCAATAGAATGGTTACAGTGAATAATGATGTTTGCGCCTAACTGATGAAGGTGTTTTGCGCAATGGGCGCCAATGCGTTTCGCGGCACCGGTAATAAGGATGACTTTATTTTGCATTGTTAGCTTATTTAAGACTAATTATTTGAAATGATTGTAAATTTTAGTCAGCTATACATCAAGGTTGATGATAAGACTGTGTGCAGATGCCAAATAGTTACCGCCAAAAAGTAAAGCATGGTTAAGTATGTGATAAAGCTGATAGACAGGTTTGCGGTATTCATAACCATCATCAAGTGGCCATATTTGGTTATAGCCTTGATAAAAAGGCATTGGAAATTTACCGAACAATTCGGTCATGGCCAGATCGGTTTCTCGGTCGCCGTAATAACAAGCCGGATCAAACAGACAGGCTTGCTGATAGATAAAATTACAATTACCTTGCCATAAATCACCATGCAGCAAACTCGCCTCGGGCTGATGGTTATGCAGTAAGGTTTTTACCTTGTCTATCACCGAATCAATATTGGCTAATTCATGACCTTTTTCTTTAAGCAGTTGTAATTGATAACCAATACGTTGTTCTGCAAAAAAAGTGGCCCATTTTTTATGCCATTGATTGGGTTGTACTGTCGCACCAATATAATTATCTTCCTGCCACCCATACATAGATTGTGGTTCAAATTGATGTAATTGGGCTAGTTGTTGCCCAAAGCGTTGCCAATCTGATTCGGTAGGCGAAGTAAAAGGCAAGTATTCCAAGATTAAAAAGCTTTTTTGGGCGGTGATACCGCAACTTATGACTTGCGGAATATAAAGATCTCCCGCGATACGTAAATGCTCTAATCCTATTACCTCAGCTTCAAAGTGTGATTTGTGACCTTTGGCTGCCAGTTTAATAAAAAATTGGTACTGAGGGTTTTCTAGAATATATATTTGTTTGTCACTGGCGGTTTTAAGCGAACGTGGTTTATCACAGCTAAAAGGGGCATCTATTGACGCGCTAATCTGTTCGTAAATATATTGCCACATAGTTAAAACCTAATTGGATAACGTTGGTTAATTATGGTCGATATTTTTGAAAAGATGAGTGGTTAATGATGTTGTGAATCCAGATCACTGGATTGCACTGGAATAGGCTTTAACAATTATTCTTGAGGGCCGCTCATCTGATTTATAACGGTGATTATTTTATGTTTGATGGTGACATTTTACGAACGAGCCGAATATGATCATTTTCTACTTTAAATCTTTATGCTTGAATCGCGTCCATAAAGGCTATTGACAAGTGTTAAACTCAAAATCATAGATTGCATTTTTATCGTCAAATTCGTTATAGTACGCCCTATATCAGTTCATTCTATTTATTTATTTTGGACTTAGCCTAAAAAACACCCCGAAGTGGGTGTTTTATATTTTTGAACTATTTAAATTGCATGTGGCACTTGGTTTGTGTCACCACTGTATTAGGAATTTACATGCCTTTAATAACACTTCCCGATGGCAGCCAACGCCAATTTTCTGAATCTGTTTCTGTTCTTGATGTTGCTAATGATATTGGTCCTGGTTTAGCCAAAGCGACAATTGCAGGCAAGGTCGATGGTCAGTTAGTTGATGCTTGTGATTTGATCGAAAAAGATGCTGCGTTGCAAATTATTACGGCTCGGGATGACGATGGCATTGAAATTATTCGCCATTCCTGTGCGCATTTATTAGGTCATGCTATCAAACAATTGTGGCCTGATACCAAAATGGCTATCGGTCCTGTTATTGATAACGGCTTTTATTATGACGTGGATATTGACCGTCCCTTATCTCAAGAAGACTTGGATGCCTTAGAAAAGCGCATGAAGGCGTTAGCTAAAACGAATTACGACGTCGTTAAAAAAGTCGTCAACTGGCAGCAAGCGCGGGATACCTTTGAAAGTCGCGGTGAATCCTACAAAATCGAGATTCTGGATGACAATATAGACAAGGGCGATCATCCCGGGTTGTACCATCACGAAGAATACATCGATATGTGTCGTGGTCCTCATGTCCCCAATATGCGTTTTTGTCAGCATTTTAAATTGATGAAAGTGGCCGGAGCCTACTGGCGAGGTAATAGCGACAATAAAATGTTGCAGCGGATTTATGGCACTGCTTGGGCCGATAAAAAACAGTTAGCCAGTTATTTAGTGCGTTTAGAAGAAGCTGAAAAACGTGACCACCGTAAAATTGGTAAAACACTGGATTTATTTCATTGGCAGGAAGAAGCACCTGGCATGGTGTTTTGGCATAATGATGGCTGGACGATTTACACCGAGCTAGAAAAGTTTATTCGTGAAAAGCAACGTAAATATGATTACGGTGAAGTGAAAGGTCCATTAATGATGGATCGGTCCTTGTGGGAAAAATCAGGCCATTGGGATAAGTATGCCGAAAATATGTTTACCACCGAATCAGAAAAACGTGAGTACGCAATAAAACCAATGAACTGTCCTGGTCATGTGCAAATCTTTAATCAGGGACTGAAATCATATCGTGATTTACCATTACGAATGGCTGAATTTGGTTGTTGTCACCGTAATGAACCATCAGGTGCCTTGCACGGTTTAATGCGGGTACGTGGATTTACTCAAGACGACGCACATATTTTCTGTACTGAAGAGCAAATTCTGGATGAAGTAGGTCGTTGTATCGATATGATCTACGAAACTTACAAGACCTTTGGTTTTGAAAATATCGTGGTCAAACTGTCAACTCGTCCTGAACAACGAGTCGGTAGTGATGAGATATGGGACAAAGCGGAACAAAAATTGGCTGCCGCACTAGATAGTAAAGGAATTGAATTCCAATACTTACCGGGCGAAGGCGCATTTTATGGACCCAAAATCGAATTCACCTTATATGACTGTCTTGATCGAGCCTGGCAGTGCGGAACTGTACAGTTGGACTTTTCTATGCCAGGACGACTGGGTTCGACTTATGTGGCTGAAGATGGTGAAAAGAAAGTACCGGTCATGATCCATCGTGCAACTTTAGGTTCACTGGAACGCTTTATCGGAATTTTAACTGAGCAGTACGCTGGATTATTCCCATTATGGCTGGCACCGTTACAGGTGGTAATCATGAATATTACCGATAATCAGGCTGCTTATGTCAAAAAACTTGAAAAAACACTGAAAGAATCTGGATTTAGAGTCAAGTCGGACTTGAGAAATGAGAAGATAGGCTTTAAAATCCGCGAGCACACGCTTAAGCGTGTTCCTTACATGTTGGTAATTGGCGATCAAGAAATGGAGTCAAACCAAGTTGCAGTAAGGACTCGTAAAGGTGAAGACCTGGGTAAGTTGAGTGTTGAAGACTTGATTGGCAAGCTTCAACAACAGGTCAGTAGCAAATATTTTGATTAATTTCCTGGAGGAATAGCATATTAAAGGCGCTAACAATAAAGGTTCGGCTGCGGACAAAGCATCTATCAACGAAGAAATAGAAGCAAAAGAGGTTCGTTTAGTTGGCAAGGATGGTGAGCAATTAGGTGTAGTCAGTATCGATGAAGCATTAAATGCCGCCGTTCAGTTGGATTTGGACTTAGTCGAAATTAGCCCAAATGCGGAACCACCGGTTTGTAAAATTATGGACTACGGTAAGTTCCTCTTTGAAAAGAGCAAAGCTGTAAAAGAGCAGAGAAAGAAACAAAAACAAATTCAGGTCAAGGAGATTAAATTTCGCCCTGGCACGGATGAAGGCGATTACCAGGTAAAACTGCGCAACCTGCGTCGCTTTCTTGAAGGCGGTGATAAAGCCAAAGTAACAATCCGTTTCCGCGGACGTGAAATGGCACACCAAGAGATTGGCATTGAACAACTTAATCGGGTTAAAGCTGATTTAGAAGACATTGCCAACTGCGAATCTTTCCCTAATCGGGTAGAGGGTCGTCAGATGATCATGGTGTTAGCCCCTATAAAGCGGTAGTTAAGGTATACAAGTAACAGCTCATCACTGTTCACCTTGCTATCATGTTGAAACTATTAGGGTTTTAAACCCTTTATTTAAAAATGCGGAGTTTTAGCAATGTCTAAAATGAAATCCCATAGCGGTGCCGCGAAGCGTTTTAAAAAATCAGCTTCCGGTCGCTTTAAGACTAAACAGTCTCACTTGCGTCATATTTTGACCAAGAAGAGTTCTAAGCGTAAACGTCACTTACGTGGCAAAAAATTGGCCCATGATTCGGATACTGCGTTAATCCAACGCATGTTGCCGTACGCTTAAACTAAGGAGACTGAATAATGGCAAGAGTTACAAGGGGCGTTGTTGCCCGTGCTCGTCACAAAAAAGTATTAAAACAGGCTAAAGGTTACTACGGTGCTCGTAGTCGTGTTTACCGCGTTGCTGTTCAGGCAGTAACTAAAGCTGGTCAATATGCATATCGTGACCGTCGTCAGCGTAAGCGTCAATTCCGTCAATTATGGATTGCACGTATTAATGCTGCGGCACGTCAAAATGGTTTGTCATACAGCCGTTTCATCAACGGTCTGAAAAAAGCGTCTGTCGAAATCGATCGTAAGATCCTGGCTGACATCGCAGTACATGATAAAACAGCATTCAGCGCATTAGTCGAAGCGGCTAAAGGTGCATTGGCTTAATTAACTATTAATTAATTAAGTTTAAGTTCTTTCGGAAAACGGGAAGCAGGATGCTTCCCGTTTTTCGTTTCTGCCGACGGAAAAAGTGTATTTTTGCGTCGTTTGCTTGCCAGTAAACTAAAACGCTCGTTCAATTTCATTTAAATACTGAAAAATTAGTAATTTATCGTCGCAAAACTGGCGGATAAAAGCCCTTTTCGTGTAAAATCTCCCTTTTTTATCGTGGCCGAGTGAGGCCTTGCAAAAACGTATTTGCATGTTGGAGAAATAATGGACTTAATTGCCATAATTAAACAAGCCGAAGAACAGATAAATAGTGCATCTCAGCCTGCCGAGCTGGATGTAGTTCGAGTGGAATATCTGGGCAAAAAAGGTAAGTTGACTGAACTTCTAAAAGGGTTAGGTAAATTATCCAATGAAGAACGTCCTGCAGCAGGGCAAAAAATCAATCAGGCGAAACAACAAATTCAGCAGATTATTCATCTTCGAGGTGAAGAATTAAAAGCAGCTGAACTTAATGCCAAACTGGCCGCTGAAACTATTGATGTCACCCTTCCTGGACGAAGCACTGAAATGGGCGGATTACATCCGGTCAGTCGTACTATCGAGCGGATGGAAAACTTTTTTAGTAGCATTGGATTTAGTGTCAAAACGGGTCCTGAAGTGGAAGATGGTTTCCATAACTTTGATGCACTGAATATTCCTGCCCATCACCCGGCTCGCGCTGATCACGATACATTTTATTTTAATCCTAACCTGATGCTGCGTACTCAAACGTCAGGGGTACAAATTCGTACGATGGAAACCGAGCAGCCACCGTTACGCATTATTTCTCCTGGGCGGGTGTATCGGAACGATTACGATCAGACTCATACACCCATGTTTCACCAGGTTGAAGGGTTGATGGTAGATAAAAATGTCAATTTTGCCGAGCTTAAGGGCATTTTGCATGACTTTTTAAATCACTTTTTTGAACGTGAACTGGAAGTGCGTTTTCGTCCTTCCTATTTTCCTTTTACCGAGCCTTCAGCTGAAGTGGACGTGATGCAGGAAAATGGCAAGTGGTTAGAAGTGTTAGGTTGCGGAATGGTGCATCCTAATGTACTTAAAGCAGTCAATATTGATCCGGAAGAATATACCGGTTTTGCCTTTGGAATTGGGGTGGAACGGCTGACGATGATCCGCTATGGCGTTAATGATTTGCGTTCATTCTTCGAAAACGATTTGCGTTTTATCAAACAGTTCAAGTAAGGGCAAATAACAATGAAATTCAGTGAAAAGTGGTTAAGAGAGTGGGTGAACCCCGCAGTATCTACTGAACAACTTGCCCATCAAATTACTATGGCCGGGTTGGAAGTTGACGGTGTTGAGCCTGTCGCAGGTCAGTTTAGTGGTGTGATTATCGGTGAAGTAGTGGAATGTGGCCCACACCCGGATGCCGATAAATTGCAGGTGACAAAAATTAATGTTGGCCAAGATGAGCTTATCGATATTGTTTGTGGTGCGCCTAATTGCCGTCAAGGCTTAAAAGTCGCGGTAGCGATGGTGGGGGCCGTATTGCCCGGTGATTTTAAGATTAAAAAAGCTAAATTACGCGGTCAGCCTTCTTTTGGCATGTTGTGTTCTAACTCGGAATTACAGTTGTCTGATGATCACGATGGTATTATTGAATTGCCACTCGATGCGCCTATTGGTGTTGATATTCGGGATTATTTACAATTGGATGACTCGACTATTGAAGTGGATTTGACGCCTAATCGCGCCGATTGTTTAGGTATTCGTGGTTTAGCCCGTGAAGTGGGGGTGTTAAATCAGGCGGCTGTTACCGCTCCACAAGTAGAACCGGTTGCTGCCAGTATTGATGATAAACGCGGTATTAAACTGTCTGCACCTCAGGCGTGCCCCCGTTATCTTGGCAGGGTTATCAAAGGGATTAACCTGAACACGGCAACTCCGTTATGGTTAAAGGAAAAATTACGCCGCTGTGGAGTGCGTAGTATCGATCCAGTGGTGGACGTAACCAATTTCGTATTATTGGAAATGGGACATCCCATGCATGCCTTTGATTTGTCAAAAATTGAGGGTGAAATTGATGTGCGTTTGGCCAACGATAAAGAGAAATTGGTATTATTGGATGGTAATGAAGTCGAACTCAAGTCTGATACTTTAGTGATTGCCGATGATAACAAAGCATTAGCAATGGCAGGCATATTTGGTGGTTTAGATTCCGGAGTGACGGCAAACAGTTCAGACATTTTTCTGGAAAGTGCTTTTTTCGCTCCACTCGCCATTACAGGCCGCGCCCGTCAATATGGTTTACATACTGATGCATCCCATCGTTATGAACGAGGTGTGGATCCGCAATTACAACGTACAGCGATGGAACGGGCGACCGCATTACTGTTAAGTATCGTCGGTGGACAGGCTGGGCCAATTGTTGAAGCAGTTGATGAACAATTTATTCCACAGGCCGCTCAGGTGGTGTTACGTCAGGCACGGCTATTCCGTTTATTGGGAGTTGAAATTGCGCCTGAACAAGTACAGGAAATCCTACAACGCTTAGGTTTTGATGTGCAGTCTAATCAAACTGATAGTGGCTTGGAATGGCATGTGACAGTGCCTACCTATCGTTTTGATATTAGTATTGAAGAAGACTTAATTGAAGAAGTTGCCAGAGTATATGGGTATAACAATATTACCGATCAGGCGCCGTTGGCACATTTACAACTTTCAACCCGTCGTGAAGCTGAACTGCCATTAAATATGTTAAAGCAAACCATGATTAATCGTGGTTATCAGGAAGCGATTACCTATTCATTTGTTGATCCTGCGGTTCAATCAGCATTATTTCCCAATTTGCCTGGCTTAGTGTTACCTCATCCGATTTCATCAGATATGTCGGTTATGCGAGTAAGCTTATGGACTGGATTGTTACAAGCTGTGTCATACAACCAGAAACGGCAGCAGGGGCGTATCCGTTTATTTGAAACAGGCTTACGTTTTATTCCTGATCAAAATGCTGAAAATGGTGTGCGTCAGGAGGCAATGATCGCAGGGGGTATCTCTGGTAGCCGTCATGGTGAACATTGGGATCTTGGTGCTGAATCGGTTGATTTTTACGATATAAAAGCCGACGTTGAAATGCTGTTAGCCAACACGGCTAACTCAGGCCAATTCAGTTTTAAAGCGGCTCAACATAGCGCCTTACACCCAGGCCAAACCGCCGAAATTTATTGTGCTGATGAATTAGTGGGGTATGTTGGTGCAGTGCATCCACAGTTCGATAAAAAACTGGGTTTAAATGCTAAAGTACTCGCATTTGAACTTTATCTGGATAAGGTCTCTCAAAGACAATTGCCGTCAGCGAAAGAAATATCCAAATACCCAGCTAATAAGCGCGATATTGCGATTGTTGTTGATGAACAAATTGCAATTGGCGAAATACTGTCTACTATTGAAAAATGTAGCGTAAATCAATTAGTTGGCCTAAACTTGTTCGATGTCTACAAAGGCAAGGGGGTTGCTGATGGTAAGAAAAGTTTGGCAATCTCTTTAACTTTACAAGACTCGACAAAAACACTTGAAGAGCAAGAAATTCAGGCAATGGTTAACGACATCGTATCGGTATTGTCCGAGAAATTTGATGCATCCTTGAGGGAATGAATATATGGCACTCACCAAAGCAGAAATGGCGGATCATTTATTTGAGAAGTTGGGGATCAACAAGCGTGATGCAAAGGAATTGGTCGAAACATTTTTTGAGGAAGTAAGAGAAGCGCTTGAAGCCGGAGAGCAGGTCAAACTGTCAGGTTTTGGTAATTTTGACTTACGCCAGAAAAATGAACGTCCAGGGAGAAATCCAAAAACGGGCGAAGATATTCCGATTAGAGCCAGAAGGGTTGTTACCTTTAGGCCCGGGCAAAAGCTTAAGAGTCGCGTAGAAAACGCTAAGTTGTAAATTAATAAAGCATCTGAAAGGATGCTTTTTTTATGTCTCCACCCAAAGGATGAATAGGTCGGCAACATGACACACATCGCGACAATGGGTTGGGTATAAAACGTTTGGAATGGGTATTTTTGTTGATACTTACTTGAATGAATAAAACAAGCTAAATTAGCGGCAACTAAATTCAGTCTTTTAAGCGGACAATGCAAACGGACAATCTATTAAATCAGTATGGTTTAGTACCTTCGACTTTAGTCGGAAAAAAAGTGTTTATTAAAAGAGGAAGCTTTCAGGCTCGTATTGCCACCGTAGTGAAACAGTTAACTAATAATAACTTTGAGCTGAGCGTCATGACCGAGCAACAAACTATTATTTGTGCACGTAGTGATTTCATCCCGGTAAAGCGACATAAACCGGGTTATACAACTAAGTTAAAGGTTGGGTAAGTTATACAACATAAAAAACCTGTCATCTGACAGGTTTTTTATTCAAATTATTGCAACGAAGAGTCGATTAACGAGGCGAGTCGCAATCGTGATCTTTCGATTTTAGCAAATTATTCCAAAACTCTTTTACCGAGAAGCCTGAAGATTTTTTCGTTTTTGTTTTAGCTGCTGGCTTGCTGGCCGGTTTTTTAGCAGGTGCTGCTTTTTTCGCTTTAGGAGCGGCTTCTGCTTTTTTCGCCGGTTTTTTTGCCTCGGCTTTTTTCGCTGGCGCAGATTTAGCAGCAGGAGCTGCTTTACCAGCACCTAATTCGTCAGCTAATTCTTCTAGTTGTGCCAGACGTACATTTTTACCACCGTCAACACTGTACCAACCACCTTTGGCTTCGATAACCGGAGCTTTGCCATTAGCAGCCTGATAGGCTTGGGTAAATTTTTCGATAACTTGATCTTTATCCAGTTTACTCATTGCGGGATAGTTCCGTTTTTCTCTATGATTAAAAAGTGAGGGCATTTTATACCTCTTTTTAAATTGGATGTCTAATTATGGCGACAGGATAAGCAATATGAGTATAAATAATAAGCAGCTTTTAATAGAGTTGGATAATCTGTTAGCGCCTCAAACGGTTAAGGATTATTGCCCTAACGGAATGCAAGTGGAGGGTAAATCAACAATATCCCGATTAGTATCTGGAGTGACCGCGACGCAAGCGCTTATTGAAAAAGCGATTGAAAATCATGCAGATGCAATTTTTGTTCATCATGGTTACTTTTGGACAGGTGAGGATGAACGTATCGTTGGCATGAAGCAACGGCGATTAAAAAGGCTACTTGAGCATGATATTAATCTGTATGCCTATCATCTTCCTTTAGATATTCACCCTGAATTGGGTAATAACGCCCAATTGGCCAAATTATTGGGGATTAATGTCACGGGAGGATTAGAAATAAATAATCCACAAAGTATCGCCATGCAAGGCGAATTGGAAAATCCTGTTGACGTGAGGGAATTTGAACAACGTATAGCGCACAGATTAAATCGACAGCCATTAGTTGAAATTGGGGGATCACATGCGATTAAAACTGTGGCATGGTGCACTGGTGGTGGTCAGGGGTATATTGATTTGGCCGCTAGTCAGGGGATTGATGCCTTTATTAGTGGAGAAGTTTCAGAACAGACGATTCATACCGCACGAGAAATGGGTATTCACTTTTTTGCTGCGGGGCATCATGCGACAGAACGTTATGGGGCTAAAGCGGTTGGGGAATATATTGCCTCAGCTTTTGGATTAGAAGTTAAATTTATCGATATTGACAACCCGGTTTGACCTTAAGGGATTTATTCTCTTGGAAGGTTAGAAAATTTTTGGGTGATTTAATTAACAGAGAAAATTATGTATATAAATAAATTGAAATGGATTTGCTTGGTGTGGTTGGTTTGTGTTTTTGCGGTACAGGCAGAACAACGTGTCATTAGCCCGGATAATAAAGGGTTTAGGTATGTTGGCCGGATTGATTTTACCGATCCTAAAACGCCTCAATTGTCTTGGCCGGGTAGCAGCATCAAAGCCAATTTTAGTGGTACCTCGTTGTCGATAATATTGGACGACGAGTTAGGTAAAAACTATTTCAACGTCATCGTAGATGGAGATGATCGTTATCCTTATGTGCTTCAAACTGAAAAAGGTCTTAAAACCTATTGGATCTCGAATACGTTGGGCACTGGCCAGCATCAACTGGAAATTTATAAGCGAACAGAAGGTGAAGAAGGAAGTACGCTCTTTAAGGGGCTGTTATTAGACGATGGACAACAGTTATCTGCCGCTCCGCCAGCGTTGGCACATAAAATAGAAATATATGGTGATTCGATTACCAGCGGTGCTGGCAATGAAGGAGCATATAACGGTAAAGATGATTTGCTGTCGGAAAAAAACAATTATCTGGCGTACGGCTCTATTGCAGCCCGTCAGCTTAACGCGGAGCTACACACTATTTCGCAAAGTGGTATCGGAATCATGGTTAGCTGGTTTCCGTTTATTATGCCGCAATTTTACGACCAGTTGAGTGCGGTAGGGGATAACGATTCAAAGTGGGATTTCAATCAATGGACGCCGGAAGTGGTGGTGATTAATCTTTTGCAGAATGACAGCTGGTTGGTTGAGCGGGAAGGCCGCATGAAAGTGGTCCCTAATGATCAGCAACGAATCGATGCCTACATCGCCTTTGTTCGATCCATACGGGCAAAATACCCACAAGCAGAAATAATTTGTGCGCTGGGTAGTATGGACGCAACTAAACAAGGTTCTATTTGGCCGGATTATATTCGCCAAGCCGTCAAAACCATGGAAGATAAGTTCGATGATCAGAAATTATCTACCTTATTTTTTGACTTCAACGGGTACGGGCAACATCCTCGGGTTGCCCAACATCAGGTTAATGCAGATAAATTAACCCAGTTTATTAAACAAAAAATGCACTGGTAGTTAGCTATCTTATTTGCCGCGTAAAAATAACCAGAGTTGCCCCATGGCTTCATACCAATATCGTTCAAATTTATAGATATTGGTTGAATGGGGTAACTCACTCCACCAACTGGGTTCAACTGCATCACTATATTTAACCAAATGTTCGGTTGGCGCAGCGATTGGATGCAAGCCTTGTTGTTGAAATAAGTGCATGGCCCGTTGCATATGACTAGCCGACGAAACCATTGCAAAAGGCTGTTGACCGAGCATCGGTTTTAATTTCAGCACCTCTTCTTCGGTGTCGCGGGAATTATTTTGTAATTGAATTCGACTAGGATCGGCTCCCAGACTAACAGCGAGTTTTTTCATCATTTCAGCGTTGCTAAAAGGCTCTTCTGAATAACCGGAGGTGATTAAGATACTGCCCGGATTAGCCTGTTGTATGCGCATGCCTTCAATCAGCCTGTATAGCGAGCAGGGTTTTACTTGTGAGGTAATAGGCAAGCGACCATCATTGGTGTGTCCACACCCCATCACCACAATTTTATCGACAGGTGTAGCAAGGTCAAACTGATGATATTGCTGTTCCAGATTGCCCAGCAGATAATTGGGTAACCAAGATGTTGAAGTGGTTAATAATGTGATGACAGCGAACGCCTGTAATGCATATGCCAATTTATGTCGATGCCAATAAATACATATCCAGCTAATCAGTAAAAGTGTCACAATAAGAGGTAGTGGCATCAGTAACATTGACGCGATTTTTTTGAGTGTAAAAATTTCCATAACAGGCAACTTGTAGCAAATGAAACCCCATCATAAACCAGATCAAAGCTTTGATTCGATAGCGAATAAATTTCAGCGCAATATTTATGGCACGACCAAAGGACAATTGCGCCATGAATTATTGATTCATTATCTCGACCAGCACTTACCAACTGAGCCTTGCCGAATTCTGGAAGCCGGTGGAGGGAGTGGCGAGATGGCGGTTGAATTATTAAAACGGGGCCATCAGCTGCATATTAATGATATTTCAGCGGATATGCTGGCTTTGGCTCGGCAACAATGTGCGGAATATAGTGGTGTAAGTTTTCAGCACGGCGAAATCCAGCAACTTGATGAGCAACCACAATACGATGTGGTGATTTGTCACGCGGTATTGGAATGGTTACAGGATCCCATTGCTGTTATCGCTAAACTAAAGTCGTTATTAAAGCCGGCTGGATTGCTATCGTTAAGTTTCTTCAATCGGGATGCGCATTTATTCGGAAACGTGTTGTATGGTAATTTTGACTATATCGACAAGGATTTTGCGGTGGGTAATCGAGTCAGACTCAATCCTAATAATGCGGTGATGCCTAAACAGGTTATGGCTGAATTAGAACAGTTATCAATGACCATTGTTCATCAGGCCGGTATCCGCTGTTTTCACGATTATGTCAGGGACAAAACGATTCAACAAAGTCACTACCAACAACTGAAAAACATGGAATTGCAATATGGTGCCAAGGAACCCTATATGTGGTTAGGTAAATATTTTCATATTATCTCCCGTAGGGAAGCTTAAACGCATAAGAAGGTGTTTGGTTCAGCCTCTCCGGCAGCAAAAAGCTGTAAATTATGTAACGTGGTTTGGGCGATTTGCTGCATGGCCTCATGGGTAAAAAAGCCTTGATGGCCGGTAATTAAAACATTTGGAAACGTTAATAAACGTTCAAAGGAGTCGTCCTGAATGACCGTTTCAGATAAGTCTTCGAAGAATAATTCTGATTCCATTTCGTAGACATCCAGCCCTAAATAACCAATCTGCCTGCTTTTAAGCCCTTGAATGACCGCTTGTGTATCAATAAGACCACCCCGTGAGGTGTTAATCAGCATAACACCCGGTTTCATGCGGTTTATCGTGTCGGTATTAATCATATGTTGCGTGCTCTTTAGCAACGGGCAATGCAGGCTGATGATATCTGATTGCTTGCATAGCTGGTCTAAGTCGACATACTCGACACCTTTTTCCAGTAACGTCACACTAGGTTGAGGATCATGACAGAGAATTTTGCACCCCATACCAAGTAAAATATTGGCTGTTGCAATACCAATATTACCCGTGCCAATAATGCCTGCGGTTTTATTAAACATATTAAAACCCATTAATCCATTTAATGAAAAATTGCTTTCTCTGACCCGGTTAAAAGCTTTATGGGTTTTGCGATTTAGGGTAAGCATCAGGCTAATGGCGTGTTCAGCAACCGATTCAGGCGAATAATGGGGAACACGTGAAACCGATATTTTGTGGTGTTTTGCACTGTCTAAATCGAGGTTATTAAACCCGGCGCAGCGCAATGCAATATGCTGAACATGATGCATCGCCAGAAACCTTATTATCTCGCTATCCAGTCGATCATTAACAAATGTGCAGATTGCATCATAACCAACCGCCAACTGGCAGGTATCTAAGTCAAGTTTGGTATCGGTAAAGACCAGTTCGATATTGTTTGCGCCATTATATTCAGACAAATAGTGTCGATCATAGTCTTTACAGCTAAATACCAATACCTTAATCATTTTTAGTTATCCCAGTTGCTGTTTTATATCCGCGACAATGCTCTCTGGTTTAGCCGTTGGTGCATAACGTTTAATGACTTCGCCTCGACGGTTAACTAAAAACTTGGTGAAATTCCATTTAATTCCCTGACTGCCTAATACGCCTTTAGCATGGCTTTTTAAATACTGATACAGCGGATGAGTATTTTCTCCATTGACATCAATTTTTTTAAATAACGGAAATTGAGTATTGAAATTCAGGCTACAGAATTGAGCGATGTCTTCATCAGTTCCAGGCTCTTGATGACCAAATTGATCACAGGGAAAAGCCAATACTTCAAATCCGTGCTGTTTATACTGCTCATAGATCTTTTGCAGCCCTTCATATTGTGGAGTAAAACCGCATTTACTGGCGGTATTAACGATCAAACACACTTTATTCTCGTATTCTTTTAAAGACTGTTCACTGCCATCGTTTTTTGTCGCTGAGAATTGATAAATATTGTCGCTCATGAATGCTCCTTGAAATGGTATGTGTTTTTTTATTAGTGTACTCTTTAATGCTTTAAATTGGACAATCAAAGAGTTGAATATGACACAAAAAGTCGCTTTTATTGGATTAGGGGTAATGGGGTATCCCATGGCCGGACATTTACATCAACAGGGATATGATGTTTGTGTATTTAATCGTACTACCAGCAAAGCACAGCAATGGTGTGAACAATATGCAGGTCGAATGGCTGTCACACCGGCTGAAGCGGCTCTAAACGCTGATATAGTGTTTGTTTGTGTGGGTAATGACGACGACGTGCGGGATGTTGTGTTAGGCGAGCAGGGCGCATTACAGGCCATGTCAGCGGAAAGTATATTGGTTGATCATAGTACCGTTTCAGCTGATGTCGCGCGAGAACTGTATGCCATTTGCAAAAAACAGCAAATTGGTTTTCTTGATGCACCGGTTTCTGGAGGGCAGGCGGGGGCAGAAAATGGCCAGCTAACGGTTATGGTCGGTGGTGATTCTGCTGATTTTGTGCGAGCGGAGCCCGTGATCAACAGTTTTGCCCGTTGTTGTAAATTACTGGGGGGATCCGGTAGCGGCCAATTGGCTAAAATGATGAATCAAATTTGTATTGCTGGTGTGGTGCAAGGATTAGCCGAAGCATTGCATTTTGGCCAATCTGCCGGAATGGATTGCGCCGCAGTGATTGAGGTTATTAGTCAAGGTGCTGCGCAGTCGTGGCAAATGCAAAACCGTTATCAAACCATGCTTAATGGTGAATATGAACATGGCTTTGCGGTTGACTGGATGCGTAAAGATCTTAATATTGCCTTGCAGGAAGCGCGCAATAATGGCTCAAGTTTACCTTTAACCGCATTGGTTGATCAGTTTTATGCCGAGGTGCAAAAGCTGGGCGGAAATCGTTGGGATACGTCCAGTTTGTTGACTCGGTTCAAGTAAAAATAACGGATTGATTAATGCCCCAATCAAGGGGCATTATTTTTATAACGTATCAAATTGCCATTGGTGTTCAAAATAATGGATCTTGGCCGATGAATACTCACGATCCGCTTTCCAAGTCCGGTTATTTAATTTTACTACCACGCCCGGATACAACTTTTTACTGGCATTGAGCTGAATCTGATTAACATAGCGCTCTTTGGCCACTTTCAAATTCGCTGCTTTGCTGATTAATTGTTGTAGCATGGTGCGCTCGTCACGATACTTACCTAACAGTCGACTTAACTTATCACGTAATTCTGCCGGAATTTTGCGGGACTTAATCGAACTCATTTCAGCCTGATGACGATGAACATGACCTTTTAATTCGGTTAAAAGCTCTTCTACCGTATCTATTCTGGCCACCAGCAAATTAAATCCGTCACTAAAATCAATAAATAAATTACTTCCCGATATAGCACCTAACGTACCGGATTTAACGACATCTTCACACTGCACTTCACACGCAAATAAATTGCCATTAGGGTTATCGATTGGCCCAATGGTGATGCTACCTCGGCATTTAATTCGGCTGTAAGCCAGTTGTTTACCTACGGTCACATTACCGTTGCAGATAATATCCAAGCCTTGTCCATGCTCGATGTGGATCCCTCCGTCGGCAATCAGCTTGCCGCTGTATTCCTGCTCTTCCTCTTCATCATATTTTCCCATCGCACCTTGGGTGATAATAATGTCGCCTCCGGATTGAATATGCGCTGATTCCACAAATCCATTAATGGTGACATCACCAGTAGCGATGATTTTCATTTTTTCTGTGACATCACCGTTAACAATCACCGCGCCATCGTAATTGACATTACCGGTACCAATGTTAACGCCTTTACAAATGAAGGTTTCATCTACCCACATTTTGCCGTCTTTGAATTTGGGCATGCCGGCTATTTCGGCTTTTAAAATATTGGGATTTTCATCACTGATATAAGTACCGTCACCTGCGGTTAGCTTAAGCCATTCGCCTTCAACCGAATCAATGGTTCCACCACGGACGGTATAACCATTACGGCCTTTGGTGGGGGCCCGACGTTCAAGAATTTCTACCCCAGGTTTAACACAAATAATTTCACCTAGATCGCGCATATCGACGCGGCTGGTACTGACCGATTGTGGTTGTAATATACGTTCTAAGGCATTGGGAACCAGTGGAACTAACTTGGAGTCTTTACCTTTGCGTGGCGGTAGTCCTTTCGCAACCAATTCCTGAAGTACAGCCCCTGGTTTACCAACTCGGGCTCGGGTAGCCAAATCAATAATTCGTTTAGAACTTAATCCCCTTTCAATACCTGCATGTTTGGCTTTGGATATTAAATAGGTTGGGGTGACATGTTTACCACCATAAGCGCAGACTATTTGCAGTTCTGCGCTCATATCATCCGAAGCAATAATAAATTTTATTTCGGCATCACGTACTTCAGCGATTCGTTCTTTGATGGGATCGGTGTTGTTATTTCGATGTGCAGTGGTATAAGTTTTAAACGCAATACGCACAGTATCTTCAAACAGATAGAAATCCGCATACTTTTCTTTTATGTATGCAAATAGACTTTTTTCATTCAGACTATCAGCCTCGACTTCATCTGGATGGATGATCAAATCCAGATAACGTTCATCATCTAAATTACTTAAATATATTCCTCGCATATCACCTGCCTGTTTACATCAATCCAATAGGTTATCGGCCGTAGGATTTTAAAGCTTACTTACAAAACTTCACCATATTGATATAGGGCTTTAATGATTGCTAGTTTTTTCGTGTCTTGAGCATATTGTTCGGCCAAAATTGTTAGTTCAGCGTAATATGAAGGCAGGGTTAGCGGTCCGTCATCCATTAATTTTTGTTGGCGGTGTTGTTGCCACTTTTCCATTTCACCGGCGGTTAATGTTGCAGGATAATTACGGGCACGGTAGCGAAACAACATCAGCGACAGCCTTGGATCATCAAATTGCCAGGATTGACCTGCCAGTTGCATTGGCTCCATTGTCCGGATCTGCTCCATTTTATGTCTATCGGCATCACTGAAAAAACCACCGCTATATAATGCATAGTCAACATCAAGATCTGCTTTAGGCTCGGATAACTGATATATATTCGCCAGTTTTTCTGCCAGACCAGAGTGTTGTTTGATCTTATTAAGATTATCCAGACATTGCTGACGATCTATGCCTAATCGAAGTGCATTGCTTTCATCCAGCGTTTTGGCAGGGGCAATCACCGGACATTTATTTAAATGAATTAATTTAATCGGCAAGCGTTGTTCGCCATCAGCCAATTCATCACTTTTTTGATAAAGTTTATGTTTTAACTGTTCAGCGCTTAAATCAAATAACGGCTGAGGATCTAGTGCCAAATTCAACACGATGACGGCATTTTTATTGGTGGGATGAAAAGCAATAGGCACCACCCAGGTGCAGCATCCGTTTACCGCCGGTAGTTTTGACGATATATGGACTAAAGGTGTGTAACTGCCAATATGGATCTGTGCAGCAACATTCTTTTTTAGACGTAAATTAAATAGATAGTCATAGAGTTTTGGTTGTTTATCTTTAATCAGTTTAGCCATGGCAATCGTGGCCCACACATCAGATAAGGCATCATGGGCATCTTGGTGGCTTATGCCGTTGGCTGCGGTAAGATGTTCCAACTTAAAACTGGGACTGCCATCTTCTCTTAATGGCCACTCTATACCGTCCGGCCTTAGTGCATAGCATGCACGTAACATATCGATAATATCCCAACGACTGTTGCCGTTTTGCCATTCTCGGGCATAGGGATCGAAAAAGTTACGGTATAGACCATACCGGGTAACCTCATCGTCGAAGCGAATACTGTTATAACCGGCTACGCAAGTTTGTGGCTGGCTCATTAAATCGTGCACTTTTTGCATAAACTGGGCTTCACAATGCCCATGTTGCATAGCTTGTTGTGGAGTAATCCCCGTAATCAGGCAAGCTTGTGGCTGTGGCAACGCATCACTCGGTGGTTGACAGAAAAACATGCTGGGCTTACCAATGGGATTGAGATCAAGATCAGTTCTAATCGCAGCAAACTGGGCAGGATGATCTTGTTGAGGACTTGCCCCCCAGGTTTCATAATCGTGCCAGAGGATTGATGGTTGTTTTTGTTGTGTCATTAATTGTTTTTTCCGGTCTTTAAATTACTAATTATTATAGATTTTTTGGGTTTTTAAATTTATTTGTAGTTATTTGCTGTTATTTTTGATATTTATCTAACTTGTATTTTTGTGGCGTTATTGTGTCGTTTTTTCGCCTTTTGTGTGTCGTTGGATGAATATGGATTTTTTATGGCGTTGACTGATACTAAACTACGTTCTTTGCTGGGTAAACAGCGGGCGGCTGTTATTGAGTTGCCAGATCGTGATGGTTTGGTGGTGTCGTGCGGTAAGTCTGGCAAGTTAAGCTGGGTTTTTCGGTACCGGTATGGGGGCGGTTCTCGGCGCATTGTGTTGGGGAGCTACCCGGCATTTAGCTTGATTGATGCGCGGGAGAAGGCGGTAAATTGCCGTAAATTGTTGGAAACTGGGGTTGATCCTAAATTGCCGGCTGAGTCTGACCCGACTGAGATTTTGTCATTAAATCTGTGTGCTAGGGCTTGGCTTGATAATTATGTTGTTAATTTGCGGGCAGTGACGAACACTAAAAATACGGCGGTGGCGATTAAATATTTTACGGATGCTCGCTTTAAGTATGATGTGCGCACAGCTCGTTTTGAGGAGTGGATTGCGTATTTTGATGCTATCGCTGCTGATTCGTCGCGGGTGAATGCGGGTAATGTGTTAAAAAACACTAAGTCTATGTTGCGCTGGTGTAAGCAGCGGGGGATGTTAAACCATTCGCGGGTGTTTGATATTGATCTTAGGGCGGTGGGGGATCTACCTGCAGTGGGTCAACGGACGTTAGATTTATATGAGGTAGCTGGTGTATGGCGTGAGACTGAGCGATCGAAGGCAACTCCGGCGATTAAGGCGTGTGTTAAGTTGCTGATTTTAACTGGGGCGCGGAATTCGGAAATTAGGCTGGCGACGTTTAGTGAGTTTGATTTGGTGCGCAAGATTTGGACGTTACCGGCCAGTCGCAGCAAGACGGGTAAGATCATCAGGCGGGCGATTAGTGATGATGTGGTGAGTATTATTAACAGTCTGGCGTTAATTTATGGTGGTGATGGGTTTTTAATACCTGGCGCCCACCGTGGTACGGCTATGACTATCCATAGTGTTAACCGTTTTGTGCAGCGGGTATGGGGTAAGTTGCACTCGGCTAATAATATGGTGAGATTTACTCCGCACGATTTCAGGCGCACGTTGTCGACTCGTTTGTCGGAAAAGGGGGTGTTGCCCCATGTCACGGAAAAAATGCTGGGGCATGAGCTGCAGGGCGTGATGAAAATTTATAATAAACACGACTGGATTGATGAGCAGCGAAAAGCGTATGAATTGTGGTGTGATTTGATCGAGCAATCGATTGTTAATGTAAATTAATCTAATTTACGCTGTTGCCAAGATTCAACCGGCGCGCTCGCGGCGCAGTTGTTGCAGATTACATGATCCTCGGCAATATCATCTCCCCACGCTGATTGTAATGGTTCTACGTTTAATTCAGTTTTACCGCAAAACGGGCAGGGTAGATAATTTCCCTCATGGTTCCGTGTAACGGTCAATTTGCAATTGTATTTAGCTTCAAATGCTTCTTTTGATAACGATTCGCCTGGCATTATTTTTTCCCCGGAGGACTGAATTTTTTAACACCATTTTCCTAACGCCAGGAAAATGGTTTTCATACTAAACGAAACACATACCAGTATCACAAAACTGATCAAAAATATCAGTTTGTGGGGTGCTGCGGCTGGCTTTCTTGAAGTCAATTTGACTTAAAGGTTTACCGTACCGGTGGAGGTACAAATAATCGTAATGTTGTCTGAGCTCAACATCAAAAGTGCACGCCTTTTCAAAGTCGCTAGGTATGTTTTCTTTCATCCACTGCCATTCGTCATCGTGCCGATTGGGACACATCCAACAAGCTGATCTGGGTGGTTCTGGCAAGCCAAAATCTTGCACAATTTGGATGGCCTGTTTTCTAACAATCAAACTTTCGAATAATGGATAACGCTTTTGCCATTTACCAGATGGATATTTTATGCGGCGTTTTTCTTCTAAAGACATACCAACCCAAAAATCAACGCCACGCCTTGTTAGTTCTAATGTTCCATATTTGTTATTTAAAAATTGCTTAATAACCTTTGTTTTCCATATTGAACTGCAATAACCAGGTTGCTTTTGGCATTCGTTATTTTTATCTCTGCCATTAATTTCAGTATAAAATGGCGGTAATGTGCTGACATCTCCGTCCTCATTGGTGTATTCGATATCAGCATCAGTCCAGTCGCTCTTTTTAACAAAAGCATATTCAATTCCCATAGATTCAAGTAATGGCACAATATATTTTCTCTGGTATTCAAATACGCCTGCAGCTTCCCTCTCTGTATCGGCCATCACTACAATGTCAGGTTTTGGCAAGCACCCCATAGCAATCAATACAACAATACAGCACGATTGAGTTCCGCCTCCGTTTGAAAGAACTTGCAGTCTATTGGTTCTATCTTCTTTTATTACAAAAGGGCGTCTTAGTTTCATTACTTATTCCCCTGATGACTGAATTTTGCAACGATAGCTTTGAATTTTTCGACTTCCGCTACTGGGTCTAGGCCCATTTCTATCATTTCTTCATCCAGTTGTTGTTTGGTTAGGGTGTTGATACGGGCAATTTCCGCATCGTCTATTTGTTCAAGCGCTTGCCATAAATACGCTGATCCGCCATGGTGGGCGATATGAGCCATTATTAAGCTGTTTATCCTTTCCAGTTGGTGTTTAACTTCAATCATATTCACCCCGCTTTTTGCTGGTTGGTGTTGTCGTCGTTGGCGCTGTTGGAGTGGCGCATAATAAATTGCTCGACTTCGACGCTGTTAAAGCGCAGTTTTTTACCAGTGAACAGGTTTACCGGTTTGGGAAAGTCGGGGATATAGTCGGGGCTGTCTGGCTTGGTGACGGAGTAATAAACGGTGCTGGATATGCCCAGTTGATCCATAAGTTGTTTTTTGCTGATAAGTTTGATCATAATCCACCCACCTTAACTTGGTTGCGGAGTTGAGATAACGCAAAATGGTTAATGCGTTTCCATATTGATTTTTGAATATCCCATGGCACAGAAACATCTAAGTCAGATCTTCCCGTTTCTCCCGATTGTCCGCTGCATAACTCACAATCGTCAGATGGTTTATGCCAGCACAGTGGGCAGCAATTAGCACCTTCAATTGTGAACTTAAATTCCCCGATACAACCCGCTTTTGCCTTTAATGGAATTTTTGAATCTGAAAGAAATTCTTCAACCCCGCGCGCCATTATTTCTTTGTCACGCATGGCCAATAATTCCCTACATCTATGCATGGTCAGGCTATCCACACCACCAGAGAATAAAACCGCCGCACCCATTGCGTAGATAGATTCGTTTTCATTTTTCAACCGCTCAATTTCTTCCATTAGCTCGATACGGGCTTTGGTGTCTGATAGTGAGCGAAAATCTTCATGTACCTTTGACTTCCGCCATTCCCCATCTTTTTCCCACGCTAAAAAGCTTTTCCTGACAAGATTTACCTTTAAGTACTCTTTGTATGCCTCACTCCAGTGAGTAGCCCCATCAGGCGCACCATCACGGATTGCTTTTAGTTGGTCTTGTTCAGTCATAATTAGTCCAACCCTGTTTCAGAAGGCGCATTTCTGACCATTGCCGCCATGCGCTCGAAGGTTTGCGCCAATTCCTCTCGGCGATGATTTGACTTAGGTAACCAAAATGTTACTGCGCTTCTATCGTCATCCTCTGGTGGGTGATGCAACCTTTCTGATGAATGCAAAATTATTTGCACGGCGCTATACACCAACCCCGTGTTTGATTTTTTCATCACAGGAACCAGTTCGTTAGTGAGTTCTTGGCTATATACGTTAATTCTCATAAGTCACCTATGCCGCTTGGGTGGTTGGCCAGAAGGCGGGGTTGTGTAACCGTTTTACGGGGTCGGTGGCTATTTTTTGCCACGCTTTTAGGTAGTTTGTTTCGGTTATTTTTAAGCCTTGTCTTTCTCCAATAGTCATTGGGGCGGCTTTGCGGTGATGCCGTTTGGTTTTTTTGTTTAACTTTACGACGCTTAATTTGTGGATGGCGCGGCCTTTGTAGTCGACGTTTATTTTGTAGTTACCTGTGTCGTTTATGTTTTTTATGGTAATACGCAGGCTTGAGCGGGCCATGTTAAAGTGGTTTAAAAAGTGCTCTGCGCGGGTGGTGCCGTGCTCTAACAGGTAGTTAATTATGTATGTGGTTCTGCGCATTATTTTGTTCCTTTTTCTGGTGTAAAACGGATTATTGGTGGTGTTTGCAGGTGCCGGATGGATGTCCACACGGGGAAGCAAACAGGGAAGTTGGCACCGCTTTTGGTCCATCTTTTTTGCTTTTTATCCCACCGTTTAAATGGGCTACCGTCGGGTTTTAAAAACTGTATCCGGGTGGTGGGTTTTATAATAACGGTGGCGGTTTCTTCTACCCATTCTTGGTACCATCCTGTGTCGGGTGCGTCTTTTACGCAGCCGATAACCACTACGCCTTTTAGTGCTTCTTCATTGGCTTTTTTGGTAAATTCTTTCATTTTTGAGAATGGCGGGTTCATGTAGGCGGCCCAGTTGCGGGGCGGGTTTTCGTATTCTTCGAAGTGGCCGTACATGTCGTGGTACCAGCTTAATTTTAGGGCGTCATCCTCTTGGCCACCGGTGTAAAACCGGGGGGCTTTGGCGGTTTGAATTTGACAGCATACGTCCCAGGCGATGTTGTAGCCGGTGATTATTTCGAGCTGCTTTATTATTGGCCACGGGGTTTGCGCCAGATCGTTGTCTCCGTCGCTGTTTTGTGTGTTTTTGTAGGCTAGGGCGAGGGACATTAGGCGACCTCACTTTGGTTTGCTTGTTGACATAATTCGGGCTGGTTGGCGCGGATTAGTGCTTCGGCAAATGGTGGTGGTACGGCGTTGCCGCAGCGGGCTACCTGGTCGGCTTTGGTTACTCGTGATCCGTCTGGTTTTACATCAATAATGTAATCCGGTCTGAATCCCTGGGCTAAAAACAGTTCGCGCGGTTGCAGCATACGCATACCAATATCCACTATTTGATAGTCCACTCCGTGGATGGTGACCAAGCCAAACCGGTGTTTGGTGGTTATGGTTTGGATGGGTTCGTTTGCCTGGTGGCCGATGTTGGTGCCGTAGTATTTAACTAAAAATGCGCGTACTTCGGCTGCATGATTACCGCCAGCCGTTATGGTAGGCATGGGTTGCTCAATAGGCTGGCCGTGCTGGCAAGTGCCACGTAGTTTCATTAAATGGCTGGTCACCACGCTAAAGCGATTTTCAGTGGTGACGGTATGAATAGGCTCAGCCATATTAACTGCCCTTACTTCATTATCAGACTTTGGGCCGTAATACTTATCAAGGAACGCCGCAACTAATGCATGTTTTTGCCCACCCGCCACAACAGTTCCAAGAGGTTTATGTAAATCGAGAACTCGCGGACTTTGCCCCTTACGTTCACCATATCCAGTTTGAATTAAGGTTGGCGCTACAACTGCAAAATGACCACCTTTTACTTGGGCGCATATAGTGCGCAGCGGTTCATCAATAGGCATATTGCGTTGGTTGCTGGCGTTGGCGTGTTCGGTAATAAATGGGGTTAAAACCGGTTGCACAAGACCATGAGCATCACGGCTGGCGGTCAGGGTTAACATTGGATCATTAATACTTTGTCCTCGGAACCCAATTCCCCCATGATTGCAGGTAACAATAAATGGCTCTTGGGTATCTATCACAAATTTTTGAATACCTTTGGCAATTCGGCGCAGGGTATTTTCTGCCAGCGGTTTTTTACGCTCAAAAATGCTCGGACAAGGTAACGACCAGTCGATACATTCCGCGGCGGTGCGCCATGGTTTTAATTTTCCTTTTTTTACTTCGTCACTTGTTGGGTCGCCATGGGTGGCCTTTGGCCACTTTATTGGCTGACCATCCCGCCGGGCAATTAAAAACAGACGTTTACGGATGGTGGGTGCTCCGTAGTCACAGGCGCGCAGTTCTTTTGTTTCTACCTGGTAGCCAAGCCGTTGTAATGCACGAATAAAGGCGTTAAAGGTTTGCCCTTTGCGTTTTTTGCAGGGTTCACCATTAACCAGCGGCCCCCATGTTTTAAACTCTTCGACGTTTTCCAAATAGATAACACGGGGTTTGGCGGTAGCCGCCCAGCGAACAGCAACCCAGGCTAACCCGCGAATGGTTTTATTTACGGGTTTGCTGCCTTTAGCTTTACTAAAATGTTTACAGTCCGGGCTGAACCAGGCAACGCCAACGGGCAGGCCTTTGGTTACCTGAACGGGGTTTACATCCCAAACTGATTCGCAAAAATGCTCGGTACTTGGGTGATTCATGGTGTGCATATCTATTGCTGATTGGTCGTGATTAATTGCAATATCCACATGCCGCCCGGTGGCCTGGTATATGCCCTGACTGGCACCGCCACCACCTGCAAAGTTATCTATTAGTAGTTCGTTGAATAACACTCTAAAATCTCCACTCGTAACCAATGAATATTCTTGTTTTTACGTTTTTTAATATTCACCAGTTAGTGAATATTAAAAAACGTAAAGACGGGCGAACCCGTCGGTTTTAGGCGGCGAATTTACCGAGGTAGACGCTGCATTTAAGGGCTTTGGTTTTGGTGATAACTAATTCCTTAAATTCATTGGCGATTTGCTCGTCTAGTTCTTCTGCGGCAATTATGCGCAGGGTAAAAGCGGGGTCGTCGCGGCTGGTTAGTAGTGATACCCGCACTTTTATTTGTCGCTCGATCAGGCCGTGGTATGGGCTGCAGGTGAATGTGATGTAGGCGGGTAGGTCGTCTTTATTTTTGGCGGCGACACGTTCGCTTACGCTGGCGCTGTTTTCAAACTGGCCAACGGTGCTTTCGATTTCGCGGGCGCGTTCTACGCTGATTTTGCGCACGGCGTTAACAGCCAGGGCGAGTGGCATGGTTTCGCCGCTTAGGCCAATTACGCTGATATTACCGCCCCAGTCTTCCAGCCAGTCGCTAAAGCTTTGCTGGTCAATACGGCTGTTTACTGTATCAAGCAGGGTTTTGTAGGCGGCTGATTTTGGCAGTTCAAGCTGGCTGGTGTGGTCGCAATGACCTGGGGTGCCAATGTCGCCTATGTTAAATATGGCGGTGGCTTGCATGGCTTTTTCGTTGATAAATATTTGCGTGGCGGTGGGTACGGATTCTTTTGCGTTGTCACCGCAATATTCGGCAAAGCTTTGGATGTCGAGCGTTTTGTAATTTCCGCGAAAGCGGGTGCGGGTGGGTAGGTATTGCTCAATATCTACCAGTTTAAAGTTGTCGGGCAGGGCGACGGCTGCGGGTACTTCTGAGTCCTGCTGTACGCCAGATTGGTAGCTTTCTACCAGTGCTCGGGTGGCTTCTTGGGCAGTAGCGGCTTTTTGCAGTTCTAATATTGCGTCTTTATCTAACATTTTATGGTCCTTTTTATTTGCGGGTTAAGGGGGGCGTTTGCCGTTATTTATTCAGGCTGGCGACTTTGTTGTCGTTGCTGAACATGTCCTGGTGGCTTTTGGCCAGTAGGGTTATGCTGTTGTCTTTGTTGATCCACATTGGGGTTTCGCTGGTGGATTCTTCGGCGATCTTCCCGGCATTGGTGGGGCGCATGTAGCTACTTTTGGCAATAACCGTTACTTTGCTACCGGCTCCGGTTTGGGCGGTGTTTTTGGCGGGCTTGATGTCAAATTGCATCATTAGTTTGCCTGGCTTGTCTAACCGGCTGACGGATCCGGCTACTTCTTGCAAAAATGCGGTGAGTTGTCGGTGGAATGCGCCTGTGTCGACTTCACTTAAGAACTCGTCTAGTACTGGGGTGGGTTGTGCTGTTGTGTTGCTCATAATGTTACCTTTTGTGTTGTTGGGCGCCTGATGGCGCGGTTGTTTAATTGGGTTTTATTAGCCAACCAGTTTTGGTTGACTAATCAGTTGAAAGAATCGGTCTAAAAATTGTTGCTTTGCCTTTTGGGGGCTAAGCGGGGTGATTGTTTCTTTCAGCGGGGTAACATGGGCAATACATGCCCAGTAGTCACCATCGGCTGGCATAAGGTCGCGCACTTCGGTGGCGAGCAGTTGCATGTCGGCTTGTTTGACGCATTCTGGCAGTGGGTAGGTGGTGCCGATGTGACTTGCCAGGTGTTGTTCTATATTGGTGATTATTGCCTGGTAGTCGGGCAATATTTGTTTTAGTGGGGTGGCGACATCGCCACAAAAGGCCTCAGCGGCGTCGTGGAGTAGGCCGGTTAGAGCGTGTTCTGCAGGTACTATTTGGCTAACCAGCACGCTGTGTTGGGCTACGCTGTAAAACTCGCGGGTGTGGCCGTTAAAACGGCAAATGTGCGCGAGGCTGTGGGCGATGTCTTGTATGTCAAATGCGCCCCAGGTGGGATTTTTTAAGTTAAATACGCTGCCGCTAAATAGTTGCACTACGGGGGCGATGATGGGGGCTTTTTTGGGCGCGGGCATTATTTGGCGCAGTTGGTTACAGACGGTTTGCAGTTGCTCTACCCCGCCCCGATCCTGAAAGTAGATTATTTTTGATAGTGTTAGCGCGCCGTGGTCAATTACCTGCAGCGCCAGTGAGTTACTGGACTGTTCGTAGTGATGGGCAATGGTGATATTTGGCAGGCTGTTACTATAATCTGCCAGTTTTATGAGTTCATCCAGCCCGGCCAAGATTGCGGCTTCATTTATGCTGGTGATTTTTTTTGTTTGGGTTTGCATGTTGGCTGTTCCTACTTTTGCTATTTTAAGTAGCATTAAAGACTACTAAAAGTAGCATGTCAACAACTAAAAGTAGAATAAATCGAGAGTATGGTGTTATAAAACGAAAAAAAACCGGCAAATGCCGGTTTTATATGAGAAGGGAAGAATGTTAGTTAAAGTTTTTTACTACTTTATATTTTATAAATTCATTGGTGGCTTCCAGCACTTCTAATCTGGCCGAGCGGTAACCTATTATTTTTGATTGACTTAAATCATACTCAACATTGTTATTGAAGGCTGGCCGGGCCATAGAGTTACTAAACTCCCTATATCCTACATTAATTTTATCCCCAACTTTACCATTATAAATAAGCGTTTGTTGATATGCGTCTAGCTCTGCAATTGGTTTTTCGGTGAGGGTATATTGAATATTCCTTTCGCAGTTTTTTCCGTTAAATATTGTTATTACACATATTTCATTTTTTGCGGGGAATATCATTATCGCTTTTGGTGGGTCAGCAATAAAACTTTTAATTATCGCAGCGCCGCTATCTGGATCAGGGATGTAAGTTTCCGATTTCGCGTCTTGGCCAGTTTTAAAATACGTCCCAGATAATACGTCATAACCCCCAAAGTCTATCTGATTATCTATGATCAGGACCTTTCGCATACTAAAGCTACCTTGCGACAGGAGTCTTTCGCCAATATAGGCTGTATTAATACTGTCTATCGGCGGTTCACTTATGTCTAGTTTTGTTGGGGAGTAGTTAAAACTGGGGGTGGCACAACCGGAAATAATTAACACTAGCGCAATTATCATTATTCTCATTATTAGTTCCTTTACTTTAATCAAAGCTGTTTATTATTTGACTTATACTATTCCAGGTTTTCGCTGCTCTGCTGTTTTTTAAATCGTGAGTTTCTATCAATTTGATCAATTGCTGCGCTTCCAAACTTATATTGTAGTTTTTCTTTGATTCGTTTATTGCAAATAGATCTTTGTTTTTTAGTAATTTCTCTTCACCTTCGCCATTATCCAGCCACGCCAAAGAGTACCCAGTAGCATCAGCAAAATCAGCGATTTTATTTTCTCTGGGCTTGGCTGTTCCTAATGTGTAACGACGGGCCATTTCATACGTTACTTTCATGCAGCGCGACAGTTCTCTAACAGACATATTTTCCGCTTTGATAACCGTATTTAATCGAGCCGCAAACTCGGGATATTGGGGTTTTTCTACCATAGGTTGCATTTTAGTGATCAAAAGTAGTTGCGTCATTGCTATTTTAAGTTGTATATTGCTACTCAAAGTAGCAATTAAGGCTTTAATATGTCCGATTTGGCAGAAAGTGAAGTATCAAAAGCAATTACATACCTGGGTGGCCCTACGGTGTTGGCTAGATATTTCAAGGTTACTCCGTGGGCAGTATCCAAGTGGCGCAAGCAACTTCCCGCAGAGCGTTGCCCGGATATAGAGAAGCTAAGCGAAGGCAAGTTTCGCTGCGAGCAGTTACGGCCTGATGTTGATTGGGGTGTATTGCGTGGCAATTCAATTTCCTCAAACGATGATTCTCTTTTAGATAAGGCTAGTTGATATGGCTAAGCAAATCCCGCGACCCGTTAATGTTAATTCGCAATGTATTGATGATGCCCGCCAGGCGTTTGTGGCGGTTAATCGTATGGATTTAATTTCTACCCGGATGGGCGTTAGGGAGGGGCGGCTGTATGACAAACTTAACCCCTTGCGCGATACCCATTTACTGGACCTTGAAACCATTGTGGCGGTCACGGCGCAAAGCGGGGATTTAACGCTGATTGATGGTCTGGTTAGGGCGTTTGATTACCAGATGTTTAAAAACCCCTCAACAGAGCCAAACCAAACCAATATTGTGAGCATGATTATGCGCCGCCAGAAGGTGGACGGGGATTTTGCTGACCTGTATGACCGATTTTTGGAGGATGGCAAGCTGGACCCGCAGGAGGTTGAGACCTTGTGCGGTAGCCTGGATGACGCGTTGAATATTATTACCCGTATGAAGGCGAATTTATTGGCGAGTGTCGCTAAGGATTAATGGTTTTTATGCGCTATGACGGGCTTTATTCCAGTTTCCCCGTCGTTGTTGGCGCTCTTTTATTTTAAGGAGTGCACATTGAAAACGTTGGTTGCAATAAATAATGGGCGTGGGGCTACTACTAAGCCGCTGGTTAGAAAAAATGGGTTTTGTAGATGGTGCAGGGCAAAGATCATTGCGCTGGATAATTGGCTTGATGAGGTTGAGCAGCGGTTGTTTGGGGATGATACCTGATAGCGCTATAGCGCTGTTGCTTTTGTTGGCTTTAAGTTTTCAGGGTGAGTGTTGATGCCTTATTTAAGTTTACCGCCTAATCGGGCTGTGTGTTTTGCGCCAAATGATGTTGTTAGGCCCATACGTGGGGCTAAGGGTAGCAGCATTATTAATGCGGATGATGTGCATGTGTTTGATGGCGAAACCTCTGGCCGAGTGGTTGAGGTGACGAGTTCTAAACCAGTGATGGTGCGTTATTACGATGCATTGGTAGGTGAATATTGGTTGGCGCCTGAGGATTTAATCAGGGTGTTGGTTAACAATAAAAAATCTAAGCGGGGTAAATAGCATGGCAATGTCGGATGATGAGTTGGTGGGGCTGTTTGAACCTGGCAAGCAGTATAGTCGGTCTCAAATTTTAAAGGCGTCTGATTTAACCGATTTGGTGATGGTGTCGCAAAGGTTGGGTAAGTTGAGGGCTAAAAATCGGTTGGTTAAGTCGCCAAGCGGCTGGTGGAGTTTGCCGGGGACTAAGCAAGTTAAGACGGGGCCGACGGATGATCCTGTGATACGGGCGTCAAGTGATGCTGATTTAAACCTTGATATTCCTTCCATTAATGATTCATGTGAGGCAGTTGATAGAGTTTTTGATCATCTAAAAAAAACAACTGCTGGTGGGGTTTCGGATGGTTATTTTTATCAACTTCCTACTCCGGACAGCAATCCCTCTTTGCTTGAGGTTGTTTTGCAAGATGATTCGGAGGTGAGTTTTAAGGATTTAGCGGAAGGTGAGTTTGTTGATCTTCCTTTGCCTGATGATCTTCGGCGTTCTTTTGGGAATTTGGAAAGGCTGTTTGCGCTGTCTAACCCCAAAAAAATAGATAACTTTACGCTTAAACAGCAGGTGTTATTTCGTCTTTCGCAGTTGCTTGACCCTTCTATTTCTAATGTGTTGCAGGATGTGCAGCATGATCTTAGTTGTTTCCAAAAACTTACCGGAGGCCAGTCTGATGGGGCTTAATCATTCATCTTTGTTGCAATCCATTCTTTTAACCCTTGCTGGTGACTCTCGATTTACTGAGGTTAACGCTGCAAGCTCGCTACGCAGGGCTGGTAAACCGCTGCCACATCACTTTTTTAATGATATTGGGGGTAGCTCGCTTTCTCGGGGGTATGTGCGGGCTAACTTTTGTGGGTTGAGTAAACATTCAGCGCCACCTGCCCACGGTAAACGATTGGCGAAAAAGCGCAGGGCGCTAAGGGCGAGAGGTAAGAAGTAATACAACAGAAAGGCTGGTGAGGGACGCCAAACCAGCCGCCTTAGAAGACTGGTAGGAAAGACTATCCCCGCACCCGCTTTATTGCGGGTTTGCAGGTGAAAGTAAAACAAATGTAACTCAAACATTATTTTGGAGATGATTATGACGACAACAGTAACTGTTGCAGCTCATTGCGACAAAACAACTACTCATGTAGAAGTTCAAGTATTGGATGGGGAAAAGGATGGGCAAAATATTTATGTGGAAGATGGCGAAAGTGTTGATTTCACAGTTTATGGCTCACGTGAATTGCGCATAGCTGAAATTCCTAAATAAACCGGTTCCTGCACACCATAAGTGCAGGGTGTATTGGGATGAAGGCTGACGCTGAAACACCTAGCGTCTCGTAAGCGCCTTGGCTAGGCAGTTTCCATCACCAATGCGTTATTGCTGAATATATCGGTAAGTGCCTTGCTGTGATTGTGTCTGGCCCGTTGGCCGCAGTAGGGTGCTTAACCTATGTGTTAGGGGGGACTTATGAACCAGGTTGAGTATGGGGCGTTGGCTGAGCTGGATATGCCGCCGTTTGTGTTGGCGCTGTATATACGCTGTTTTAGGGCGAATATGGATTACCAGTCGGGGGTGGTGTCGGTGAGTTTGTCGGGTATGCGCCAGGCGATGGAGTGTCACCCACCGCGCGGTTCTACGCGAGAGCCAACAAAGCCGAGTAAAAGCAAAATCCGGCATGCGGTGGCGTTTTTATTGCGCTGTGGGCTGATTGAGTTAGTGCAAAAGGGGAGTATCCATAGTGCTCAGGCGGCTAAGTATTGCTGTGTTTTGGCGAGTTTTAACGCTAAGAGGGTTTTTTCTGCCCAAAATGAGGAACGACACGAGAGCGACACGGGAACGACACGGACGGTAAATTCGCTAGAGCCTTCTATTTTAAAGGGGTGTGGCGAAAATGTGGTGAAATTCAAAAAACCGGATGAACGACACATAACTGATTTAACTGAACAAGAAGATATATATACGCGCGCGCAGTTGATTTTTGATGGGCAGTTTAGTCGATTGGCAAATTCGGTGGGGTTGGTAATACCGGATGAGGAATTAGAGGCGTTATTTGTTGCTTGGCAGGTTACTCCTGATTACGAGGGTGTGAATGCGAGCATGGCAACTCATTTTGGGCAATGGCGAAAATATTGTGCGTCTGTCCGGGTAAATATTTTGCGTAAAACGAGGGGGCATTATGCAAGCGGTAAGCAAGCTGATGGAAGATATGAAAATTCAACCGCAAGGACGCTCAGTAGATGCAAACAACAAGCTATCGCCACAGGAGGGGTCGACTTTACAGTACTTGACGAGAGTCCAAACCGCGCTGGAAGGAAGTCTTAAACCGATTTTTACGGTTTATTTTCCGGATTTTGTTAATAAGTTTCCGGATGATGAAATGCAAGATTGGGTGATGCGTGAGTATGCTCAGCAGTTGGTGGATTTGCGTATTTCGTCTGATCAATTGAAGTTGGGGATCAGGAAGTGTAAGACTTTGAAGTTTAGACCTAATCCGTACCAGTTTGCGCAGTTGTGTAAACCTAGCGCTGAGGATTTGAATTTGCCGTCCGTGGATGATGCGTTTGTTGAGGTGATAAGGCGCTATGGTGTAAGTAAGGGCGATGATAATTTTGTTTTTAGTCATCGTGTGGTGGCGTTAACAGCGGAACGGGTGGGGTTTAAAGTTTATCGAATGCCAGAACATGATGCCCGTGAGTTGTTTGATTTGGAGTATTCGTATTGGGTTACCCGAGCGTGCGAAGATACGTTGCCGGAGGTTCGCAAAGCTATTACTTATGTACCACCGGAGGTTATACCGATTAATGTGTATATGTCTGATGGCCATATTCCTAAAGTGCCTGAGGCTTTTAATCAGCGGTTGGCTGAGCTGGGTTCGAAGCTAAAGCGGGGCGGCATTAAATGAGTGGGGTGATTGATGTCCGTAAACAGGCTGAGGATGATCTTGCGCAGTGGGGGTTGTTTTCCCGCGAGAATTATTTGCCAGTTTGTAAATGTCAGAGGTTGGATATTAAGCGCGATGTTGCTTTGGATAGAAACGGTAACCCTTTGGTGATAACTGCTGATTATGCGTACATGATTGATGCTAGCGTGGCTGATATGGTGCATCTTGATCCGTTGTATCCTAAAATTGCTCGTATGTATTTTGTTGCTGGTTTTAGTTATCGCGATATAAGTAATTTATTGCCGAAACTCAATAAGGATAAGGTATCGAGCATTATTGGTGAGATTGTGGTCTGGGTGGCTAGGGATGCGGTCAGAATCGCTGCTTAAAAAAATAGTTGACAGACGTCCAGACAAAAACTATGCTTTTTCACGTACTCTCAGCAGAGCTACGCTTTAAAGCCCGATGGTTAACACCTTCGGGCTTTTTTGTTTGTGTTGTTTTCCTTGTTAACCCGCCGTCTGGCGGGTTTTTTATTGGTTGAAACGAATGAATTACGAGTTACTTGTCGATCAGGTTAAGTCTTTCGAGGGGAGGTGCTTGTTGGCGTATCTGTGTTCGCAAGGTTTCTGGACGATTGGTTATGGTCGTAACTTGGAAACTAATGGTTTAACAGATGATGAGCAAAGAATGATTTTTGGTGATGTATTGTCAAAGCCGACTTATATCGAAAAGTTAAAATCTTTTGCTATTACGGATGAGCAGGCTGAGGCGTTGTTGTTGCGTGATTTATCCAATGCTGAGGAGTCTTGCCATAAGTATATCAATATGGGGTTGCATAATGGCCCGCGCCAAGCGGTGTTGATCAATATGTGTTTTCAGTTGGGTATTAGTGGTTTATTGGGGTTTAAGAAGGCGTTGTCTTGTTTGTCTGAGCAGCAGTATGACAGTGCATCCCGCGAAATGCTGGATAGCAAGTGGAGCTTGCAGACACCTAAACGCGCCAAGACTATGGCTAATCAAATGGCTACAGGTGAGTGGTTATGAATTGGTTTAGTGCGTTGGCGTCTCCTATCACTAAGCTGATAGGTGGTGTGGTTGATATTTTTAAAACCAAGCAAGATCGCAAGAAGTTGGCAGAGTCGGCCAAAGCTAAGTTAAGTCAATCTATTCAAGATGGACAGCAAAAAGTAACGTTAACTGATGCAGAATGGGAAGCCATTAGCGCCCATGGTTTAAATGACTCATGGAAAGATGAGTACGTTACTATTTTAATTACGTCGCCATTGGCAATGCTTGTGATTGGCAGCGTGTGTGTGGTGTTTTTTGATGATGCACGCCTGGTAACTGCAGGGGTCGAATCAATTAAGGCGTTAACCACCGCCGGTATTGATATGGGATTTATGATGCAAACAGTTGTTTTAGCAGCTGTTGGCCTAAAAGTTTGGCGTAAGTCTTGAATACCAAGGTTTTAAACGACAGAAGAAAGGGACACCCTGTGTTGGCTAATAATCTTGGTAGTATTTTAATCGCTATTGTTATTTTTCTATCTCAGTTTGTGTTCAACGATTCACAACAAACAATTAAACAACTGGAAGAGCAGGTGTCTAAGTTAACTGTTCAGGTCGCAACGTTAACTGCTCAAATGCAATCATTAACTAATAGCGTTAAAGCCGCTGCAGACGATAGGTATACAGGTTCTGTCGCTAACGCTATTAATCAAAACTTACAACGGCAGATTGATGATAACGGAAAGCGCATATCAAAGCTGGAAGCTAAGTATTAATGCCTATAAAAGCCGCCCGGCAGTGCAGAGAATGTAAGCGCGCTACTACTAACGATAATGGATTTTGTGACAAGCATCAGGATAAATCGATTGGATGGAACGTAAGATTAAGCGCATGGAAAGGTAAGGGAAGCACTAGGGCTTGGAGGAGGATTAGGGAGCAAATTCTAGCCCGTGATAATTGGATGTGTGTTTCTTGCAGCGCTAGAGGAATTTATCAACCAGCAAACCAAGTTGATCATTTAGTACCAAAGACTGCAGGTGGAACCGATCATCCAAACAACTTACAAAGTCTTTGTGATGATTGCCATGAAGATAAAACCATTTCTGAATCTCATGCACGGGGGGGTACTAAAACTCAGGCTTAATTCTGTAGGACACCGCCACCCTAAGCAAACTTTCACGATGTCCAAATTTTTTAAGGGGGGGGTTAAAACCCACCTATGGTAAATAAATATGAGTCAACCAAATAACGTCATACCACTGACACGAAAAGTTGATCAGAAAAAAGATCCTGAATCTAAGCCAGATTTATTTCAAGGTCTGGTTGGTGAGGCTCCAAGTTGTCCAGCATGGTTAAGCTCTGAGGCAAAGAAACATTATCGCGATTTAGTAAAGCAACTATTCAAAGCTGGCTTGATTGCCAGAATTGATCAGGGCGCATTGTGTATTTTGGCAACTGCTTATGCTGGTATGAAAGAAGCAGAACAAAAAATTCAGGAAGATGGGCAGTTTCAAGAAACGCCTAATGGTTACCAGCAATTAACGCCTTGGGCTATCCAATGGGATCGTTACTCAAAGCAGTACGAAAAGTTGTGCGTTAAATTCGGTATCACTGTTGCTGGCCGTCAGCGGGTAAAAATTGAGAACCCGAACCAGGGTGCGTTTGACCTGTAACCATGGCCGCAGTAGTCAAGATAGCAGATGCTGGTCGCCATTACCTTGACCAAGCCTATGCTTATGCTGCAGATGTAAAATCGGGAAAAATATTATCTTGTCGATATGTTCAACTAGCTGTTGAACGTTGGTATCGCGATTTAAAAACAGCAAGTGAACGTGGTTGGGTATTTAGTGAACCGGCCGCTGCAGCAGTTTTTTATTTTGTTGAAGATTATTGCAAGCATTACCAGGGTGAGTGGGCCGGTAAAACGCTGCAGTTTGAACCTTGGCAAGCTTTTATTATTGCCAACGTTTTTGGTTGGGTCAGTATTGAAACTGGCCACCGTCGGTTTAGAAATATCTATGAAGAGATAGCCAGAAAAAACGGAAAAACCACAAAAATTTCAGGTGTAGGAACTTATTTAGTTGCAGGAGATTACGAGCCTGGCGCAAAGGTATATTGCGCTGCTACTAAGCGCGAGCAGGCGAGAGAGGTTTTTGATTCTATCGCACAGATGGTCAGGATGGATAAAACGCTTAGCGCAAAACTAAATCCACAAACCAATGTAATTCACGCAAATACTAAGAATTCACCCGCTAGCAAAGTTCAATTGCTATCGAAAGATTACAACAGCATGGATGGATTTAACGTCCACGCTGGGCTGGTTGATGAAATGCACGCACATCCTGACTCTGGCATCTGGGATGTACTTGAGTCTGGTCGTGGTGCCAGGCGTCAGCCCATTATGTGGGGTATTACAACAGCCGGTAAAAATCATAATTCTTTTTGTTATGAGCTACGCGGTTACGCAATTAAAGTTCTGGAAGGATCAATACCAGAAAAAGAATGTGACTCCACCTTTGCAATAATTTATACGCTCGACGACGAAGACGACTGGACCGATCCAGAGGTTTGGATAAAAGCCAATCCAAACTTGGGAGTATCGGTTAGCCTTCACGACATGATCGAGCAATGTAACAAGGCAAAGGAAATGCCCACCGCTCGTGTTGAGTTCCAAACCAAGCGGTTAAATATATGGGTTTACGGTGAAACCGCATGGATGAATATGGAAAAATGGAACGAATGCAAGGTACCAGAATTTAAAGAACAATCTTGTTGGCATAAAGGTGAAGGCTCCGAGTTAGATCGCCAGCCTTGCTTCGGCGCACTTGATTTAGCATCAACCGAAGATCTTTGTGCATTCTCACTAGACTTTAAACGGTCCAACGGTAAACACCGATTACTAACTCGTGGTTATATTTGCGAATACGCATTTGAAAAGCGCATGAAAAAAGGTGGCCACTTAAAAAACCTTTACCAAAAATTCAGGGAGTCCGGAGAATTAATTGTAACTCCGGGTAATACCTGTGATTACGAATTTATAAAACGCGACGTTCTAGCGGCTTGTGAACGATTTGAAGTCAAAGAAATAGCATTTGATCGCTGGAATAGCTCTCAATTAGTTACCGATTTACTTGAATTAGAGTTGCCTATGGTAGCGATGGGGCAGGGTACAGGCAGTATTAATGCCCCAATGAAAGAAATGTTACGCCTGACATTATCCGGCAAGGTTGAACACAATAATGCATTACTCACCTTTGCTATGAGCAATGTGGTTGCCACGATTAATGCTGCTGGCGACATCAAGTACGACAAATCCAAAGTAAGCGAAAAAATAGATCCAGCCGCCGCATCAATCATGGCGTTGGGTCGTTCAATGGTGCTTGATGATGGCAGCACCGAAGCCCTAGACGACTTTTTGAGAAATCCTATAACAATATGAAAATATTCAGAGGTATACGCACATGGTTTGGCGGTAACGCCACCGGTGTAGAAGTGGGCGATCAGTCTGGTGAACCCGATTTATATAACACTGCATCAGCTGCATTAGTAACAGAAAACACGGCATTACAAGTTTCGGCAGTTTGGGCATGTGCAAGGCTGTTATCAGAGGTATTCGCCAGCCTGCCATTACGTATGTACAAAATAAATAATGGCCAACGTGAAAAAATAACAAGTCACCGGTTGCTTACAATTTTAACAAGAACGCCCAATAGCCGGATGACTCAAGTGGAATTTACTGAAACCATGCAACTAAATTTAGTGTTGCATGGTAACGCCTATGCCAGAATAGAGCGCAACACCGCGCAACAAGTTGTTGCACTTTGGCCACTGCCAGCTCAGCACGTTCAAACAGAGTTGCTCAAAAACGGGAGTGTTGTACATAACTGGTATCATGGTTCAGATGTAACAGTTTTAAGTGATAAAAATGTTTTACATATCCGGTTATTTGGGAATGGTTTAGTTGGCCTAAGTCCTTTGGCTTATGCTCGTAACTCAGTTGGGCTAGCCAGTGCTGCTGATACTTACGCAAGCAAATATTTTGTTAATGGCGGTAAACCAAGCGGGGTACTTTACACCGATGCCACATTAACCAGAGAACAGCGCAACCTGACGCGTGAAAATTTTAAAGAAATTGCCGAAGAAAAAGAAGAGTCCAAGCGACTACTCGTATTGCCATCCGGCTTTAAGTATCAACAAATACAAATGAGCCCATCCGACATGCAAATGCTGGAAACCCGCCACTTTCAGCTAAAAGATATTTGCCGCTTTTTTGGTAATGTGCCGCCAGTGCTGATAGGTGAAACTCAAGATACCACCACACTAGGCAGCAGTATTGAGCAAATATTAATCGGCTGGTACCGATTAGGGTTAAATCCTTACGCCAGCCGGTGGGAGCAAGCAATACAAAAAAAATTATTCACCCCCGCTGAACGGGTTAATCATCAATTCGATTATGACTTTAGCGCATTAACCCGCGGCGATAGCAAAACTCAAATGGAATATATTAAAGGCATGGTAGGTGGGCCAATCATGACACCTGATGAGGGTCGCGAAGTGCTCAATCTTCCAGAAATGCCAGATGGATCCGGAAAAAAATTAAACCCCGCGCCCTCAGTAGGCCGTAACGACTCAAAAGAGGTAACAACCAATGGCTAAAGGCTTTTTTAAAATAGAAAACGCCGCCCCAGGTAAAATAAATTTGCATATCAATGGGGTTGTCGGTGATTGGGGTAATAGTAGTGATGATGTTATTTACCAAATCGAAAACCAAACAGCCGATGAAATTAATGTTTTCATCCAATCCCCTGGCGGTAGCGCATTTGAAGGTATCGCTATTTACAATGTTCTGCGTAAACACAGTGCTAAAGTGGTGACACATATATTAGGTGCAGCTGCATCAGCCGCATCAATCATATTTATGGCTGGAGATGAGCGGATCATGCCAGCCAATACCTACCTTATGATCCACGAACCTACATTGGGTATTTACGGCAAAGCAAAAGAGCTACGCGAAGCCGCAGACTTTCTAGATGGTATGACAACAGCACTTGCCGCCACTTATTCGCCCTACATCAATATCGATGACGGCGAACTAATGAAAATGTTAGTTGCAGAATCATGGATTAACGCCACCGACGCGCTGGAAATGGGGTTCGCCACTACCGTCGATGACGAAATAAAAATTGCAGCCCTAAGCCATGATTTTACCAGTCGTTTTGACAATTTACCCACGGCATTAACTCAATGTCCAGTGAGTACAATTGTTGGAAAGATTAACAACATCAAAGATTTTGAACACGTCCTGAGAGAGTCTGGTGGGTGTTCCAAATCGCTGGCCACTGCGTTGGTCAGCAAAGCTAAGGATATTATGCAGGGTGAGCCTGTAGATCATACCGAAGCTATTTTTAATACCCTTAAAAACTTTAAACTTAACTGAGGAATATCTCATGCCACAAGTAACACCAGAAGACGTAAAAAACCAACTTGACTCCATTAATAATGAAGTTAAAAAAGCCATTAGCGCCACAAATGAAGAGGTGAAAAAGCACGGCAAAATTGGGGCTGATAATGCTCAAAAATTAGATACCTTAACCAACAAAATTGAAGAGGTTACAGCCCAAGTATTAGAGCTTGAGCAGCAAGGCACTAGCCAAAATGATGTTGAAAATGCGGTTAAATCGGTTGGGGCTCAATTTACAGATTCAGACGCCTATAAAGGCTTTTCTGCAGGTAATTCAACAAAAGCATCTTTTGAAGTTGAAAATAATATCGTTGTTGGTAGTGATGTTACCGTTGCACCTGATCGCCGCTCCGGTGTAATTAGTGGAATTGCTATGCCATTGCGTGTACTGGATGTTATACCGCAAGGTACAACCAACAGCAATGCGGTGGAATATGTACGCGAGCTGGCATATACCAATGCCGCTGCAGAAACAGCCGAAGGTGATACCGCCTATCCAGAATCTGCGATCACTTTTGAGTTGGTCAGTGCGCCAGTTCGTAACATTGGTCATTTTATTTATCTTAGTAAACAAATGGTGGAAGATAACTCTATTATCACCAGTTACATTGATGGCCGCTTACGCTACGGCGTAGAGTTGCGCAAAGATACACAAACACTTGTGGGTAACGGAACGGGGCAAAATCTAAGTGGTTTATTTAAAACGGGTAATTATACCGCGCTTGCCGGGGCAACAAGTGGTGATGATCAATACAAAAATATTCGCCGGGCTATCGCTCAGGTGGAGGCAAACGGCTATATGGTCGATGCGGTATTTTTAAACCCTGCTGATTGCGCCAATATCGATTTGATAAAAGCGACAGGTGGTGAGTACATTAGTACCAATCCACGTATGCAAAATACTAAAACGGTATGGGGTAAACCTGTTGTAGAAACCAGCGCAATGACGTCTGGTAAGTTTTTGGTATCAGCCCTAGCAATGTCAGCTCAATTTACCAATCGTCGTGGAATCATCGTTGAAATGTCAGACAGTCATGATGATAACTTCACCAAAGATATGGTAACACTCAAAGCCACAGCGCGTGCGGCAATGGAAATTTATCGTCCAGCCTCATCAGTCGGTGGTGATCTAGTAACAGCGTAAATAACCCAACCGCTAGCCAGTAAGCCTGGCAAAACGTAACCAAGGGGTGCCAGATGGCACCCCTTTTTTTATAAGGGTAACAAAATGAAATTAATTGCTTTAACCCAATTTACCAGCGTTCACGTTGGTACGGTTCTGGCTGGTGAGCAGGTGCCAGAGTGCTCAAAAGAATTCGAAAAACACTTGATCGAAAATAAGTTGGCCGCTCAAAAAGCTGCGGCACCTGATAAAAAGCCACAACCTAAAAAGCCGGCCAAAAAGGCAAAATAAATGACCATACTCAATCGC
Source organism: Neptunicella sp. (assembly GCF_048268085.1). Classification (NCBI taxonomy): domain Bacteria; kingdom Pseudomonadati; phylum Pseudomonadota; class Gammaproteobacteria; order Alteromonadales; family Alteromonadaceae; genus Neptunicella; species Neptunicella sp. The sequence continues at coordinate 133,762 of NZ_JBLWWF010000007.1, read as the reverse complement.
AAGTTAATTACCGAGCCAGTATTAGAGCCGGTCACGCTTGCCGAGCTGGCGCAGCATACCGTAATCGACTGTGAAGATGCTGCCCGCGAAAGCGCGTATTTGCAATCGCTTATTACTGCTGCCCGTAGTCGGTTCGAGCATTACACCAGCCGGTTTACGGTTGAACAAACCTGGCGATTGAGTATGCCTTTTTTCAAAAATGAAATAAGCATTCCGTTGGTGCCGTTGCGTAGCGTCGAGTCTGTGCAGTATTACGACGCAACCGGCACCCAACAAACGCTCGATCCATCAGAATACAGGGTAGACGATCACGGCCTGTTAGGGGTAATTACCCCAGTATCAAAATGGCCAGCGGTACAAACCCGCCGTGATGCCGTGCAAATTAATATCACCGTTGGCCATGCCAGTACCACCGGAGACAATCCGGTTAAATTAGATGCCACCAGCATCATCGAAAACGGCAAACTCCAACAGGCAAAACAGGCAATCATGATCTTAGTGTCAGACTGGTACAACAACCGCGAAGACACCGCCGTTGTGCAACTACACGACATGCCCAACGCATTTAAAGCCCTGTGCAGTGAATTGTCGGTAAATTTATTATGATCCGCGCTGGACTGTTAAAACACCGTTTAGGTTTTTGTGTACTCACAAAAACGAAAGGCCAATATGCAGAAACCACCGAAACCCCGGTAGAAAAATTCAATTTAAAAGCCGAGGTTGTCAGTAACGCCAAAGAGCGCGACCAGGTATCAGACGGGATTGATATACAAAACACCCTCACGTTCCACTTGCGTTATCACCGGCGTATCACCGCCGATATGGTCATAAAATTTAAAAACGATCTATTCGAAATACTCGATATAGATAACCCCAATTACGCCAATCGCGAACTATTTATCACGGCCACAAAATATGTACAAAGTTGAAGGTTTAGCCCAACTGCAAGGTGCACTGGTGCAGCTGAGTAAAAGTGCAGGTCAAACAGTATTGGCAGGAGCGTTGCGTGATGCCGCGCGGCCAATTGTGCGTGATGCCCGTACCAATGTTGCCCGTAAAACCGGGGCGCTCGCAAAAAGCATCCGCACCGAAGTGTTTCGCAACAACGGCACAGGCCGCAGTAACAATGTTGTCAGCCTAAGTATTGGTTACCACAAGTCGGTTGGGTGGCGCGCAAGGTTTATAGAAAAAGGCACCAAGCCGCACCGCATCCCCAATGAAAAGATCGGGCGAGGGCGTCGTAAACGCAAAAACACCGCCGTCGTCGCCTTTGGTGGCAAGGTTTATAAATCGGTCCAGCACCCCGGCATAAAAGCCCAGCCAACGCTGTTACCCGCCTTTGAGCGTGGCCAGCGTCAGGCGCTTACCATTTTTAAACAGCGCCTTTATCAACGCATTATTTTACAGAGCATTAAAAAATATGGAAAACGCGCTTAGTACCTTACTGCTTAGCAGTAATACAGTTTATGACATGGTAAATGGGCGTATTTCGCCCGCCCTGCGCGATGACGGTTTCCCTGCTATTACGTACCAAAAAACCAATACCGTTATTCCCACGGATATAAGTGGCCAGCCAACCGGCAACAACCAAAGCCAGTTTAGTATTGTCGTGCACGCAAAAAGTTACGCCGATGCCCGCAATATCGGTAACGCCATTATCTCGTTACTAAATGGTTTTCGTGGGGCGGCGGGCGATAAAACCGTAAAGCTAACCCAATTCCTCGGTGACGGTGATGGACAGCAGCAAGATCCAGACATCACCCAGGTGTACCTAACCTACAACTTTATTCACAACTAACCCGCCCGCTTAGGCGGGTTTTTTATTGGAGCAACAAAAAATGAATGACAAAACCTCAATTATCGGCGGTTCCGAGTTGTCCTATTCGCTGGATTTGGAAACCCCAGCATGGGTGGTACTAAATGGACTTGAAGAGGTGCCAGAATTCAGAACAAGTAAAGGTGAGCGTAAAACCACCACTATTAACGATACCGTGCATCAATTCGAGGACGAAATGGACACGCCTCAAGAGCAGGATATAACCTGCCAGTATCACAAAGCCGATGCAGATCAACTCGCGTTCCGCGCTGCGGCACGAAATAAAACCCCGGTATTAATTAAGTGTGTTTATGCCGATGGTGATGAGCTGCAAGTACCGGTAAAACTCAAAAATTACGGTATTCCAAGTGGCGCACCGGAGTCCACTAAATATTTTGTCTGCACCCTGCGCCGTACCGATGACATCACACACGACGAGGCCGCATCGTGAGTTTAATTAAAAAACTCCAGACACTGGCAAATACTACCGCCACTACCACGGTGCGTATTGAGTCCATTGGGGACGATATAGAGCTAAAAGCCCTGCATCTAAGCCAGCGGTTGGAGCTTTATAATAAAGATAGCCCATTAAATAATTGTTCATTTGCCATGGTGGTGGTGGCGTTATCGGTATGTGAAAAAGGCCAGCGTTTAGTCGATAAGCTCGACGCTCAAGAGGTGATCGCGTTTTTAGAGCCAATTCCTATTGATGAATTCACCGAGCTTTACACCGCCGCTGCCAAATTGTCCGGCATTAGCAAAGCCGAGCAAGAGGAAGCCGAAAAAAACTCCAAAGCGCCGACGGAATGATGTTTTTTGCATTCCAGTTGGCGCGTGATTTAGGCAAATCCATCACCGAAATCCTGCAATTTTCAGGGGTGGAATTCACCTATTGGATGGCGTTTTACAAAGTTAATCAGGATAAGCAAACCAAAGCCCTCGAAAAAGCCAAAAAAGCGACTAAACGCAACCGTAAATTAAGAGGATAATATGGGTAAAACCGTACTGGCCGAACTCGTCACCCGTATGACGGTGGACTCAGCAGAATTTAAAAAAGAGCTGGAAAAAACCACCGCCAAAACCTATGCGTATAGTAAAACTGCGCGTACAGCGGCAAATGACAGCAGAATATTTGATAAGTCAATGAGATCCGCTACGCTGCCCACTCGAAAATTGGGCAGTGAAGTACTGGGACTATCTAGAGCGTTTGGCGCTGTCTCGTTAACTCTGGCTGCTACCAAATTGTCAAGTTACATTGATCAGTATTTAAAAATGGATTCTCAACTTAAGCTGGTTTCAAAAAGCCAAAGGGAATTGAATGAATACTTTAATAAGCTAAATGAACTAAGTTCTGAAACCCGAACTGCGTTGGAATCAAATGTAACTTTGTACGCAAAGTTAACCCGCGCAACTAGCAATCTAGGTTACAGTCAAGAGGAAGTGCTAAAAATCACCAAAGCAGTGAGTCAGTCATTTGTAATTAGTGGTTCTGACGCTCAAGAAACTGCCGGGGCTATTAAGCAGTTATCTCAAGCTTTGGCAGCTTCAGCATTTAGAGGTGATGAATTTAATTCTGTGGCCGAGGCTGCTCCAAGGTTAATGAAGGCTCTAACTGATGAGTTGGGTGTAAATATTGATCAGTTACGTCAAATGGCCGCCCAAGGACAATTAACATCTGAGATATTATCCAGCACTTTATTAAACCAAGCAGAGAAAATAGAAAAAGAATTCGGTAAGGTAAATAAGACCATTGGTCAGAGTGCTCAAGTGATGGAAAACTCTGCCATTGTCGCTATAGGTAAACTGGATGAGCTATTTGAAGTATCAAAAGCGGTTGGCAGAGATCTGGAAAATTTAGCGGCAATTATTGAAGGATTAGGTATTAGTTTTGAGTATTTAGGGAATAAAAAACAAGGTATTCAAGATATTTTTTCTTTAATTTCGGATAGTTTAGACGGTGGTGAATTAAGTCAGTTAAAGTCTGCTCTTGCAGATCAGTTTTTAACTGCAGGCGATGTTATAACTAAATCACTAGGCATTGTAGATACAGCTTGGGATAACTCCGTTAACGCATGGAAGGATAAATTATCAACATTTAATCGAGGAGGGATTGATGCGCCCATAATCGAGGTGACCGACGGTTCTATTTTAGATGGGTTAAATTTATTTTCAGATACATCAATTGTTGATGAGTATGCAAAAAAATCAGCCGATTCCATGTGGCAATCGTTTCAGGATCAACTGCAATTTAATGCAGAATTTAATGCGGAATCGGCCGAGCTTCAGGGGTTGGTTTTTAAACCCCTGCTGCCCGAAGATTACGATTTTTCAGGGTTAATTAACCTGCAAGATCAGGAAGCACAAATAAAGTTTGAGCATTTTCAAAAGCTCGAAGAAATGCAGCGCCAAGCCTCCATCCGTCAGCAGCAAATACAAGAGCAAACCGAAAACGGCATGTTTAATTATGTAGCTAGCATGGCAGATCAAACCGCTACACTAATCGAACAAAGCGCAAAAGACGGGACGGCAATTCAAAAAGCCGCCTTTTTAATCCAAAAATCAATTGCGGTTGCCACAACTGTTGTTAATACAGAAATGGCAGCAGCTGCTGCACTGGCGCCACCCCCAATTGGATTGGGCCCTGTTGCAGGTCTAACTTATTCAAATGTTATACGTAGTTTGGGTTACGCATCAGCCGGTATAATTGCCGGGCAAACCATCGCCAGTTTCGAAGGTGGCGGTTATATCCCCGACGGCCCCCGTTCCGGTGGGATGGATGGTCGCGGTGGGCGGTTGGCGGTAGTTCACCCGGACGAATCCATTGTCGATCACAAAGTCGATGGCCCCACCGGTGGGGGGGTCAATATTACGTTCTCGCCCGTACTTAATGATGTTAGCGGGTATGATCAATGGTACAAAAATAACAAAAACCGCATCATCCGTGATGTGCAATCAGCAACCGGGCGGCGCATCTAATGGCGACATTATCAACCGCATTTGGATGGTGGGAGGCTGTTCCCAACTCTTACGATCCCACTCAAATTAATAACGCCAAAGAATACAAAGCCTTTACTGCAAAACGCGGCAGTAAACATGTGTGGGAGTGGGACTTAACCCTAAAAAATTCCAACTATGACGAACTGATGGACTTTTACAGCTTTTTAGTCGGGCAGGGCGGTCAGGGTGGTATCTGGAATTTACCCAGCCCATTACCGCAGCGCGGCACCTTATTAGGCACGCCGCTAGTGCGTGCCAGTACCGCTAAGGGGCAGTTTAGCATTCCGCTAAAAGGCTTCCCTAATAGCTCAAACAGTTTATGGAAGGTGGGTAATTTTATCCAGTTTGCCGGACATACCAAATGCTACATGGTGCAAAACGTAATCAACAGCAATAGCAGTGGCGAATCCACAGTGCAAATTTACCCCGGTTTGTTTGCCTCGGTTGCCGCAGATGAAGTGATAAAAACCGGTAGTAACGTGTTGTTTCAGGTGCGGTTAGAGTCCGACATGCAAGATCTGCTCATAGCTGCCAATACTGGTAAAACCGGCCACACAAAATGTGAAGTACGCGAGATAGGCGCATGAATAACTATATATTTTTACTTATTTTACCGGTGGGTAATGCCACGTTTTACTTTACCACCGATGGCGTTGATTTTGATTACAACGGTGATACCTATTTAGCCGGTTTTTGGCCGCATGATCAGGTGCCAGACATCAAACAAACCAGCCGCCCGCAAGAAAATCAGGTTAAATTCGAGCTGCACGATCTCGACGGTACCCTTATTACCAACTTATTGTCGGCACCATGGCGTAATAAAAAAATGCAAATGTTTCGGGTTAAGTTGGATCAATACCAACAACTACAAACCATTACCCGTATTTACCATGGCGAAATAACTGGTTACGTGCACAACGAAACCGACAATTCAAAAATTATTACGTTTGAGTCCGTCGATCTGGCTGCCGTCAAAACCAGCCGGGGCTATCGCAGCAATATTACATCGCAACACCAGCGCGATCCTGATGATGACTGTTTTGAACAAACCCCGTTTATTTTGACCGATGTAGCATGGGGCAAGGCCAAAACCTACTCACCTGGCACTTACAGCAATACAGGCGGTGCCACCCGTAAAGATCGTTATGCAACAGAAGAGGTTTATACCGTCTAATGTGGTGGATATTAGCAATAGGGGTGCTGCTGGGTGTTGGCGCAGCGATAGCAATAAAACCCGACATTCCCAAAAACAACACCGGTGGAATTGATGTCACCAGACCCGCTACCGATAATCCAATCAATGTCGTGTTAGGTAAGCAGGGGCGTATATCTGGCACTATCGCGTTCCAAAATACCAATGATGGCAACCGGGATGATGTTCAAAACGACTTGTTGCACCGCATTATTGTCTGGGGTGAGCGTGTAACAACACTAGGGCAAATCTATCTCAACGATCTACCCATCAATAACACCAAATTTAATGCATCAGATGGCGGGCGCTGGGCTTACCGGGTAGCATTCCCTAATGCCTTAAACGGCTACAGTGACCCCCGTTTAAACGCGGCGGGTTATAGTCCAACCCGCCATAAATTTACCGGTCTAGCGTGTGATTACCTGCGCTGCCAGTGGGACGGAGAAGGCAAGGCCTTTAATAGCGAGCCAGTGGTCACAGTCGATGTTGACGAAGGCCACCCCAATATCAACATTTATGATCAAACGGTAACCTGGTCAGAAAACGCCGCCAGCGCCTTACTAACCGTGTTAAAAAACCCAGATTGGGGTTACGGCTACACGTTAGCATCAAATAAAATTGATCAAGGCTCGTTTACCGACGCTATCGCCAAATGTGCCGAGTTAGTGCCGCTATTTGATGGCAGTGAGGACACCCGCCGAAAATACACCTGTAATTATTTACTAGAAACAGATCGCGACATTACCGATCACATCGATGTACTGCTAAACGCTATGAACGCCCACATGCCCAATATCGATGGCAAATATCATTTAATTATTGAAGGCGACGACGACCCCGAAGCATTTGAGTTAATCGAAGGCGAAACCTTCTTTGGTGATGTAGCCACCACCGAGGGCGGCATTGATCGCTATAACCGGATCATCTGCGAATATCTCGATCCAGACAAAAACTGGAAAAGCCAAGAGGTTATCTTCCCCGAAAAAGACAGCGCATTAGATTTACAATGGCTGGCCGAAGATAACGGGGTAAGAATGGAGAAACGGGTAAAACTACCCGCCACCATTTATTACTACGAAGCGCTGCAGCAAGCCAAGTTTTTAGCCTATCGCAGCCGCGAGGCACTAAATACTAAATTAACCGCTAATATCGACGCCGATGTACTCAATGTAGGTCAGGTGGTTAATGTTACCCGCCCTAGCGTGGGTTGGGTGCAAAAACCCTTTAGAGTGCTGGAAAAAACCACCAAAAACAGCACATTACAGGTCGAATTATATTTAGTTGAGCATCAGCCGTATTTATACGACATCGATTTTGGTGCATCACAACCGCCCATTCCGGACACCATCAACCCCACCGCTGGCCCCGCAGATCCAACCGGATTAACCGTTACACCGCTGTACAATAATGACGGCCAGCTAGAAATTAGCTGGACCAGCACCAGCAGTATTTTTGATGTACAAATTTACAAAATAGTGGGCGAAACCGAAGAAGTCATATCCACCGCGACCATCCGCACCAAAAGCTATATTATTAAAGGCTTGGCGGTGGGCAGTTACGAGCTAGACGTGCGCGCCAAAAACAACCTGGGTGAACTCTCCAATTTTGTTACTCAGTCGTTTGGTATTGGTGTACTGGTTACACCCGTTGCCCTACCCAACGTTAATGCAGTACCCGGCAGTATTACGTTAGAGCCGCCTACACCGTACTCTGCCAGTCATATATATGAGTTTCGGTGGCACAATAGTGACGACACCACCGTCAGGTATTACGGCCAGTCGTTGGTATGTGTGTTGCCAAACATTATTGATGATGTCACCTATACCATTGAATACCGCCTCATCTCGCCCGAGGGCGCAGCCGAAAACTGGGTGTCAATTGATATAGACGGCGTTGAACAAACCCTTTACACCTGGCTAGCCTATGCCGACGACGATACCGGTACCGGTATTAGTTTAGATCCAACCGGCAAAGCCTATTACGGCGTTGCAACCGGCCGTACAGTTGCCACTGCAAGTATTGCAGATCCGGCAATATACACCTGGCTACCCCAAGCTGCTGGCGGCGGCGAACCGGCAATTAGCGGATGGTTAAGCAACACTGTACATGCTGTATCTGTTGCGCCAGATGGCACGGGCGGCGACTTTAGCGGAGCGGCTACAACAATATCTATTTATGTTGGGTTGGTGGATGACAGCGCAGCGTGGAGCATTTCGGCCAGCGCCAGCAGCGGCGTAACCGGCAGTTTAACCGGCCGCACTTACACTGTTTCGGCAATGAGTCTAGACCAGGGCTACGTAGATTTAACCGCCACCCGTGAAGGTTACAGCGACATTACCCAGCGCTTTACCATTGTAAAACTACGCACCGGGGCAGATGGCGCCGCTGGCGTGCCTGGTGCCCCCGGAACCGACGGTACAACAACGTTTACCTGGATACGTTATGCCAACAATGCCGCGGGTAGCGGTATAAGTAATGACCCGGCGGGTAAAGCCTATATTGGTTTTGCCTACAACAAAACCACCGCCACCGAAAGTACCGATCCAGAGGATTACACCTGGTCAAAAATACTCGGTGATGATGGACAGGACGGCCAAGACGGCATACAAGGTCCACCGGGCGCCGACGGCACACCGCGTTACACCTGGATACGTTACGCAAACAATGCAACAGGTAGTAGCGGATTTAGTAACTCGCCTACGGGTCGCACTTATATCGGCATTGCCACTAACAAAACCACGGCTACCGAGAGTACCAATCCCGCTGATTACACTTGGTCTAAATACGTGGGTGACGATGGCCCCCAGGGTGTGCCTGGTACTCCAGGTGCCGACGGCACACCCCGCTATACCTGGATTAAGTACGCGGATAATGCCAGCGGCAGCGGCATTAGCAACAATCCAACAGGCAAGGCGTATATTGGTTTTGCCTACAACAAAACCACATCGGCAGAAAGCAGCACGCCAGGTGATTATGCGTGGTCCAAGATTTTGGGTGAAGATGGCAGTGACGGCCAAGACGGTATACAAGGCCCGCCGGGTGCCGACGGCACGCCACGCTACACCTGGATAAAATATGCCGACAACGGCAGTGGTAGCGGATTAAGCAATAACCCTACAGGCAAAAAATATATTGGCATTGCTACCAATAAAACCACAGCAACGGAAAGCAACTCTGCGGGTGATTACACTTGGTCAAAATATGTAGGTGAAGATGGCGTCGACGGACAAGACGGTCAAGATGGCGGCATAGGCCCACCAGGGCCACCTGGCCCAATTGCAACAGCCCGTTCTTATTCCGATAGTGGTTCTTCAAACAGTTTACCTGGGGGAAGTTGGCAAACGTTGGTCAATCTATCTGTACCAGCGGGCACCTGGGATTTTGATATGGAAGTGCAGGCCAATGCCAGTAATGTGACACTAGTTACATTGAAGGTCAGATGGTTAAAAAATGGATCAGTAAATGGGGGTTATGAAGACACGGATATCAGTAAATTTCCAAGTGTTAGCCTGTCATACCACAACGTATCAACGATTAGTGCAGCAAGTTACCAATTGCAGGTTTATGCATCAAATTATGTGGATTCTGGTAGTGCATCAGGTTACTTAACAGCCGTGGAGCAACTGTAATGCCAGCATTCACGGTAATCAAAAACAACGTACAGCAACGTATTGTTAAATTGCACGACAAAACAATCGATGATGCCCTCGTCACCGCCGAAAACCAACTATCTGCCGAATTAACAGAGGGCGAAACGTTTGTGGCCGGAGCCTACCCCAAAGACTTATTTAAATTTGTTGATGGCGAGCCGGAAGAGCTAACTGAGCAAGAAGCCGCAGCCCTGCGCCCTAACATAAAGCCACCCGCACCGGACGTGTTAGTGGATGCCGCATTGCTGGATATTAAAAGTGCCGGTTTAGCAACAATGGCCACACTGCCCCCAGTTGATGCAATGTGGACGGCAGCCGACGCTAAAAACGCTATTGACCAGGCCGCAGGACGCGCGCGGTTTAGAGTGGTAAGCCAAGGTACATTGATTGATCAGGAATATGCCCTGCTAGCCTGCCGGATTAAAGACTGGCGCACCGCCGGATCACCCAGCGAAACCGTGCCGGTTATGCTGCAAAATTACGCCACCAATACCAGCCAAACTAACGAGGCAGCAGCCCAACAAATTGAGGCGCAGGTAACCGGCTTTGAAACGTTTTTAGAAACCACGCACAACCTGCGCCACGCTGGCAAAGCCGCAATTGATAATGCGGAAACTGATTTTTGTGCCGCAGCGGCACCCTACATTGCACAACTGGAGGGGTTATGAACTTACACGAATTCACCGCTGGCAACGGGCTAATCGTCGAATACGAGCCAATCGTGACTAACCTACGCATTAAAAATACCGCGGGCACAGAGCTATTCCGCTGTGAACTAATCGCTGCCGGGTTAGAAATGTGCCGTATAACACTGGGTAGCAACCAAATGTCACGCCCCATCCGCGCAGCAATTGTTGAATATGTGAGTGATGCCGGATTTTGTGCATACAAATATGAACGCAGCAAAAATGGCCGTTTTTTAGAATTTACGAGGGTAGTATGAGAGTTATTTGCAACGGTATACCAAAATCTGGAACTCATGCTCTATTAAAAGCGGTGCAGTTATTAGGCGTGACTGATACTGATCATGAGCATTTAGCGTACTCAGCACCACTATCTGATAAGCATATTTTAATAATTCGGAATCCACGGGATGTATTAATAAGTTGGTGCCGATGGACTTATAAACAAGTCACGCAGGGTTTTATAATTGGCGCAATGCCTGAGTTTGTACAGCATTACAACGACTATAAACCGTGGCTTACTGACGAAAACACTTTAGTTATTAGGTTTGAGGATTTGATTGGTGATGATGGTGTGACTATCCAACAAATTGCAACGTATTTAGACGTACCGTATTTAACCGATGCTTACGCTAATTTGCCGGGATTAACACGCACATGGACTGGTAACTATAGCGATTGGACAGAGCATTGGACGCAAGATATAGAGGATGCGTGGCAAGCCGTTGGCGGTGCAAACGTAGAACAGGATTATGGTTATGTATCTAGTTTTTAGAGCACGTGATAAAGCTGGATTTAATCGCGGTGATGTTATTTGTCATTTGCCCGATGACCACCAATTTAGCAACCGTGAGCTAACAAACCCCGATTGGCGCATTATCCAATGCCCGTTAACACAAGTTGAGGCGGAGGCGCTAACAGCTCAAAACGACAATTATCAGCGCATTTGGGGAGTAGATTTTGACTCTACTGTTATCACACAACAATCCCGAGATTGGTTTAATGATGACACCCGCACAGTACCAATTTTGCAGGTAGGTGAAGATGGCCGGGCCACACTCAACGCAACAGCGTATATGCGGGAAACGCTATGACCACAACTACAGTCAGCACAATCGGCGCAACAGGCGACTACAGCACAATACAACTGTGGATAGACGATGCGCCAGCTGATATGCAAGCTGAGGATGTAATCTGGATTGGCGAGTTAAAAAAACAAGAGTTTGTCGTCACATCAGGGTTTAATTTTGCAGGGCATAATACTGATGACGTAAATAGATTTATCCTGCGGCCAGAGTCCGGCGCAGGGTTTGCAGACGATGCAGACGCCGCGACAAATCAGCTACGATATGACGCGACCACCGGCGCTGCAATATCATTTACAGCGGGATATGCCAGCCTATTTAACGTATTTAGTAATTTAACGCTGATTGGATTGCAGATACGCGCGACTAATAGCACGGGCACGATCAGATTAGGTTATGCCCGCGTCCACGGATGTATTTTGCAGCAAATCGCTAACGGTTATGGCCCGGCTATATTCTACGCGCGCCCCACATCACCTACCGATAATTATGTTTGTAGCGATTCGGTGATAATAGGTAGTGGTACGCTGGGCGTTGTGATTGCAAAAAATTACCAGTTTATCAACACTCGGTTTTATAGCACCAATGGCGGTAATGCGATACGCGGTGATTACGGTGATTCGACGTGCAAAAATTGCCTGTTTTTGGGACATGACACTGTATCAAATGGGCGTAATTTTTTTACAAACTGCGCCACCGATTTAGCAACATTTAGCGCTAGTAGCACAACGGATTGCTTAACCAGTTTAACATTGACAGACCAAATTGTGGCAGGCGGCACAGACGTAACGGCACTGGATTTACGTTTAAAATCTACTGCTGATGTGATTGGTGCAGGTATAAATTTATATCCTGACTATGTGACTGATATTTGGGGTAATGACCGGGCTAGCGCTGGCGCTTGGGACATAGGCGGGTATTATTATGTTGGTGGTGGCGTAGATACAATATTTTCGCTCGATATAACGTCAACGTATCGGCAACGATCCGAAACATCATTACCGATTCCAACAACCTACAAACAGCGGCAATTAGCCGCTTTTTCTTTATCCAGCGTTTATCAACAACGGAATATAAATACATTGGATGTTTTATCCGGCTATTTACAGCGGGATCAAAATACCATTGCAATCGCAACAAATTATTTGGAACGTGCTGAAAATGCGTTAAATATCACATCCGCTTATCAAGAGCGCTTAACCGACTTGCTGGATATTCAATCCAGCTACCTGGCGGCTGGCAGTGATGTTGTTTTTACGTTTAATGTCCAATCCAGTTATCTGGCCAGATTATCCGCACCAATCAATATCCAAAGCGAATACCGCGAACGCGAAGCAGATCAAATACAAATTGCATCGCAATACCAACAGCGCCAGGTGAACGGGCTGGATATTGCATCCGAGTATTTACAGCGCCAGCAATCACAGCTGACCATAGGCAGCGAATACCAGCAACGCTTAACCGGTATTTTAACAATCACAACCAGTTATCAAGGGGTGCCGGTCGTTATCCCGCCACCTGCATCATTGCAAATTAGTATTACCGAACCGTCGTACAGCATCGCAATCAGAGAATCCAGCTATCAACTATCAATCAAGGGGTAAACCATGCTGACATTTTATAAAACAACCGGCAACCTAGGTGGCGCAGCCACCGCCACAGAAACAGATGGATCGGATTTATTCGATGCATTTAACGACACCGAAACCAACGATGGCACCACAGAATACGCCTGCATCGTACTGGAAACGGATGTAGATTACTCAAACGCCCGCATGTATATCGAAAGCGAAACCGCACATACAGGCGTTAACTGGACGTTTGGCCTCGGCAGCGCAGCTATCAACGCCGAAGAACAAACCATTGCCAACAAAAATACTGCCCCAGCTGACGTAACTTTTACCGACGCAGAAGGACTGGCCAATGCACTAACCATTGGCGATATGGTCGCAGACGATACCAAAGCCATTTGGGTAAAAGTCGTTATAGCCCCCGGCACATTAGCAAAAGACGTTTACAACTTTGTGCTAAAAGCAGCAGGTGGAATAGGCGAATAACTATGCTGATCACAGCTAAAAAAGGGCGGGATGGGGCCGTAACTATCACCGCCGCAGAAGATCCGCTAGGCGGTACAAATTACCAGCCCATGCAAGTCGACAGGGCGGTTATTGTAGCCGGTAGTGCAGTACTTGATAGCGATGTAGATACCGATGATGTGGATATTATTGGTAATAAAATCACATTTAAAAAAGGTGCGTTTGATCTTGCACAGGGCGAATATTGTGTTGATGTTATTGTCTATAACACCACATACCCCAACGGGAAAACCATTGTCGGATCAGGATTAGAAAACACACTGGAAATGGATTTTAGAATACAACCGGTTTAATCAATCAGAACTATCCAGCAATTTCAACCCCGCCACAATCGCCGCTTTCTTACCTCCGTATTCTGCCGCTAACTTATCGAGTAAATCATATTCGTCCTGAGTAAGCGGCATCCCACCCAACCTGGGCTGACCTTTGCGTTTTTCGTTCTGGCGTTTGTTAGCCAGTTGTTGTGGCGTTAATTTATCAGCCATTGGCCTAACTCCATTAATGATTTTTTACCAAAATTTGGGATTGATAAAAAATGTAATGCCGGTTTATGGATAAAATCATATTCTATTTGCTGGCGCGATACATACCCGCCGCGCTCAACTAAACAAAACGCTGTTCTGTGTGTTAAGCCGGCACACCAATCTGGCTGCTGCCAATTGTCTCCCGGCAGGGTTTTAAAATCCTCGTCAGTGGTGTGGGGTGGTAACACGGTTGGCCAGTGGTTAACGCTAACGTGGGCATCACACGCCTCAGTAACCCAGTCGTTTAGTTTCATACCAGCTTTACTTGCCGCCCTCACCCAGCTATTACGCTGGGCTTGGGTGAATACAACCCTATCGTTTTTATCGATGGCGTCAATGTGGAGTGGCTTAGTCATGCTTTACCAGGCTGATGGCTCAACCCGCCCCCGTGTTCATTCTCTAATTTTATTTCGGCCAATAAATCCTCAGCTACTGCATCCGGTTTACCACCGTTGGTTATATGCGCCTGATACCAACTCACTATTAAGCTGCTAACATTATCTTCGGTTTGCTCTGTAAATATGCTGGCATCAATCCCGGATGCGGCACAAATATGGTTAATTGGTGCCCAGTCAAACGCCACCATGCCGTCACTGTCGCGGGTTAATTTTAAATCAGCAAAACTAATGGTGTCTGGTATGCTGATTGATGTAAGTTTTTTCATGATAAATTCCATTAAAAAGCCCCTTCCGGGGCTTGTTTTTACTAAATTTTTAATATATTTCTAACAGCAATATCAAACCAGTCACCCTGAGTAACTGGGCAACCATCGCAATCCAAAACACGTGGATTTTCTTCACAGGTAATACCAACAATTTCATTTTCAAAATCAGTGTTTGTTTTAAAATCATTACCGGTAATTTCGTACCAAGTTACACCGTTTTCGTTTTCGCTAATTTTTTTGATAGTAGTCATTTTCTTTTCCTCAAATTCCCCGTTCTGCGGGGCCAGTGGTTAGGTTTGTTCCTGACCATGTAGAGAGTATAGGCGCGACTATATTTAATTGCAAGTAAATAATTCGATTATTTTCAATTTATTTTTTATTGTGTCGTTATTGTGTCGTTAAAATTAAAAACTTGCCCACATGTCAACAAAAAATAAGGGGTTTCATAATCGTGCCAGAGGATTGAGGGTTGTGAAGCAGTTTGCGGCATGAATAATCTCAGTCGAATATAAAGACGCTCTAGTCTCTACATAACAACACAGAATGCAACCCAACTTTTCATAATCTGATAATCAAATTTCCTGCATTGTGAGCAAATCTGGCGCGTGTTACAAATAATTAACATTTTGATTGAGTCACAGGATTTTTAGTGAAAAAACGTTATATAAAATTATTCAGCTTAAACTTATTGCCAGCAATGGTATTAAGCGTATGTCTTGTCGCATGTGGCAGTGGTGGTAGCAAAGCAACATCTTCACCTCCTTCGGTCTCGCCACCTGTTAGCGACCCCACTCCAGAGCCTACAACGGAGCCGGACGTTCCAACGGGTGAAAATATCATAAGTGAAAGCGGATTAAATCCCACTTTCAACCCGGGCAGTGGTGCTCAACCGGTGGGAACGGTTGCAACGGTATTGGTTGATCATGAGAAGTTTAATCAAGCGCTCGAAATTGATATTACCCATCCCAATGGTGTGGTTTGGGATGGACAATTGACTATTGATATCAATCAGGATATCGCGATTAACGACGTGTTATTACTGCATTTATATTTCCGCACAATAAATACCCAAGCTGAATCCGGTGCCGGATTTACGACGGTTTATGTACAAGGCCCAGCGCCTGATTATGAAAAATTTGTTTACCGTGAGATTACCAGTACTGATCAGTGGGTCGAGTATTTTATTCCTATGCAAGCCACTTCTTCGTTTAGCCAAGATCAAGTGGATTTATTTTTTGGTGTGGGAGGTGGTGATCGTCCGCAAAAATTTCAAATAGGCGGAATTGAGTTAATTAACTATCACTCCGATAAAACCCTAGCCGACTTGCCGAATACCAGACCGTCTTACGCAGGACGTGAGTTAGATGCGCCGTGGCGTGCTGAGGCCAAGGCAAGAATTGAACAATATCGCAAAGGGGATTTTAACTTAAGCGTCAAGGATAGCGAAGGTAACCCGTTGTCTAATCAGGAGATTACCGTTAACTTTAAACAACATGCCTATCATTTTGGAACGGCTATTGTTGGTCACCGTCTTGTGGAGCAAAGCGAGCAGGCGGATCAGTATCGAGCCCATTTAAAGCAACTGTTTAATCAGGCTAGTCCAGAAAATGATCTTAAATGGGGCGCTTGGGAAGGTGAGTTCGGTGGTCAGTTTACCCAACAAAATGCGATTGCCGGTTTACAGTGGCTAAAAGACAATGATTTTTATGCTCGTGGTCATGTCTTGGTGTGGCCTTCTAAGCGCAATCTACCTGATTCCATGCAGCAGTATTTACCCGATGACCCGGCCAATGCCGATCCGGCCGCAAAACAGGCTGCGTTGGATCATATTGATGATGTGACATCAGCGACAGCTTATCTACTGGAAGAGTGGGATGTGTTAAACGAACCATTTGATAATCACTATTTAATGGATGCCTTTGGCGATCAGGTTATGATCGACTGGTTCAAACGGGCTCGCAGCAATCTACCCAGTCAAAAATTATATATTAACGATTATGGGATCTTGTCGTCAGGTGGCCGCAATACCAGCCATCAAAATCATTATCTGCAAACCATTCAATATTTATTGGATAACGGAGCTCCTTTAAACGGCTTTGGTTTACAAAGTCATTTTGGTGATATGCCAACAGATATTCCGACTCTGTATAATATTGTCGATCGATTCGCGAAACAGTTTCCTGATTTGGAAATCCGTATTACCGAGTTTGATGTTGATACCAGCGATGAAACGTTACAAGGAGACTATACGCGTGACTTTTTAACCATGATGTTTAGTCATCCCAGTACTGTGGGGGTTCAGGTGTGGGGGTTCTGGGCCGGTAATATCTGGAAACCGGATGCGGCAATGTTTGATATGGACTGGCGTGCCAAACCCAGCGCTTTGGCATGGCAAGATCTGGTATTACATCAATGGTGGAATGATTTTAGCGGAACGACCGATGCAAATGGTCAGTTTGCGGAGCGGGGATTTTATGGTCAATATCAGGCTAAAGTGAATGTGAATGGTAAAGATTATACCTTCGATTTTAAGGTTGAAGCCAATAATGATTACCAGAATAACCACATTGAATGGCAGCTACCGGCGCAATAATGCTATTTGGGCTGAGTGCATTAACGCAGAAGTGTTACAAGGATGTAAAAAAAACATAAAAAGTTAGCAAAACTATAAGTTTAGGGTCTATCTTTGAAGTGACAATAAGATCTGCAACCAAATTGAGGATTGCTAATGGAATCACTTAAAGTGGGTGATTATATGAATATTCACCCGGTAACGCTTAAGCATTCAATGACCGTGGCCGAAGCCGTTGAAAAATTAATTACAAGTCACTACCCCGGAGGACCGGTAATCGATGAAAAAAGCCGTTTGGTCGGTTTTTTATCCGAGCAGGACTGTTTAGCCAAAATGATGGAATGCAGTTACTACAATGAACAGGCCGCCTACGTTAAAGATATTATGCGTACCGAAGTGCTGTCCCTTAAGCCTTACGATTCGGTATTAGATTTAGCCCAGCAAATGTTAGGTGCTAAACCCAAGGTTTATCCGGTGGTGGATGATGATGAATTACTGGTTGGATCTATTTGCCGTGCTGATGTACTAAAAGCGATTGGTATGCATTTAAAGGATGCCTATAAAAAAGCCGGTTAAGGCAAGAAGGAGAGGCGTTTCACGCCAATCTTCGCTGGTAATCAACTATAACTTCTTCTAGGATCGGCTCCTGCATTAATAGGAGCCGTTATTTGTCTGTTTCAATTCAATCTTTATATTCTTTATTACCTAATGCGATGGCGCAACATAGGCACCGTTTTCATCAACGGCTTCGTGCACTAAAACGGTTGGATAAAGACCAGCAAGCGCAAAAAGTTCAACAATTGCAGCAGGACATTCAGCAATCAATACAGACGGTTGAATTACGCAAGACCCAATGTCCTGAAATTAGTTATCCACCACTACCGGTTAGCGAACATAAAGATGAACTGGTAGAGGCGATTAAACAGCATCAAGTGGTGATTATTGCCGGTGAAACCGGCTCAGGAAAAACTACGCAACTACCCAAAATCTGTCTTGAAGCCGGTCGTGGTATGGCCGGGTTAATTGGTCATACGCAACCCCGACGATTAGCTGCACGTACGGTTGCTAACCGGATTGCGGAAGAACTTAATTCGGTATTGGGCGAGCAGGTTGGTTTTAAAATCCGTTTTTCCGATCAAGTTAGTGAACGTAGTTATATTAAATTGATGACTGACGGGATCTTGTTAGCCGAGATTCAGCAGGATCGATTTTTAAATCAGTATGACACCATCATTATCGATGAAGCCCATGAGCGCAGTTTAAATATAGATTTTATCTTGGGCTATCTGAAGCAACTATTACCAAAGCGTCCCGATTTAAAATTAATTATTACTTCGGCCACTATCGATCCGGAACGTTTTGCCCGTCATTTTGATAATGCCCCGGTATTTCAGGTGAGTGGCAGGACTTTTCCGGTGGAAGTGCGTTATCGTCCTTTGCATGAAATGACCGATGGTGATGGCGATACCGTTGACCAAACTCAAGGCATTATTCAGGCAGTCGATGAACTTAGTCGCGAAAGTCAGGGTGATATATTGGTGTTTCTGAGTGGTGAACGGGACATTCGTGACACTGCCGAAGCATTAAATCGTCGTCAATTACGCCATACCGAAGTGGTACCCCTGTATGCCCGATTGTCGGCTGCGGAACAGAATCGAATTTTCCAAAGTCATGGGGGGCGGCGGATAGTTTTGGCGACTAACGTGGCGGAAACGTCATTAACCGTACCGGGGATAAAATATGTAATTGATCCCGGTACCGCGCGAATTTCTCGCTATAGTTTCCGTAGCAAAGTACAGCGCTTACCCATCGAGGCTATATCCCAGGCCTCAGCTAATCAACGCTCCGGACGGTGTGGTCGGGTGTCGGCCGGTATTTGTATTCGATTGTATTCAGAACAGGATTTTTTAAGTCGTGATGAATTTACTACCCCTGAAATACTGCGCACCAATTTAGCTTCGGTTATTTTACAAATGTTGGCATTGGGGCTAGGGGAGATTGATCAGTTTCCATTTGTTGAGGTACCGGATAACCGTCAGATCAATGATGGCTTAAGATTACTGGAAGAAATTCAGGCGATTAGCAGTCATAAAGGCAGTAAAAAGCTCACCCCAATTGGTCGCCAAATAGCTCGGCTTCCCATCGATCCTCGTTATGCGCGAATGGTGGTAGAAAGTGCCGAATTAGGCAGTTTATCTGAAGTATTAATTATTGCGGCCGGTATGAGTATTCAGGATCCCCGTGAACGTCCGCAAGATAAACGACAGGCTGCCGATCAGCAACATGCTGAATTTGCCGATAAGGAATCAGACTTTATTAGTCTGTTTAATTTATGGACGGCTTTTCGCGAGCAACAAAAAGAATTAAATAACAATCAGTTACGTAAATGGTGTAAACAATATTTTATTAACTATCTGCGTATGCGGGAATGGCAGGATATTGTTAGCCAGTTGAAAAAAGCGATTGCTGAAATGGGGTTCAGATTAAATCCAAGCCCGGCCGATTACCAAGCTGTTCATCAAGCATTACTGGCAGGATTACTGTCCCACATCGGTAATAAAGAGCCCGAAAAGCAGTATTTAGGTGCACGTAATGCTCGCTTTATGATTTTTCCCGGCTCGCCGTTAGCCAAGAAAAATCCAGCCTGGGTAATGGTAGCTGAGCTGGTGGAAACGTCTAAGTTATTTGGGCGGATTGGCGCTAAAATTCAGCCTGAATGGATTGAACCATTAGCCGCTCACCTAAGTAAAAGTAGTTATTCTGAACCGCACTGGTCGAAAAAGCGCGGCGCGGTAATGGCTTACGAGAACGTTAGTTTATATGGTTTGCCGATTGTCACTAAACGAACGGTTAACTATAGCACTATCGATCCTGCTTTATGCCGCGAGTTGTTTATTCAACACGCTTTGATTGAAGGCGATAGCAAGCTTAATTTCCCATTTTTACAGCATAATCAGCAATTAATTGATGATATACAAGCACTGGAAGACAAATCGCGCCGTCGTGATGTATTGGTAGATGATCACGCCATGCAGCAGTTTTATCTACAAAAACTGCCAGAGCATATTTGTAACGAAGTGAGCTTTCGGCACTGGTGGAAGAAAGTCTCTAAGCAACAGCCACAGTTGTTACATTTTGATCCCGCATTGTTGATGAAGCATGATGCAACCAATGTTACCCAATTAAACTATCCCGAAACGTGGCAACAAGGAAACCTGCATTTGGCGCTGGATTATCAGTTTTCTCCTGCGGCTATTGATGATGGGGTGAGTATTTTAATACCGTTGCCGTTACTTAATCAGCTCAAACCACAAGGATTTGACTGGTTGGTAGCGGGATTGCGTTACGAACTGATCCTGAATTTAATCAAGCTGTTACCAAAAAGTTTACGTAAAAACTTTGTTCCGGCTCCCAATTATGCCGAAGCCTGTATGGCAGATATTACCCCATCAGAACAACCTTTCCTGGAAGCCTTATCCTATAAATTAAAACGGATGACGGGGGTCGAGGTGTCGCCTGATGAATGGCCGTGGGATAAATTACCTGAACACCTTAAATTTAACTTTAAGGTAATAGATAACCATAAAGTCATTGCTCAGGGGCGTGATTTGAGTGTGTTACAGCATAAACTGAGTGATAAGGTTAAATCTAGCTTACGTCAGGTAGCGACGCCTGAAGTGGAGCAAAAAGAATTGACTGAATGGACTTTTGGCTCTTTGGCGAAGGAATTTAGTGAAGATAAAGGTGGTTATCAGGTTAAAGCCTATCCTGCGTTAGTGGATAATGGTCAAACGGTGGCGATTAAGTTATTTGATCAACCTCATCAGGCGGCGTTATCACAACAGGCTGGATTGCGGCGTCTATTGCGCTTAAATATCCCTTCACCAGTTAAATACCTGCAAGAAAAATTGCCTAATAAAGCCAAGTTAGGGCTGTATTTTAATCCATTTGGGCAAATCAAGGTGCTGATTGACGATTGCATCGACGCCGCTATTGATCAGTTATTGTCGGAAAAGTTTAATGATATTCGTGACCCGGATGTGTTTAAACAAGCCTGTGATTGGGTCAGGGCTGAACTTAACGATAAAGTCTTGCAGATTGCGACAGCCATTGAACCGGGACTAACCCTGGCTCATCACATAAAAAAGAAGATGAAAGGCAATGTCCCCCTCAACATGATCAGTGCCCATGGTGATATTCAGCAGCAGTTAAAAGGGCTGGTGTTTACCGGATTCGTGACTCACATTGGCGCAGCCAAGTTGGCTGATTGGCAACGTTATATTCAGGGAATTGAAAGACGTTTGGAAAAATTGCCCATTGATCCGAATAAAGACCGTTTACAACAGTTAACCGTGGAAAAAGTACAACAGGCTATTGATGGGGCTAAAAATAAAATTCCGGCTGGTCAACCACAACCTGAACAGATCGAACAGGCGCGCTGGATGCTTGAAGAACTGCGGGTATCATTGTTTGCCCAACAGCTTGGAACCGCCTATCCGATAAGCGAAAAAAGGATAATGAATCATTTGGGGAGCTTTTAGCCGTTGACTTTGTGAACTAAGGTTAATATAACCTTGTATTGAGTGGACTTATTCGAAGGAGAAGACAACATGCTTGGCTATGATGACAAACGAAATTTTTTTCGCATGATGGTTAATTCAGGGTGCGAACTGACCATTAATGATGAACAATCAAGCCGCACTATTTCAGCGGTGTGTCATGATATTAGTGCCACAGGCATGTCTTTTGAAGTAGATGAACCTATCGAGTTAGGGACCAAAGTCAATGTGTCGATTGAATCAACTAGCAGCCAAATACCTTCTCTTGTGGCTGACAGCAAAGTAGTGCGTTGTTCTGAGCAAACTGCGGACAGCTTTATTGTCGGCGTAGAAATTATTGAAATGAAATAGTCAGTGTTAAAATACCCGTATCCCCGCCTATTGTTAGCGGGGATATGATCTTTCTACTTGGGCTCCAAGTCCGCCACTCTTAACGTCCTTACTACAACACCCGGCAAACAATCCCTTTTAAATAAAATCCTTCAGGGAACGCTGAGCTAATTGGATGATCTGCCGCTTGAGTCATACGTTGAATGTACTGTACTTCTCGTCCTGCATCCAAGGCAGCATCAGCCACCACCTTGTTGAATAAATCCGTGGTCATTAATCCAGAGCAACTAAAGGTTAACAGTAAGCCATCGGGTTTTAATATTTGCATTGCTAACATATTAATATCTTTGTAGCCTCGGCAGGCACGATTGAGACTGGCTTTACTGTCAACAAATTTGGGGGGATCCAATACAATCAAATCAAACTGACGACCTTGCTCCCGATATTCGCGCAGCGCGGTAAAGACATCCTGATTAATAAAGTCACATCGAGTCATATCAAGCTGATTAATGTCAGTATTGCGTTTGGCGGTTTCTAACGCTAAATCCGATACATCCAAATGGGTAACATGTTTAGCCCCGGCCGCTAAACAATAGCTGCCAAAAGTGCCGGTGTAACTAAAGCAATTAAGGACATCTTTATCTTTGGCATAGCTTGCTGCAATCGCTCGATTATCTCGTTGGTCGAGATAGAATCCGGTTTTATGGCCTTGTTTGACATCGACAATGATCTTAATACCATTTTCTTCAATGACGACTTCATTGGGGACCTCACCATGTAATGTATCGACTCGTTGTTCAAGCCCTTCTTTTTCGCGGACAGCGACATCTGAACGTTCGTAGATACTGGCATCAGGAAAACATTTTTGTAATGCCCAGATAATTTTGTTGCGATGTTTTTCAGCCCCGGCCGTCAGCAACTGACAGACCAATACACCGTTGTAATAATCTACGGTGATACCGGGTAAACCATCTGATTCTGAACCAATCAGCCTAAAACCGGTTAATGCTTGTTGCTGGATAAGATGTTGGCGTCCCGCATAAGCACGTTCCACTCGACGTAAGAAAAATCCATTATCGATGACTTCATTTTGGTCAAAGGTCCAGATCCGGACCTGGATTTGTGATTCTGGTGACCACGCACCCCGTCCTAGCCATTGTTTGTCACTACTGTAAACATCAACGGTATCGCCGGATCGCAACTTGCCTTCGGTTTTTTCAATGGCGCGGGAGAAAATCCACGGATGTTTTCTGAGTAAAGATTTTTCACGTTCGGGCTGTAAAATGACGCTGGATGACATAGCATGATCAACTGAAATAGAGGAAAAACAGGATCCTATACCAAATGAAACACAGTTGCATAAAAGCTTTTGTGTCGGGGCGAGTACAAGGTGTGTTTTATCGGGCCAGCTGTAAACAGCAGGCAGATGCATTAGGACTTTGTGGTTACGCTAAAAATTTGCCAGATGGGCGAGTTGAAGTTTGGCTGCAAGGGGATGAGTCATCGCTACAAACAATGCTTGAGTGGCTAAGGCTGGGGCCAAGTGCTGCGGTGGTTGAACACGTGCGAAGTGAACAATGCACAGCAGCTAATTTAAGTGGATTCAAGGTGTATTAATATGCGGTATTGTCAACATACAACCAATGATAATGGTTATAAGCTTGATTTAGCTGAAGTGGAGACTCCCACTCCCAATGACGAACAGGTATTAATCAAAGTAGGCGCATTTGGTATTAACCGTGCTGATGTATTGCAAGCCGAAGGAAAATACCCACCCCCGCCCGAACATAGTCCGGTTTTAGGGTTGGAAGTTGCAGGTGAAATAGTTGCCGTCGGAGCAAAGGTGCAGGGCTGGAAAATCGGTGATAAGGTTTTTTGCCTGACTTCGGGGGGCGGTTATGCCGAGTATGCGGTGGTTGATTTCCGTCATCTCATCAGCGTGCCTGAAACGATGCCAATGACAGAAGCGGCTGGAGTGGCGGAAGTCTTTTTAACTGCCTACCAGTCCTTGTTTGAATTATGTCAGTTACAATCCAATCAGAAGGTCTTAATCCATGCCGGTGCCAGCGGAGTAGGGCTGGCAGCCATACAGTTGGCTAAGCATGCCGATTGTCAGGTGGCGGTAACCAGTAGCAGTGCTGAAAAGCTGGCTGTCTGTCAGCGTAATGGTGCGGATTTACTGATTAATTATCGCCAAGATGATTTTGTTGATGTTATTCACCAGCACTGGTCCAGCGTGAATGCGATTGTGGATGTGGTGGGAGCAGATTATTTAAATCGTAATTTAAAAGTGATTGGTTTGGATGGTGCAATAGTGCAGTTAGCCATGCTGGGCGGACGTTATGCCAAGCAATTGGATATCGCATTGTTACTTGGAAAAAGGGTTAAATTACAAGGCTCTACGTTACGTAATCGCTCTGATGCTTACAAGGGGCGCCTGGTTCAGGCGTTTAATCACCAATTTGGCGACTTATTGCAGGGGCATAAACTGTCTGCCAATATCCAGCAGGTATTTGAATTTAGTCAAATACAACAAACCCATCAGATACTGGCGAATAACAGTAATATTGGTAAATTAGTGGTTAGCTGGTCGGTTTAAAACCACTATCAGCAATTAAATTGCTCCCCTCAGCAGCAAGCCTTGCCAAATCGTCGCAGCGTTCATTTTCTGGGTGACCAGAATGACCTTTTACCCAATGCCACTGTACTTGATGTTTTTGATTGGCGGCATCCAGTCGTTGCCATAAATCGACATTTTTGACTGGTTTTTTATCCGCTGTGCGCCAGCCATTTTTGCGCCAGTTATTGATCCATTGGCTAATACCTTGACGCACATATTGGCTATCGGTAGTAAGATCAACCTGACAAGGCTCGCTTAATATTGCCAACGCTTCGACTGCGGCTAATAACTCCATGCGGTTATTGGTTGTCAGGGTAAATCCTTGGCTTAATTCTTTGCGGTGTTGGCCAAACTTAAGTACTGCACCATAGCCACCCGGACCGGGGTTACCCAAACAGGAACCATCCGTATAAATTTCTACATGCTTCATTATATCTCTATCTTTTTACCTGAACCCTAGTATAGCGCAGCAGTATATAACAAAACCGACAACCAATGCAGGCAAGATGTGCGCTCGCATCTTGTTTGGGCTTGGGTATAATGCTGACAATTATTTAATTGAGATAGATTAAACATGCGTCAAATAGTGCTAGATACAGAAACCACAGGTATTGATCCCAAGCAAGGGCATCGTATAGTCGAAATTGGTTGTGTTGAGTTGATTAATCGTCGCTTAACCGGCAATCATTTCCATGTCTATATTAATCCTCAGCGGATTATTGAAGCTGAAGTGGTCGCTGTCCATGGTTTAACCAATGAGCGTTTGGCCGATGAACCGGTATTTAAAGATATTGTTGATGATTTTATAAAATTTATCAGTGGCGCAGAGCTGGTGATCCATAACGCCGCGTTTGACATCGGTTTTATGGATCATGAATTTGGCTTGATTAGTGGGCTGGGAGTTAAAAATACCAGCCAAATCTGCACGGTATTAGACACCTTGGCGCTTGCCCGACAGTTGCATCCCGGCCAAAAAAATAACCTTGATGCCTTGTGTAAGCGTTATGGTATCGATAACTCCCATCGTCAGCTGCACGGTGCCTTGCTGGATGCAGAAATTCTAGCCGATGTTTATTTATTAATGACCGGTGGTCAGACAGCATTAAACCTGTCTGGCAAGTCATCTGAAACGCAAAATCAGCAAGGAGATACCATCCGTCGTTTGGCATCGGATCGAAAACCGTTAAAGATTGTGTCTGCCACAGCCGATGAACTAGAACAACATGAGCAACGTCTTGATTTAGTTGAAAAAGGCGGGGCTTGCCTCTGGAGACAATAAGGTCTTTGCATTCTATGCGTATATATCGTTATTTGTTGGTTTTATTGTTAGCTTGCCATTGCTCTGTATGGGGACAAACGGCAGAAATGCAGAATAAAAGTGCCGACGATCCGCTGACGATGCTGGGCGATGAATATCAAAATAGTATTCCCTTGCTGCAAAACCGTTTTCGCATTGATTATAACGTTAAAGAAGTCAGTATGGTGTTCTTCAGAGCGTTTGGCAGTGCACCTGTAGTGCTGGTTAAACCTGATGGCTCCAAATTATTTGAATCACGTATCAGCGAAGATATAGGGGAGTGGGTCTATTCAGCTAATTATGATGTGATCAAACTAAAAAATCCGATGCCGGGTCCTTGGCAGGCCATGGGACAAATTTTGCCCGGCAGCCGGGTGATGATTTTATCCGAAATTGAATTACACGTACCCTCCTTACCCAAGATTATGTTTTCTGGCGAAATCATGAAGCAAACGGGGCGCCTAACGAATGGGGGGCAGCCGATTGAGTTTAAAGAGTTTCGCGATGTAGTGGACTTATCCATCAAGTTTGTTAGCTCTAATAACCCTAACTACGATAACTTCGGTGCTAATGATGTGGAGATAGCCACCTTCAAAGATGATGGCCGTGGTATGGATGAGGTGCCCAGAGATGGCATATTTACCGGGCAGTACGATTTAACCGTTGGCGATGGTGAGTGGATACCGGTCTTTGTGGTTAATACACCGTTATATAACCGCGAGCAATATGGTGAAAAAGTTCAGGTATTGGACAACCCTATTCATATTAGCGTGGATAAAAATAAAGGGGATAGGGGGTATCATATTTTAAATATTGATGCGGACCGGCAATACGTGGATATGAACAGCCTGTTAATTGATGGTAAGGTGCGCTTTCCCAACGGGGATGTGCAAAACTTTTCCATTACTGACTCTTCTGCTCAAGCCCGCCAGCATAATATAACCCATTACGAGTATGGTATTTTCAGGGTTAAAATCACGGTCTATGGCAATACACTTGATGGTCGTAATTTTATTCTGGACGTACCGGAATATCACTTTTTGATTGAAGAACCAGAGCTCAAAACCATTCCCGTCGGTGGTGCAGACGCTGGTGGCAATGAAGTTGGATTGGATAATCCAACCGCAACGAGTTCGATTGAACCGTCGGCAGGGGAAGGGGCTAATGATATTGCTGAGCAACAAACATCAATATGGTTGATTGTTGGCATTAACCTGTTTTTATTACTGGCCGGTGGCTTGATATTATTTTTTATTTTTAAACCGGCTAAAAATGAGATCAGTCAATCCACTAAGACCGATTAGTTACGGCTTCAATTAAGCGCCAGAAGCTGTACAAAAAATAGCCCTATAAGCCTTGTGTTTACTGGCTTTGCTTAATAAATCAGCAAAACTGCATAAACCTTGCTCACAATGCAAAAAAGCCCTAAAAATAGGTTGACTCGATATAGGTGAAACCGTATCATCTGCGCCGCAGTTGGCTAGGGGCTTGTTCCAAAGTTAACTGCATGATTTATTTGAATAACTGGAGTGGTAGTTCAGTTGGTTAGAATACCGGCCTGTCACGCCGGGGGTCGCGGGTTCGAGTCCCGTCCACTCCGCCAATTCAAATAACTCAGCTTTGATTAAGGTTGGAGTGGTAGTTCAGTTGGTTAGAATACCGGCCTGTCACGCCGGGGGTCGCGGGTTCGAGTCCCGTCCACTCCGCCAACATCAAAGTATCCTTTTAGGAGTGGTAGTTCAGTTGGTTAGAATACCGGCCTGTCACGCCGGGGGTCGCGGGTTCGAGTCCCGTCCACTCCGCCAATTTGGTGACAATGAAAATAAGCCTCTATGAGGCTTTTTTTATGTCTAAATTTTGAATGCGTGTTTGCTAAACTAATTGTATCCCTAAGCTTGCCAACAGATTAAGTGCTTCATACCGACTAAAGGTGGCCTGTTGAACGTTGTTCGTCATGACATCAATATGATAATTAGTCGCATCAGTCAGATTAGCCCCAGATAAATTGGTATTGCCAAACTGGCTATTGCGTAAATCGCTGCCTTGTAGCGATGCTTGTTTAAAATTAGCATCACGAAAGTCTACCTCCTGAGCTTTACAGTGTTCGATACGACTGTGCTGAAAATTAAGACCAAAAAAGCTGGCATTGTTTAACAGGCAATGTTCAAAAGTCACGGCGGCACCGCCAAAGCCAGACCAATCCACCACCGTCCAATCAACTCCAAGTAATTTACAATGTTCAAAGCGTACGTTGTTAAATTTGCTATAAGCGAAACAAGCCAGTGATAAATTGCATTGTTTAAATACACTATCAACAAATCGGCAATGATTAAATTTGGATTGATTAAAATCACATGAAATGAAGGAGCAGGTATCAAACTCTTTATTTTGTAGTGTGGCGTCTATGCTGGACAAGCCATTAAATGACTTATCCAAATATTCGTCTTGGTGACTAGCAAAACCTTCCATATTAGTGGGTTTCAGACGGATTTTTTAAACAGGCACGCAAAACAATAAAGCCGACAATACCGGACAATAACGATCCTAAAACGATGCCTAATCGTTCATCAAACATTATGTTTACCCCAGTTTCTTCGAAGGCTAATCCGCCCACAAACAAACTCATGGTAAATCCAATGCCACATAAAGCGGCGGTGCCATACAGCGTTGACCAGGATATGCCTTGAGGTAATTGTGCTAGCTTTAACTTAATTGATAACCAGCACAGTCCGAAGATGCCGATTTGTTTACCTAAAAACAAGCCTACCGCGATACCTAGCGGTACACCATGCACGAGTTGCTCAAATCCCACACCAGTAAAGTTTATTCCAGCGTTGGCAAAGGCAAATACCGGCAAAATAAAGAATGCCACCACCGAGTGTAAATCGTGTTCCATGCTTTTTAACGGAGAATAACCAGGGGTACTTTTTGATTTGATCGGAATAAACATCGCCAGTACCACACCAGCCAGCGTGGCATGGACTCCAGATTTTAATGTCGCCACCCACATAATAATGCCGACTAAAATATAAAGGCTTTTGGATTCTACATTTTTATAATTAAACAGGGCGAGAACGGGAATGCACAATGACACCACAATTAAAGAGGTGACAGAAATTTTGGCGGTATAGAAAAAAGCAATAATAAGAATGGCACCAATATCATCAAAAATGGCCAGTGACGTTAAAAATATCTTTATTGATGTTGGTACGCGGGAGCCCAGCAGGCTCAATACACCAAGAGCAAAGGCGATATCGGTTGCGGCGGGAATGGCCCAACCTTGCAGCGCGACCGGATCATCATAATTAAAGTACACATAGAGCAGGGCTGGGGCTAACATACCGCCAATCGCGCCGACACCGGGTAATATAATATTGCGCTTATCAGACAATTCACCTTCTATTAATTCTCGTTTTAATTCCAAACCCACCAAGAAGAAAAATACTGCCATTAAGCCATCATTGATCCAAAGTAGTAATGGTTTAGCGATCTCTAATGCACCAACCTGGATTGCTACCGGAGTGGATAAAAACAAATCATAATAGGACGCCAGCGAAGTGTTGGCGCATAGCATGGCCATTAGCGCCGCCAGCATTAATAAAATCCCGCCTGCAGATTCGAGTTTAAAAAAGTCGGTGATAGGGTTGTTGTCTAACATCGTTTTCCTATAAATTGCGTATTTATAACATAGGCTTAAGTATCACATGCCAGTCGACACAGGCCAATACATATCGACAATGCTATTGAACAGGGTCGACATAACCAATAAAAAAGGCACCATAAGGTGCCTTTAATCGATACTCTGTTTTTGGTTAAGATTCACTGTCGGTTGCTTTCTTAACGGTAGCTTTTTTCTTGGCCGGCGCTTTTTTAGCGGGGGCCTTTGGGCTCTTAGGCTTTTCTACCATCAGCTCTTCCGGGCTAAAGTCATCCACATTAATAGCTTGTAAACGTCCGATTTCAGTTCGGGTTAATAACTCGGCTTCCTGCTGATTAATGACGCCCAGTTCCAATCCTTTTTTCGCCAGTTCATCCAGTTGAGTAAAATAGAAACGTTCGTTGGCAGCCTTACAAATTTTGTCATATAAGGGCTCACAAGCGATCACATCTTCTAAGGTTTGTTCCATCTGACCAATTACATTGCCTTCTTCGCGAGTTAAATACTGGCCTTGAATCAAACGATTACGACTTGTTCCCGGCGTTTGCAGTATTTTGGCAATCTGGTGATCAAGCGCATCAGATGGACGTTTATATTTTTTACCAAAGGGAGAAACCAATACTTTAAGTAACATTCCCAGTGCGTTGGATGGGAAGTTTTGTAATAGTTCTTCTTGGGCTATTTCCAATTTATGCAGGCTATCCTGCATTGCCCAATGCATTAAAGGGAGATCTTCCTGTTGACGGCCTTCGTCATCAAAACGTTTTAAGACAGTAGAAGCAAGATAGATATAACTAAGCATGTCACCTAGTCGGGCAGATAAGCGCTCACGACGTTTTAGCTCTCCGCCTAACACACCCATAGATACGTCGGATAACAAAGCCAAGTTAGTGCTAAAGCGTTCCATTGAACGATAATAGCCCGCTGTTTCGTCGCTGAATGGGGCTTTAGCAAATATTGCCCCAGTTAATGATAACCATAGCGCACGAAATACATTGCTGATCGCAAAACCAATATGTCCGAATAATGCTTGGTCGAACTCTTTTAAACTCTCCGCACGATCATTGTTATTTGCGGCATACAGTTCTTTTAACACATAGGGGTGGCAACGCATGGCACCCTGACCGTAAATCATCATATTGCGGGTTAAAATATTGGCCCCTTCTACCGTAATACCGATAGGAATACTTTGATAGCCGCGACCTAAATAGTTATTTGGGCCTAACATAATGCCTTTACCACCGTGAATATCCATGGCGGCTTCCATTACATTACGGGCTTTTTCAGTTAAATGATATTTACAGATTGCGCCAATAACCGAGGGCTTTTCACCTAAATCCACCCCCATGGTACTCATACTGGTAACCGCATCCATTAAATAGGTGTTCCCACCGATGCGAGCCATCATTTCTTCAATCCCTTCCATTTTACCAATGGGAAGTTTAAATTGCCGACGAATGCGCGCATAGGCTCCGGTTGCCATCGCAACGGTTTTACTGCCACCGGCCGAGTTGGAGGGTAGGGTAATACAGCGTCCTACCGATAAGCATTCCACCAACATACGCCAGCCTTGGCCCGCCATATCAGCACCACCGATAATAAAATCAAGTGGGACAAAAATATCTTTACCGCGCACTGGACCATTTTGGAAAGGTACATTTAACGGGAAGTGACGATTACCAATTTCCAGTCCTTTGGTGTCCGCGGGGATCAACGCACAAGTGATACCCAGATTTTCTTCTTCTCCGAGCAAGTGTTCCGGATCGTATAGTTTAAACGCCAAGCCAACGACGGTAGCTACGGGTGCAAGAGTGATATAGCGTTTGTTGAAGGTAAGCTTCATTCCTAATACTTCTTTACCTTCGAACGTTCCCTTACAAACAATTCCACTATCTGGGATCGCACCGGCATCAGAGCCAGCATCAGGGCTAGTTAGTGCAAAACAAGGAATCTCAAGTCCTTCGGCCAAGCGGGGCAGATAATGATTTTGTTGTTCAGGAGTACCATAGTGTTGCAGTAATTCACCTGGACCTAATGAGTTTGGTACGCCCACGGTACTGGATAAAACGGCACCTTTGGCTGACAGTTTTTGCAATACTCGAGATTGAGCATAGGATGAAAACTGCAATCCACCGTATTCTTTTTTGATGATCATGGCGAAAAACTTATTGTCTTTAAGGAATTGCCAAAGCTCAGGGGGTAAATCAGCTAACTTATGGTTTACTTGCCATTCGTCCAGCATGCGACAGGCTTCGTCTACCGGGCCATCCAAAAATGCTTGTTCTTCAGGCGTTAAGCGAGGTTGGGGAATGCTATGCAACTTTTGCCAATCGGGCTTGCCACTAAAGATTTCACCATCCCACCAAACAGTACCTGCATTGATCGCCTCTTGTTCGGTACGAGACATTTCAGGCATGATTTTTTTGTATATTTTCAGAATTGGCAGAGTGATATTTTGTCTTCTGAACGATTCCATATTTAATGGAAGGGCAATTGCCAAGAATAGGATCCATGAAAATAAACCGGTAATGCCAGTGAAGGTACCAATTAGCATCACGGCTGCAATCGCAATGGTTGCATTGATCAGTTTAAGTCGCAGATAGCTGACGCTACCGATGGTTGCAACTAATAAAAGTAGCCATAGTAACCCGTGCATAAAAACTCCAGATTGTAGAGGTCAGACCAGAAGGTTAGAAAGTATTATGTATTTAGGTAAAAATCAAGTAATAGCTTTGATCGATCTTTGATAAATATAACCTAAGTGTATGCATGAAATAGTTATTTAGCAGGAAATCAACAGGGAATTTAATCCTTATTGGTGCTAGTAGGTGAGTCGTTGGTTGATAGGTCGGCTATGGCAGACTTGTTGTTGGGAGAGCAGGTTTCAGGGGTATAGTGGCTAAGACGAATATCCAGTTGTTCATCACCTTCTTTTAGCTGGCGTATGCGCACCATCAGATAATTTAATTCTGGCGCAAACCATATAAAGGTTTCACGTTTTTTACTGTCGCGGATACGGGCTATTTTTAACGCGTCTACTTTGCCGTAGGGTAGTTTGATTTGTTCTTTGTCCTGTAAGGCGAAATCATATTGCTCTTTTTCTCCGCGATAATTCAGCACAGGAAGGCTAAATGCAGTTTGGCCATCTGCCAGATATTGCTTAATCGTCAATTGATACAGTTGATTATCTTGTTCATCTTGCCACGGTAAATAAGCATCATTATTAATCAAAATTCGGTGTTCTATCGGATCAAAGACTGCTTGGAGTTCTTTATCACTGCCAGTACCGGTGCGTGTATATTGGTAACGTAACGACGTGAGTTGCTCAGCTTGCTGACTAAATAAACTGACTTCATGACGATGATCAGACAAAAACAAAAACGAGGCATGAGATTGATAAGTAAGACGATACTGATGATCATTGAGGACTTCGAGTTGTTGGCTGGCTTTACCCAGTTTGGAGCCCGAACGATAGGCTTTATATTCAGCGTGGTAGGGACATAACTCTATCCCTGTCACCATGAATGACAGGGATAGTAATAAATAACTGGCTAACCTAATCGGCCGCATATCCCTTAGCGTCCAGTTGGATCCCATCCATCAATACATTCTCGTTTTGCATAACCAGTCGGCCGGCACAAAACCAATTTACCACCAATGGATATATGCTGCGTTCTTGTTGCTGCACTCGCTCGGCCAGATCTTCGGCTTGATCATCCGCAAATATTGGCACGCGGGATTGAATGATGATCGGGCCTCCATCCAAATCAGGTGTAACAAAATGCACTGACGCACCATGCTCACTATCACCTGCATCGATGGCCCGTTGATGGGTATGTAACCCTTTGTATTTAGGTAATAAAGACGGGTGTATATTTAACATCTTGCCATGATAGTGTTGAACAAAATCCGCTGTCAAGATCCGCATAAAACCGGCCAATACCACTAAGTCAGGCTGATATTGATCGATGCATTGCA
Source organism: Neptunicella sp. (assembly GCF_048268085.1). NCBI lineage: Bacteria > Pseudomonadati > Pseudomonadota > Gammaproteobacteria > Alteromonadales > Alteromonadaceae > Neptunicella > Neptunicella sp. The sequence goes on along the minus strand of NZ_JBLWWF010000007.1, from coordinate 100,041 downwards.
TTAATGCGCTATCGTAATCTGCACGCTCTGCATAATCCCGGTTGTTTAAGACATGAGCCGGGATCCCGGCATCCGCTGCTCGTTGCAAGCCATACACATCGGGTTTGTTCGAGATCACGGCGGTAACGTTACCGGCAATGTTTTTCGCTTGGCATTGATCAATAATCGCCTGCAGATTGGAACCATTACCTGAAATAAGTACAACAATAGATTTCATGAAATTAGTTAATCTCGACTTGTTCGCTATCAGTTTGTTCGGCAATGCTACCGATTACCCAAGCGTTTTCGCCTGATTCATTGAGTATGTTTACTGCTTGTTCTGCACTGGCTTGGGGGAGAGCTATAATTAAGCCGACACCACAGTTAAAGGTACGGTACATTTCGTGAGTACTGATATTACCTTGTTGTTGTAACCAGTTAAAAATTGCCGGCCATTGCCAACTATTGCCATCGATAACCGCTTTGGTGTTACTCGGTAATACGCGTGGAATATTTTCCCAAAAACCCCCACCAGTAATATGTGAAATAGCATGAACTTCGACTTTTTCTAGTAGTTTCAGTACGGATTTGACATAGATACGGGTTGGTTCCAATAAATGATCAGCCAAAGTGGAATCTTCAAATGTTTGAGTGGGATCTGCACCACTAACTTCCAATACCTTGCGAATCAGTGAGAAACCATTTGAATGAGGACCGGATGAAGCCAACGCGATTAATGTATCACCAGGAGCGACTTTACTGCCGTCGATAACGTCGTCTTGTTCTACGACACCAACACAAAAGCCAGCAATGTCGTAGTCATTACCGTGATACATGCCGGGCATTTCGGCCGTCTCACCGCCGATGAGTGCGCAACCTGCTTGCTCGCAACCTTCACCAATACCGCTAACGACTGCTGCCGCAGTATCTACATCGAGTTTTCCAGTGGCGTAATAATCAAGGAAAAATAGGGGCTCTGCTCCTTGTACGATTAAATCGTTAACACACATGCCTACCAGATCAATACCGACACTGTCGTGGCGACCTAAATCCATAGCTAAACGCAGTTTGGTTCCTACACCATCGGTACCAGAAACCAATAACGGCTTTTTATATTTTTCCGGCAGGGCGCAAAGTGCACCAAATCCACCTAATCCCCCTCTAACTTCAGGTCGATGAGTACGTTTAGTGACGCTTTTAATTCGTTCAACTAATTGATTGCCCGCATCAATATCGACACCTGCATCTTTGTAACTTAAGGATTGTTTGGTTTGGCTCACATTTAACCTCAAAATAACTGGACTTGAAAATCAGCGCGGATTTTATCAGCAATCACCTCGGTTGATAACTGATTTATATTAAGGTTAATGGATATTTCCCTAAATCAATGGATGAAATTGATCACAAATTCGATGACAATAGCGTTTCATAGATAAGGATGGATAAGTCTTGCTGTTACGTAATAATTTTCGACTGTTTTGTTTATTACTCTGTTTGTCACTGTTTAATACCGCACTGGCTGGGGAAGTCGCTTCTCTCTATAACGCTAACGTGTTGATGACCAATAGTATCGATCAAGATAAAGCTGCTCGTGAAGGTCTTAAGCAAGTATTAGTTAAAGTTAGCGGTAATCGTGATGTATTAAAGCAATCTTTAATTCGCGCTAACTTGGCTAAAGCCACTGATTTTCTGTTGTCTTATCAATTTAATGTTGTTCAACAAAGCCGCGTTTATACCGCCAGGTATGATCAATCGAAAGTCGATAAATTACTGCGCACGGCTGATTTACCTATTTGGGGAAAAACTCGTCCAGCTACATTAATTTGGCTCGCAGAGCAGTCCAATGATGACTTTAACCGTGTATTGCTTTCTGAACAGAGTCAGTCGCCAATCAAAGATCAAGTATTGCAGGTCGCCAGTGAACGTGGATTGGATATGAGTTTTCCGTTGCTGGATTTGGATGATTTGATGAAGGTCAGTGCCTACGATGTATGGGGACGCTTTTCCTCACCAGTGATAAAGGCCAGTAGTCGTTATCAGGTTGAATCGCTTGTCATTGGCCGGATTTATCAATCCAAGGAACCAATGGAAAGTCCTGACGATGAGGTGGCTCAAGCCATGTGGCGATTGGATTGGAGTTTTATTTTAGGTAACGAGCAAATTCAGGGCAGTTTTGCTGATTTAAATCAGCATGACGTGATTCAGCAGTTGGTCGATACCGTGGCGGATCATCTCGCCAGTCGTTATGCAATCGATACTCAAACCTCGGCGGTCAGTCACTGGCTAGAATTAACCGTCAATAACGTCAGTGGCTTGGAAGTATATGAAAATGTCAGATTGTTTTTAAATCAGCTCCCAGCGGTGGGGGATGTCAGTTTAAGTCATATTAGCGGCCGTAAAGGCACTTACAAATTACGCATGATTGGCACTGAGCAAGATTTAATTAATGCCTTGAATTTGGATAATCGCATACAGCGGGTAGTCGATCAGTTCGGACAGCCGGTAGCAGAACTGGAATTTGTCTGGACGCCTTAATGAACACTCAATTATCTTTACCTGTTCAGTTGCCGGATGATGAAACCTTCGGCAATTTCATCGTAGGGAGCAATGCGTTATTAGTGGCTCAATTGATGGCGTTGTTTGATCCATCAGTGGACAGTCCAATGATTACCTATATTAGTGGTGAGTCAGGGGTTGGGAAAAGTCATCTGCTTTACAGTGTATGTGCTGAGGCGGATCAACAGGGAAAATGGATCAGCTATATCGATTTACAACAAATCGATTTGTGGTCAATTGACGTATTGGTCGGCTTGGAGCAGTGTGATTATATTTGTGTGGATAATGTTCACGCCTTAAAAGGTCATCGAGATTGGCAGGTCGCATTGTTTGATTTAATTAATCGAGTCAAAGAAATCGATCACGCTCGTTTGGTTATTACCGGTATTGCCGGGCCCGGACAGATGGAATTGGAATTACCCGATTTGCAAAGCCGTTTAGCCTGGGGCGTCAGTTTTGTGTTGCAGCGACTTAACGATGAAGACTGTATCCATATGCTGGTTAAACGTGCCGGGATGCGGGGGATTAATTTACCTGATGAAGTGGGATTATATTTGCTTAATCGCAGTAAACGCGATACTAAAAGTTTAATGAAAGCCCTCAACCGCCTTGATCAGCTTTCGTTGCAACAACAACGTAAGCTGACCATTCCATTCGTTAAACAGGCTCTGGATTTTTAATTTTTTATCGCTTTAGGGCGGCCAATATGTAGGGCTTGCCGTTGATGTTTTAACCAAATTTGATTATCTAACTGACGAGACATCCCTTTAGCCTGTTTACCCGCAAGAACACTCTGTGAAAAGCTGACACCGGTTTGCATATTGGTGACCGGAGGTAGTGAATCTAATACGGTTGAGCTATTTACTTCGGGCAAGATATGATCGATCACATATTTTGCTTTTTGCTGTAAGTGGGCCCGATCAACCCGACTGAATTCACCCCATTCGACGATATTATTGTTATCCAGTATTGCCACTACTGATTTGAAGCCGAGACGGTAACTGATCATCAAATGTTGAAAGAACATGGCCAAATCTTCAGCTTTAGAAGAGTAGTTATAAAAATCTGTTGCATTATCGTCACTGAACAAACTGACAATATCACTGGCGTGATAGGCTTTTTGTTGTGCCGTCGCTGTTTTTCCAGCAAAACTCACCTCCGCTAATTCCAGCATTGTGGTTTCAGTTAGCGGATACATCGCGCTCATCGAGTCTGATGTAGAATCACTATCGTTTGCAGCTTGGTTGGGATCGCTATCAGGAGATAAAGAACTCCAGCGATCTGAACCGATATAATCATTGGCATGAGCCAGTTCATGATACATCAACCAGGTCACCTCAGATTCCATATCGGCAAACTCACGTTGTTGTCTGGCCGCGGCATCGTAATAAGCGAAAGCGGCTTCACCGTTGTGGGTATAGGTCCAGGGCACGCTGAATTGTAATTCATTACCAAAATCGGAGCGGTAATCCGGGGCATCATTTAAACTGTCTCTTTCTTGCGGAGTGAGCCAAAAGTTTTCGGCATCCAGATAAATCGCGCCTGTGGCAGACCAGTAGAAAGAGGGACGCACATCATAGGAAATCACAATAGCAGTGGTCGCCCGCAATAAATTGAGCATATCCGCCGAGACGTTTGATTGCGTTAAATACTGTTTAAAACGTTCGCCCATCCAGTCATGTGAGACCACTAAGCGGGCTAAAATATCATCAATATCAGGTATGGGATGTTCGGTTCCAATCAGCGGTAGCTGAGCAAAAGTGCATGGATTGGTGCGGGTATTACTATAAACACAATCGACCAGTACATCTGCATAAGGACTGTCAGCCAAATAGGGATGAGCACTGTTAGTAACGATTTGTTCCGCGTATTTGGGGAAAATCCCGTCTTGATTAATTTGCGCGTTTTTAACGAGCACATAGACAGTATCGGTAGCATTGCCACCACTAGACAAATTAAGGGTCGCCTTAAATTCCATTAAGGTATCGTAGTCAACGCTTGGCGCATCAAAGAATAGCATATTATCTTGCTTGTCCAGTGTCACTGCCGGTCCGCTGATTTGTTGCCATACCACTGAGTTATAAGCCTTATTTGCATCCACTCGGAGTGACACTTTGCCTTGTTCGACGACTTCATGATCAAGCCTGACTTGCGCTACCGCTGTATTACTACTTTGTACTGACAGACTAATTGAATCGCTGAGAACCCCTTGATCAGTATTGACGCTAAATTCAAAACTATAATCACCGGCTTGATCGGCATCAAAGCCAACCACTTGGCTATGGTTAGCTAGTAAGGTGACTTTGCTCTCCGGAAAACCGGGCCCCGCTGTTTGCTGCCAACTTACCGGACTGCCATTCATGCTTTCAGGTAATAAGGCGACTAACCCAATAGCCTGATGCTGTTGAGCCGATTCGGTCGCCACTAAGGTTAATGCTTCGGGTTCAGATGCCGGGACGGAGGTAGGGGGAGTCGGCGTGGTTGGTGTGTTGCTGCTTGCACCGCCACCGCCCCCACAGGCAACCAGGACTAATAGTAATAAAGGGGATATCGCTTTGAGATTTTTATTCACTCGTTCCATGTTGCTACACCTCACTCAAGAATGACTACTGTTCTTTTAACTTTTTTAACCCTAAGCCTAACTCTCTGCCTCGCAGGCGAGCATAGAAACTGCAACCTACAAACATGCCGGATGCCGCCAAAATTTCTATAGCCGCATACCACTGTTCACCAGTAGAAGCGTACACTGCGGTTAATCCATGCAATAAATACAACATAACAATAAAGTTGGCCCAGGCGTGGGTGTAGGGCGAACCTTGAATCAAGCCTTTAGCGGGCAGCAAAAGGGGCAACACCCAAAACAACAGTAAAAATAATGTGGAATGAACTTGTGGTTGACTCAATACAAAATGCCAAATAATCGACCAGCTCAATAAGCTGAGATAACTGATAAGGGCTAATCGTCGAAAAAATAAAGTTTTACTGCTCATGACTATTCCATTTTTAATTAGGGGCGGTTGACTCAGCGGCGAGTAGTCGGGCTATTTTCGCCAGTCTTTTGCCTTGTGCCAGACAAAGTTGTTGTTCTTCGGTACTGAGTTTTGTATTGCCGGCTGCGCCAGCGACATGGCTGACACCGTAAGGTGTGCCACCGGTAGTGGTGTTATGCAATGCTGGTTCAGAGTATGGCAAGCCAATAAATACCATACCATGATGCAGTAATGGCAGTTGCATGCTGAGTAAGGTTGATTCCTGTCCACCATGCATGGTGGATGATGAAGTAAAAACACATGCGGGTTTGCCGGCCAATGCCGCCGATAGCCACTCTTGGCTTGTACCATCCCAAAAATATTTCATTGCCGAGGCCATATTGCCAAAACGAGTCGGACTACCTAACGCCAGTCCGCTGCAATTGCGCAATTCCTCCCGGCTCACATAAGGATCACCGGTTTCGGGGACGGCAGGTTGGTTTTCATCAATATGATGACTGACTGAAGGTACCGTTCGGATCTGCGCTTCTAATCCGGCCATTTCGACGCCTGCCGCGATTTTATAGGCCATGTTTCGCGTTGCCCCTTGCTGGCTGTAATACAGGATGAGTATCGGGGCCACTATAAAATATCCAGCACGGATTCTGGCGGACGACCAATTCGCGCTTGGTCATTGGCGATCACAATTGGACGTTCTATTAGCTTGGGATGCGTAACCATGGCATCGATGAGTTGACGCTCGCTTAGTGATTCATCAGCCAGATTAAGTTGTTTATATTCATCTTCTTTGTTGCGCATCAGCTGTCTGGCCGATGTAAAACCGAGTAATTCAACATAACGTTGGATCTGTTGATGGTTTAACGGATTTTTTAAATATTCAATAATTTCCGGTTGATGCCCCTGTTCTTGCAATAATTGAAGGGTTTGACGGCTTTTTGAACAGCGGGGATTGTGAACGATGGATATTGTGGTCATTATTGGCTCCATAAGGTTAATCTGGATAAGGCTATTTTGCCTGACCACAACATGAGGGTATAGGGTTTTGTTGAAAAAGCTTATTTTTGTGATTGTTGCCATTGGCGCGATGAGTGCTGGTATATGGGTATCCCATACAAATAAAGCCGAGTTAACGCTATTAAGCGGACAACAGTACCAATGGCAGGATTTTAATGGACAATGGCTGGTGGTAAATTATTTTGCCCAGTGGTGTGCACCTTGTTTAAAAGAAATTCCAGAGCTGAATTTATTTGATCAACAGGTAAAAAATACCGATACACGTTTAATTGCTATTAGTTGGGATAATCTTAGCCAATCACAGTTACAGCAGATTGCAGACCAATATGCCATCGAGTTTGATCTGGTTTATCAGGTGGAGCCGGACTCATTACCCTTTGTAAAACCGGCTCAATTGCCTGCCACTTTTATCGTTTCTCCACAAGGTAAGGTGTTGAAAACCCTAATGGGTGAACAAACGGCTCTGTCGTTGCAACAACAAATCGCGCAACTTAAAAATAAATAAAACCCCTTGAAACGCGTTTAGAGCTTTTTCAGTTTACGGTCTTCATCACGAAACTGTTCAATTCTGGCTCTAATTCTTTGTTTTTCAAGCGTATTGTCATGGGTGTAATTATAGGCGCTTTGCAGCTCGTCAATGGCCTTTGGATAAACCGATAGCAGCGCGTAAAATTCTGCGCGAGTCTGATGCATTTCCAGCATCTGTTTGGTTTGTGCATAGGCATCGATAAGTAATTGATAGGTTAAGGTGTGCTCTGGGTTGACCAGTAAATAATCCTTTAAAATTTGGGTGCCGCGTTCGTACTTTTTCAAGCTAAATAGTGCATTAGCCATATTTAGCGATAATACGCGGTTGCGTGGCATTTTTAGTAATAGGGGGGTTAATAAATCCACAGCCTCCTGACCTTTATTTTTCGCTAGTAATATATCGGTTTGGGTATCCAGATAAAACAGGTTGTCCGGATCATCTTCCAGTAGCGGTAATAAAATATCTTCAGCCTGCTGATACTTTTCCTGACCAATTTTCAGCAATACTGTCCCGTATTGACCGGCTTTTTGGGCAATAACATTATTTTGCTCCAACAAGCCATTAAAATAGTGTTCACTATTGCCATTGTCTTCGGTGTAACGAGCAACAATACGAGCTTTGGCTAAGGCAAAGTTTAAACTCGGGGCAGGGCTATGTTGTGCATATAAATGGGCTCTGGCACGGGCATCGGCGATCCGTGATTCGGGTAAAGGGTGCGTTAGCAAAAATGCCGGTGGCTTGGATTTGAAACGGTATTTTTCTGCCAGTTTTCCAAAAAAGGTCGCGGCACTGCGGGTATCAAACCCGGCCTGAGACAACATTTGCATGCCAAGGCGGTCGGCTTCCTGCTCGTTGGCGCGAGTATAGTTTATCGACATTTGTTGTGACGCAGCGGAACCGGCACTAATGGCCGCCATCCCAGCTTCAGGATTTGCCATAGCCAATAATATACCACCGAGTAATGATGCTATTTGAACCGGGGATGAATTCTGATTTGATTCAATTCTGCGAGCCATATGGCGCTGGGTGACGTGAGTAATTTCATGAGCCAGTACAGAGGCAAGCTCACTTTCATTATCTGCGTTTAAAATTAACCCTGTATGTACCGCGATGTGACCACCGAAAAAAGCAAATGCGTTGATTTCAGGGCTATTTAGCAAGAAAAAGGTAAACGGGAATTTAACATTATCTGCCTGAGCAACCAGTTTGTTGCCCAGGTCTTGAATATATTCTTCCAGTAGCGGGTCATTAACAATGGGCGCCTGTGCGCGTAATTGACGCATGTAAATGTCACCTACGGCAAGCTCGCGTTCAATACTCATCGCATTCGATGCCACCACACCGATTTCGGGTAGATCGTTTTTTTTGATGCCTAGATTTAATGATTGAGCGGCGCTGGCCGTTGCGCTAAATAATAAAATAAAAACTAAACTTCGTAGCATTCTCACAACTTTAAATAGATTCATGTTACTGGCGGTTTGGAGTGTTTAAGCCGCAGTTGGTTCCGGTTTTATATTCTGTTTGATTAAGAATTCATTCCATAATGGTTTGAGTCGCCTCATTGTAACAGCCAAAATTGTGGTATGCTTTAAGCAGTCCATCGGCTTGTATCTCAATGATGTTGTAATTCTTCAATTATGCAAAATAATCTCGACGTGAGTCATTTAACCTGTCCTCTGGCATTACTGCAAGTTAAACGTTGGTTAGCTGCAGGATTACCTCAACAGAAAGTACAATTACTCGCACCCAAAGGCCAGAAAAGTCAAGATATTCTGCGTTTCATTGATTTATCTGAACATGAAATTATTATGCAAAGTGAGCAGCCGGACGGTTTGCATATTGTGATTCTTATCAACCCTAACGTGCCCCTTGACGGGAATGGAAAATCAGATGTTTAAAGTTTTTAGTGATTGGTATAAGCGCAAGTTTTCCGATCCTGATGCCGCCACCTTGTTGGTTATGATATTGCTTAGCGTGCTGACGCTGATTATCTGGGGTAATATGTTAGCCCCAGTGATAGTTGCAGTGGTATTGGCTTATTTACTCGATTGGCCGGTTGAAAGATTGAGTCGTCTAGGCGTGGCACGGACATTGGGAACCAGTGTGGTGGTATTGCTATTTATTAGTCTATGCACACTGATTATGTTGGTTCTCGCACCGATTATCTTTAAGCAGGGGACGAATTTACTCAAAGAAACACCGCAAATATGGGCTCAGTCCCAGCAATGGGTGATGATGTTACCCGAGCGTTATCCGGGGATTATTGATGGTGGGCAATTGCAGCAAATGTGGCAATCGACCAATGATAAAATTGTTGCATTGGGTCAACAGTTAATTACCGCATCTTTTAGCTCGCTGGTGAATATTGCTGCAGTACTGATTTATTTTATTCTGGTCCCATTAATGATTTTCTTTATGCTGAAAGATAAACGTGAACTGCTGGACAATGTCAGTAAATTATTGCCTCGTGAACGTCGCTTAATTAAGCAGGTCGGGTCTGAAATGAACACCCAAATTGTTAATTACATTCGCGGTAAAGTCATTGAAATCATTATTGTCGGTACGGCGACGACGGTGGCATTTGCGGTGATGGATTTACGTTATGCTGTATTGCTTGGTGTGTTAGTAGGGTTATCGGTATTAATTCCCTATATTGGTGCCGCGGTGGTGACCATTCCGGTGGCGATTGTGGCGTTATTTCAGTGGGGATTGACGCCTGATTTTTGGTATTTGATGATTGTCTATGGCGTAATCCAAACGTTGGACGGTAACTTGCTAGTGCCACTTTTGTTTTCCGAAGCGGTCAGCTTACACCCGGTCTACATCATTATTGCGGTATTATTTTTTGGTGGAATATGGGGCTTTTGGGGGGTGTTTTTTGCCATACCTTTGGCGACTTTAGTCAAGGCTGTGGGTAATGCGTGGTCAGAACAAAGTCAGATTAACAATCAAAGAATCAAATCAGGATTAGAAGGATAAGCGTGTTGCATTAAAAGGACAGCAATACTAGTGCTGTCCTTGCCGTTTACTTATTGATTGAGATAATCCAATACCACTTGATGGTGATCTTTGGTTTTAAATTTATCAAACACATGTTCAATGTTGCCGTTTTCATCAATTAAAAAGCTAATGCGGTGGATGCCATCAAATTCGCGTCCCATGAATTTTTTCGGGCCCCACACACCAAATTGATCGGCTACCGCATGATCTTCATCCGACAATAACGTGAAGTTTAAATTGTCACGCTCAATAAACTTGGGTAAACGCTTAACCGGATCAGGACTAATGCCCAAAACTATAACGTTGTGTTTAGCTAACTCATCTTTTGTATCACGCAGTCCTTGTGCTTGAACGGTACAGCCAGGGGTCATGGCTTTGGGATAAAAATAAACCAGCACTTTTTTACCTGAAAACTGTTTAATCGCGCAGGGTTCATTATCCTGATTGGGTAAACTAAAGTCTGGTGATTTATCACCGGCTTTTAATCGTTGCATAACATTCCTCTGTAACTAGGTTAGTGATAGATAAATCAGTGGGGGCGAATGGTGCCAAGTAACCCCAAATCATCTAAATAATGCTCGAAAGCGATGGCAATACTGCTCATGTCGGTATCCTGGTCCAGACTGACGACCATTTTACCTTTAAGCATTTTGGCTTGAGTACTTTTTTCAATAAAGGTGTTTTGTCTAAATGCACTAATCGAAATATTGTGCGAGCCGAAGAAGGCCGTAATTTTATGGATAGTACCAATGGCATCTAAACCGGCAAACTCAACATCGGCTAATATTGCCAGATCCTGTTTGTGGTGTTTACTGGTGCGTTTCATGATGGATAACAGTTCATATTGCTGACATACCATCGGTAATTGCATTTCAGCTTTGGTAATAGCGCTTTGCTCGCCTTCCAGAATCATGGTGAGTGATAGATCATGACCATAGACGGCTTGACGACTGTCTAAAATATTACAACCTGATTGGCTAACGGTGTTCGATAAAGCACTTAAAATACCCACCTGATCTTCGCCGATAATAGTAACAATAAGCTGTTGCTGCACTATATTCACCTCACTGTAAAAACCCAAGACTCTAGCATAGATTTTTTTATTTTGCTTTTTATTGCCCCATCGCTTGTTTTTATTGGGGTTGGCCATTAAGATTGGCCGCTCATTTTGCTCGGAGCCCACATGTTTAAAGGTAGTATAGTCGCACTCGTTACCCCTATGACTGATGATCAACAAGTTGATTATCAAACATTAAAATCACTGGTCGAATATCACATTGATGCAGGCACAGACGGTATTGTTTCCGTTGGAACCACTGGCGAGTCTGCTACATTGCCGGTTGATGAGCATATTAAGGTAATTAAAGCCACGGTAGAATATGCGGCCGGTCGAATATTTGTCATCGCCGGTAGTGGTGCCAACTCGACTGCTGAAGCCATTGAACTAAGCCAAGAAATGGCACCATTGGGAATCGATGGTTTTTTGAGTGTGGTTCCGTATTACAATAAACCCCAACAACGCGGACTAATTGCTCATTTTGAAACGGTTGCCGACTGCACCGATTTGCCCGTGCTGTTATATAATGTCCCAGGTCGCACGGTGACCGATATGTTGCCTGAAACCGTGGCCGTATTAGCCAAGCATGACAAGATTATTGGTATTAAGGATGCTACCGGTGATATGCAGCGCTTGGCAGACATGCGTAAGCTGGTTAGTGATGATTTTATTTTATTAAGTGGTGACGATGATACCTCGTTTGAATTTATCAAACAGGGAGGTCATGGCACGATTTCGGTGACGGCTAATATTGCGCCAAAATTAATGGCACAAATGGTGTCCTTAGCCAGAACCGGGGATTTTGAAGCCGCTCAACGTATTAATGATCGATTAGCTAAATTGCATACCCAGTTATTTATTGAACCCAATCCGGTGATGCCAAAGTGGGCGCTGTACCGTATGGGCCTAATTAAATCAGATATTGTTAGATTGCCTTTAGTCACAGCGGAACTTGCTAACCAAAAAATCATCGAACAGGTCATGCTCGATGCTGGAATAATAAAAATAGAGGAAAATGCATGACCCGTAATACAGTATTAATTTCGATTGTTGCCTGTTTGGCGGCATGTAGTTCGGTTGAAGAAAGACGGGTTGCTAATGGTGGATTTGATTATCTGCAAAGCAAGCAAACGAATGGCGTTAAAATTCCACAAGGCGCGCAAACGCCGGAATATTCTGATCAATATGCGATTCCTGATTTGGATAAAAATGCTAAAACCGATTTGGTTGGTAATGAAGTGCCAGTGGTGTCACCTTCGGTGGTAATGCCGGTTGTGACTGGTTCCCATGTAGAGGAAGGTTCCAAAAAGGCCGTGGTCTGGTTTGATCAAGTCCGAGATGATAAAGAACTTGATACGGCGATATGGGATAGCTTGATCAGTTTTTTGGAGGAGCGCGAGATTGGAGTCACTTACTTCAATAAAGACGAGCAACTGCTGATTACTGACTGGTTGATTTATAATGAGCAAGAAAGCTCATCCTGGTACGATTGGAACGCTACGGATAGAGAAGTAGGTAAACGTTTTGAGTTTCGTCTTGAAAAGAAAAGTCACGGACGCAGTGCAGCGTTAACGGCTAAATTGACTGATTATAAAGAAAGCGTTAATGGCAAGCCTGTGGTTGATATGTCGACGGCGGATGTGCGAGCCAATGAAGTCGATATACTCAATAAAGTCATTAGCCATTATCAGGATCAACAGCGACGTGATGATGTACGTCGAATTCGCGAAATTCAGGAAGGGTTGAAAACTGAATTAGGTTTCAATGCCAAAGGCGATCCTGCCTTTATTGTCGATGGTGCTTATACGGTTACATGGCCGCGATTATTGCTGGTATTTCGTAAGCTAGGTTTTAATGTAAAGGATTTGGATCAATCCAGTGGTCTGCTGTTTGTTGAATATGTAGGCGCAGATGTGAGTTGGTGGGATAAACTGTGGGGCGATGATGGCAACGAATTGCCTCTGGAAGAGACCGATTATCGAGTTCAGCTCGAGGAAATTGATGGCGATAAAACCTCCATTAGTTTTATGAATGAAGATAATGACCCCCTTGAAGCTCAAACGATGAGTGATATTTATGAAGGTTTTTCTGCGGTGATGGCAGAAAAAAATCTAGATCTTTAAATTTAAATTGTTGAGAAAGTAACTGATGGAAAAACGAGCTGAATTGTATCGTGGTAAAGCAAAAACCGTTTTCACTACGGATAATCCCGATTTATTGATTTTACAATTTCGTAATGATACATCGGCATTTGACGGTGAAAGAATTGATCAGCTTGATCGTAAAGGCATGGTGAATAACAAGTTTAATCACTTCATTATGTCTAAATTAGAGCAAGCCGGTATTGCAACTCAGCTTGAAGAATTACTTGCTGATGATGAGGCCCTGGTTAAAAAGCTGGATATGATCCCGGTAGAATGTGTGGTGCGTAACCGCGCAGCAGGCTCACTGGTTCGCCGTTTGGGTGTAGAAGAAGGCTTGGTTTTTGAGTCTCCAACCTTTGAGTTTTTCCTGAAAAATGATGCCTTGCATGATCCGATGGTGAATGAATATCACATCCAAGCCTTTGGCTGGGCAACAGAAGCACAAATTGCTCGGATGAAATCATTGAGTTTTCAGGTTAACGATATATTGAAAGCCTTATTTGATCAGGCTGGTTTGTTATTAGTTGACTTTAAATTGGAGTTTGGTGTTGATAGTGCCGGTAATATTGTCTTGGGTGATGAGTTTACTCCGGATGGCTGCCGTTTATGGGACAAAGAAACCAAGCAAAAAATGGATAAAGATAGATTCCGTCAAGGCTTAGGTGGTGTCGTTGAGGCATACGAAGAAGTGGCCTTGAGATTAGGGGTAAAATTGTAGCATTTGATTGATAATTGCTCAGTTAAACATTTTTTTAACACAAATAGCTGCAGAATTTTTTCTGCAGCGGTAGAGTTAGGGAATAATAACAATAATTAATGGACTAAAATGCATAATAAGCTGCTTTGTACTTTAGTAAGCTGTGGATGTTTATTTTATTTATCCACAGCTAACGCGATAGAAAAACCTCAACAATCCTATTCTTTGCACCGTGATTCGGTGGCTGCCAATATCGATGGTGTATTAGACGAACCGGTCTGGCAATTGGCCACCAAGGTTAGTTTGGATTATGAAAATGATCCGGGCGAAGGTGTTCCGGCCCCCGTCAAAACTAACGTGTATTTGTATGAAGACGGTGTCAATCTGTATGTGGCTTTTGAAGCCTTTGATCCCCACCCGGAGAATATTCGCGCCAGCTTGCGTGCCCGTGACAATATCAATATTGATGACAATGTTGGGATTATATTAGATACCTTTAATGACAAGCGTAATGGCTTTGGCTTTTTTGCCAATGCCATCGGTGCACAAGCTGATAAAACCATCGTTGATAAAGATGGCATGGAAGAAGATGATTCCTGGGATGCGATTTGGGATAGTGCCGGCAAAATTAATCAACAAGGTTATGTTGTTGAGTTTAGTATCCCTTTTAGAGCGCTTAGATTTGCTCATGTGACCGAAGCCACTCGCTGGAATATTGGTTTATATCGTAACTATCCCCGTGATGACTGGACACAAATTTCCGATGTGGCGCTGGATCGTAATTTAAGTTGTACGTTGTGTCAGTTTTCCGGTTACCGGGGCTTTGCCAATATTGAACCGGGCAATAATTTACAGTTAACTCCTACACTGACATTAGGTCGTACCGACGTGCGTGATGTCGTTGAACAAACGGGATGGCAACAAGGCGACGTAAATAAAGATGTCGGTTTGGATATGCGCTGGGGAATTACCAAAAATGCGGTAATCAACGCCACATTGAATCCTGACTTTTCTCAGGTAGAAACCGATTCTGCCCAGCTGGATGTGAACAATACCTTTTCCTTATTCTATGATGAAAAAAGGCCATTTTTCCTTGATGGCGCCGATTATTTCACCACTGATAAGTTTAACCTGGTACATACCCGTAACATCGCTGACCCGGATTTTGGCGGCAAAATTACCGGTAAATACCAACAACACAGCTACGGTTTGCTGGTCGCTGATGACAATAATACCAGCTTTCTTGTTCCCGGCACGCAAAGCAACGATATCGCCATTTTAGAGATGAAAAGCAAGGTAGCCATGGGCCGCTACAAAATGGATGTCGGCAGCCGTAGTAATGTTGGTGTGCTAATGACGAGTCGTCGTGGGGATGATTATCGCAATGAATTGGTGTCTATCGACGGCACCGCCTGGCTTGATGACAATAACAGTATGAATTATCAACTGGTGCGCAGCGAATCGCGTAATCCATTGCAAGTTCAACAAGATTTTGGATTGGCGCAGCAGCAGTCGGGCAACGCCTACTTTATTGGTTTGCACCATGAAACCCGCGATGTGGATATGTACGCCAATGTTAAACGCGTCGATCGCGGTTTTCGTGCAGACTTAGGCTTTATATCCCAATCCAATTATGAACGAGCCGAAATCGGCAGTAGCCGTACGTTTTATTTTGGCGCTGAAAACTGGTTCAGTATTGCTGCCATTGGGGGAAACTGGGATAAAACCCGTGATTTAGATGGTAATTTACTTGAAGAAGAATGGGAGTTTAACGGCAGCTTTGAAGGAAAGATGCAGTTTTATGGTGACTATAACGTGTTGCATCGGAAACGTTTATACCAAGGTCAGTATTTTAATGAAAATCAGCTGGCGCTCTGGAATGAATTTACTCCATTCGGTGGATTGTTAGTCGCAGCCTACCTGCAAGTCGGGACTGAAATCGACGTAGAAAACGCCAGGTTGGCAGATGGATTGAAGCTTGAAGGTTATTTACAGTGGCAAATGGATCAACATTTTAATCTGGATACTTTTCATATTTACAACAGCTTGGAAGACGATAAAGGCAAAGTTATTCAAGCTAATTTGACGCAAGCCAAATTAACTTATCAGTTTAATATGCGCAGTCGATTGAGCCTGATAATGCAATATACCCGTATTAATCGAAATCTGGATTTATATGTATTGCCGGATCTTTATTCATCTCAAGAAGCCTCGTTGACGTCACAATTACTTTATTCTTACGAGATCAACCCACAAACCTTAGTCTATGTAGGGTATTCAGATAATGGTATACAGGATAACTTGTTAGTCCCTCACTTAACTAAAACGGATCGCACCTTATTTGCAAAGTTTAGTT
Organism: Neptunicella sp.; assembly: GCF_048268085.1. Taxonomy (NCBI): domain Bacteria; kingdom Pseudomonadati; phylum Pseudomonadota; class Gammaproteobacteria; order Alteromonadales; family Alteromonadaceae; genus Neptunicella; species Neptunicella sp. Next base: position 83,719 of record NZ_JBLWWF010000007.1, on the reverse strand, counting down.
ATGCATGGCAGCTTTAACGGACGAATGAGTCAATTAGCGCACATTTTTATACAAAGCGCGGATTTTTTCACAGAATATATGATTGTGGCAGCGCAAGCTTAAGTTATCGAATAACAAGGAAATACATATGAAACGTCAAATATTATTGTTAATTAGTGGTTTGTTACTCGCCTTCAGTATACAGGCAAGTCAATTCAAGGTGATGGTCTTCAGTAAAACGGATGGTTGGCACCATCAATCTATTAATGCCGGCGTAACCGCACTGGAAAAAATGGCCAAACGGCATTTCTTTGATTTGGAGTGGCAGGAAGATGCCAGTCATTTTAATGATAAAAAATTAGCCGAATTTGATGCGGTGATTTTTTTAAATACCACCGGCAACATTCTCAATGATGAGCAGCAAGCTGCATTTGAAAAGTTCTACAAGTCAGGTAAAGGCTTTATCGGTATACACAGCGCATCGGATACCGAATATGACTGGGATTGGTATACCAAACTAGTAGGGCGGATGTTTGTTATCCATCCCACCAACCAAACTGCCAGAGTACAAGTATTGGATCGCAAATTTCCTGGCACTGACACGTTACCTGACAGCTTTTTATGGACTGATGAGTGGTATCAATTTGGGCCTGAATTAAGCAAGAATTTGCATTATATTTTGAGTGTGGATGAAAGTACTTATCAACCCAAAGCTGATTGGGGACGGGTAAAAGGAGATGGTATGGGTAAGTTTCATCCTATCAGTTGGTACCAGAACTATGATGGTGGCCGTTCTTTTTATACCAATTTAGGCCATATGCGTGAAGGTTGGGAAGACGCATTGCTGCTTAAACATCTTTATGGCGGTATTTATTGGGCTGCCACGGGTAAAGGCATGCGCTAGGTTATTTCACATAGAAATTAACTAACCCGTTGAAATAACTTCCCATCTATTAAGCAATACCACAAGATGTGAAATCCAGTCAGGCTTTGGTTGACGTACTAGTCTAAAATCAAAGCCTGCTTTTTATTTTCCATTTGGCAAATTGGCGGACATAAATAAACATTGTCTGCTACCTCCCTCAATATATTCATTGGTCAATTGACCGGATTGGTTTTCAAACGACATACAGTTAACCAATTACTTACAAATATGATTAAAATTTCAATATCGTAATAAAAATTAGGATAAGCATCCCAATATTGTAGATGGAAATGCCATCTTATCCGCGCAGATTGTTATGGAATAGGCGTAAATAGCAAAACCTTCCCACCCTCTTCAGCATACTATTTAGCCTTACAACATCGCATTGCTTTGTACCCTACACTATATAAATACAAAGTAATGTATCTAGGTAAAGGTCTTTTATGCAGAAAAAAAATCAACCTTCTGAAGTGAACAGTGTTCATCAAGTTGAAGTGATAGAAAATGGCATAGTGAATATTCCTATGTTGCAGATTATGCAAAGTGATGGACAAGTTTATCCTGACGCTCAAACACCCGAGTTGTCTGAGTCACTAGCGTTAAAAATTTATCACACCATGCAATTTATTCGTGTATTGGATGAACGGATGGTGGCTGCTCAACGTCAGGGACGGATTAGTTTTTATTTGGCATGTACCGGTGAAGAAGCTTCAACCGTTGCCAGCGCTGCGGCATTGGAGCCGCAGGATATGATTATGTCCCAGTATCGTGAGCAAGGCGCATTGGCATTCCGTGGGTATTCCACCAAACAGTTTATGAATCAGATGTTCAGCAATGAGCAAGAGCCGAATAAAGGCCGGCAGATGCCAATTCATTATGGTGATAAAACGCTTAATTTCATGACCATTTCATCACCATTAGGGACGCAAATTCCTCAGGCTGCGGGATATGCTTACGGGCAGAAAATGGCTGGAGAACCCGCAGTAACTATTTGTTATTTTGGTGAAGGTGCAGCGTCGGAGGGCGACTTTCACGCCGGATTGAATATGGCCGCCGTGTTAAATTGTCCGGTGATTTTCTTTTGCCGTAATAATGGTTATGCGATTTCCACTCCCGCGAGTGAACAATTTGCCGGAGATGGTATCGCGTCAAGAGGGCTAGGGTATGGGATTAAAACCATTCGTGTCGACGGTAATGATGCGTTGGCCGTTTATGCTGCGACTCAACAAGCGAGAGAAATCGCACTGGAACATCAATGTCCGGTGTTGATTGAAGCGATGACTTATCGTCTGGCGGCGCACTCTACTTCGGATGATCCCAGCAGTTATCGCTCCAAAGAAGAAGAAGCACGCTGGGCAGAGAATGATCCGATTAAACGCTATGCAGGCTGGCTAAAAGTACAAGGCTGGTTGGATGAAGAGCAGAATACGAAAGAACTGGATGCCATTCGTCAGGAAGTCTTACAAGAATTGAAACGGGTCGAGCAAGTTCCCATCTGTGTGATCGACGAAATCATTGGGGATGTATATGACACACCTCCATGGCACTTAAAAGAACAACTTGTCGAATTGAAGCAGCACATAGCCAAGTATCCTGAAGCCTATCCGAAAACATCAGGGAGACTGAATCATGGCTAAAATGAATTTATTACAAGCAATTAATAATGCGCTTATCACTGCCATGGACGACAATGAAAAGGTCATGGTGTTTGGTGAGGATGTCGGCCATTTTGGTGGTGTATTCAGAGCCACCAGCAACCTGCAAGAAAAATTCGGCAAGCAACGCTGTTTTAATACACCCTTAACCGAGCAGGGCATTATTGGTTTTGCCAATGGATTAGCCTCACAAGGTTCGATACCGGTAGCCGAGATCCAGTTTGGCGATTATATCTTTCCAGCATTTGACCAAATCGTTAACGAAACGGCCAAATTCCGTTATCGTTCTGGTGGCCAGTTCAGTTGTGGAAGCCTGACGATACGTACTCCTTACGGCGGTGGTATTGCTGGTGGATTATATCATTCCCAATCCCCTGAAGCTTTTTTTGCCCATGTTCCCGGACTGAAAATAGTCGTTCCGCGTAACCCATATCAGGCTAAAGGATTGTTGTTGGCCTCCATTCGTGATGATAATCCCGTGCTGTTTTTAGAGCCTAAACGTATCTATCGCGCATCGGTGGGCGATGTTCCTGAAGATGACTATGAATTGCCTTTGGGTAAAGCGGAAGTCGTTAAACAGGGATCCGACATTACTCTGCTGGCGTGGGGAGCGCAGATGGAAGTCATGGAAAAAGCCGCGGAAATGGCAGATAAACAAGGGGTGTCTAGTGAAATCATCGACTTGCGCAGTATTTTGCCTTGGGATGCGGAGACTGTTTGCGAGTCGGTGAGTAAAACCGGCCGATTGTTAATCAGTCATGAAGCTCCGCTCACCGGGGGCTTCGCTAGTGAGGTTGCGGCGACAATTCAAAAACGTTGTTTCTTGCATTTGGAATCGCCGATTGAACGGATCTGTGGTTTAGATACCCCTTATCCGCTTGCTCATGAAAAAGAGTATATGCCCGATCACCTAAAAGTGTATGAAGGCATTATGCGTAGCGTTAATTTTTAGGAGTCGTCGATGAAAGATTTTATATTACCGGACATTGGCGAAGGCATTGTGGAATGCGAGTTAATGGAATGGTTAGTCGCAGAAGGCGATATGATTGAAGAAGATCAACCTGTTGCCGAAGTGATGACTGATAAAGCTCTGGTGCAAATTCCTGCTATGTATGCCGGTAAAGTCGCCAAGTTATATTACAAAAAAGGTGATATTGCTAAAGTTCATCAACCTTTATTTGCGATGCAAACGGCAGATGATCAAAGTGGCGAGACAGAAATAACAAAACCGTCATCGGTGGATGAAACCACAACAACAGAGTCGACCTCAAAATCCAGTCGCCAGGAAGATTTTATTTTGCCTGATATAGGTGAAGGCATTGTAGAGTGTGAACTAGTGGAATGGTTAGTCAGTGAAGGGGAATGGGTCAGTGAAGATCAACCCGTTGCCGAAGTAATGACCGACAAAGCGTTAGTGCAGATCCCGGCTAAACATGATGGCGTGGTGACAAATCTTTACTATGCCAAAGGTGATATCGCCAAGGTACATACTCCGTTATTTGCACAAACCATTGAAGTACAAGGGGAGCAAACAGATAAATCAAGCTCTTCCCAAGTCAAAGTAAAACCACAAGCGCAGAATTCAGCAGCGCCAGAATCAACCACTTTGCCTCACACAACAACAGGTAAAGCATTGGCGAGTCCGGCGGTAAGACGTTTAGCCAGAGAGCAGGATATAAATATTCATCAAGTGCCAGGTAGCGGTAAAAAGGGCCGGGTGATGAAGGAAGATATTGCCGCTTTTGTGAGTAATGATAAAACGGTGACTAAACAGTCTTCTGGTAAAGCCACACCGGTTAGCGGTGGCACTCGTACTGAAGCCATTCGTGGTGTGAAAGCTGCAATGGCCAGACAAATGATGAATTCGGTATCTACCATTCCCCATTTTACCGTCAGTGACGAGATTGATATGGGCAATTTGATTGCTGCCCGCAACCAGTTAAAAGCGCAGTTTGAACAACAGGACATCAAACTGAGCTTTATGCCATTTATTATCAAAGCATTGTCATTGGCATTAAGTGAATTCCCGATTATCAATGCACAGGTCAATGATGATTGTAGCGAATTAACCTATTTTGATGATCACAATATTGGTATGGCCGTCGATTCAAAAATTGGTTTGTTGGTACCGAACATTAAATCGGTGCAAAACTTGTCATTGCTGGAAGTCGCTCGTGAAGTAAACCGGCTGATTGACCAAGCCCGTGCTGGAAGACTGGGCAGTAGTGATCTTAAAGGTGGTACCATTAGCATTTCTAACGTAGGAGTGATTGGCGGCACGGTAGCAACTCCGGTAATTAATAAACCGGAAGCTGCGATTGTGGCATTAGGCAAGATCCAGAAGTTGCCGCGTTTCGATCAGAACGAGCAAGTGATTGCAGCGAATATTATGCATATTAGCTGGTCAGGTGATCATCGGATTATCGATGGTGCCACGATGGTTAGATTCAGTAATCTGTGGAAATCCTATCTTGAGAATCCACTTAGCATGTTTACCTTGCTTAAATAATCTTCACACCCTAAACAAACCCACCGAAAAGGTGGGTTTTTGCTAATGGCTACAGTAAACTGGTCTGCCCGAATCAACGTTGAGAACACCGTGTTTAGCTACCGTCACGCTTACCATGCAGGCAATCATGCTGATGTATTCAAGCATCTTTGTCAGATGATGATTATCAATAAGCTTAAAGAAAAAAATAAGCCATTTATTTATATGGATAGCCATAGTGGCGCAGGCTTATATCAACTGGATTCGGAGATGGCCAGTAAAAATAAAGAGTTTCAGGGCGGAATTGATCGCTTAATGGATAAAGGGGAGCAAAACCCGGATCTATTAAATTATCTAAATGTGATCAGCGAATTCCGCGCCCATAATCAGTATCCCGGATCACCCGCTATCGCCGCACATTTGTTGCGTGAACAAGACCGATTATGCTTGATGGAATGGCACAATAACGAATTTACCCATTTACAATCGAATTTATTTCGCGATAAAAGAGCCGCTTGTCATCATCGTGATGGTTATGAAGGGCTGGTGGCTTTAACGCCACCGGAGCCGGCCAGAGGCTTAATTCTGATCGATCCCCCCTATGAATTGGCAGAGGATTATCAAAAAGTCACCCAAGTGATAAGCAAGCTACAACAGCGCTGGCCAACGGGCGTTATTGCGTTGTGGTATCCGTTGTTAGCGAGTCAACGTGACAAGAGCAAACCAATGCTTAATGCGATTGAAGCGAGTAATCCAACCAGTTTGTATGTGGCTGAAATGTGGATAAAAGAACAACCGCAAGAACTCGGTATGTATGGTTCCGGTATGGCATTTATTAATCTGCCCTGGCAAGTGGATAATAAAATTGAAGCCTGTTTGCCGTTGTTAACTCGGGCAATGGAAGAGCACGGGCAGGGCGGTTTCCGCAGTCAGTGGTTAATTGCAGCAAAATAAATAACTTATGAGCGCTAACGTCACCAGTCTTAAACATTTTTATATTCCTGACGAACAGTCGTTTTACCTGCTGTCTCATCAGGATGCACAAAAATTGAAAGACTGGCTGGCACTGTGTCATCAGCAGCTAGAAAGACTTGGTTATGCCAATATTGAATTGATTGGCAAAGGGGCATTTGGTTTTGTATTTGGTGGGACGGCACCAGACGGTCAATTATTGGTATTCAAATTTTCACGGATTAACTTGCCTCAGCATGTCCAAGATCGACTGGAAGAAGAAGCCTTTATGCTTAGTCAGGTTGATCATCCAAATGTACCGCAATTGGTGGAATTTCAGCGAGTCAAGAAACAGGCTATCCTTGTAATGGAGCGGGCCGCCGGACTTGATTTAGAACAATATTCGTTACAACAAGGCCCGTTATCAGCGAGACTGGTTGTGAAAATTGCCGCGCAAATGGCTGATGTACTGATAGCATTGAGGCAGTTTGAACAGCAGGGTCATTACAAACCTATTGTGCATGGTGATATTAAACCCTCCAATATAATGTTTAATCCTGACAATGAATCCGTATCGTTGATTGATTGGGGGTCGTCGGTCTTTGCCCAGCTAGATAGTAATGGCCAGTTTGTTGGAAACAATGTCATGGATCTGATGTCGGGCGACTTACAAACCACCAATGCTCGTTTAGGCGATGTGTATTTCATTGGTGAGGAGCAATTATCCGGTCAGTTATCTACCGTTCGTTTTGATGAGCAAGGGTTGGCGAGCACGCTTTACGCGCTGGCATCCGGACAATCAAGTCGCTTTGGACGTAAAGTTATTCCCCCCAATTCACTTAATTTACCTAAAGAACTGGCTAATACGCTAACCGCGATGATGGATGATGATCCTGATATCAGGCGTAAAGGCGGCGACTATTTTTTGGCTAATATGCGTTATATAAAACAGTTAGCCTTTGCTGATAATGACCAAATTCACTATCAGCCAATGATCCCCTGTTGGTTATCCCACAATAGACGAGAAATCGAAACGGTGGTGTACAGCTCTCGGAAATCCTTCTTGCGGGTAGAAAATTATCATCATGAAATGAATTATCTGAATGATGCTCAGTTTGACCGTTATTATAAAAACTATATGCAAGGCATGGGAGAAACCGAGAAGGCCTTTATCGCCGCCGTAGGGCGCTTGGGTAAATTCCCGGTGGTCGGTGGCTTGGCTGTGCGCTGGCAAGCGGAAGGCGTGTACATTGACTCCAGTCTTAATTTACATGATCCGTCTTTGCGAGCGTCGTTTGAGATGTCGGTCAACAATGTGGTTATTTTAGCCCGCGCTATTCATCGTCAAGGCGTATTCAAAAGCTGTATGTTTAATGCTCGAGACACGTTGCATATCGAACGTGATAATGAAACACAGCCTTTTGTTCCTAAAGGTCATACCCGTATTCCATTTGAAATGAGCCAGTTACCATTACCGGAAAGTGGTTTATCTGAAGATCGTAGCCGGATGCATTCTTATTTTGAAGATGGTGATGATCCTGATGAATTACTTAAGTTACCTGCCTCAATGATGAGTATTATTACCGAGTTAAACTCAATTCATCATACCGGCTGTATTATTTTTGAAGCACTACCCACTCATCTTAAAATCCATAGTTACTTTGTATTGCTGGCTCATGACAAAAAAACACAGTTTGCTGATTTATTAGACAAACTTATTGATTTAATTCCACAAATTAACGGATTGGGCTTGTCAGGGTTTATGAAGTTACCTTATAAAGATACTCGCTATTTTGAACATATTGATCATCTAGCCGATAAATTTTATCCGCGTAATCCGCACGCTTAACAGGGGAAAGTAAAATGAGTGATGTGAAATTGAATGCCCTGCTGAGTTTAGAAAAACTGGAAGTAGGCTTATATCGTGGCCACAGTTGGGATTTGGGGTTTAGAGCGTTATTTGGTGGACAAGTGTTGGGACAAGCATTAGCCGCAGCACAAAAAACCGTAGCAGATGGACAGGTGGCACACTCGCTTCACAGTTATTTTCTGCTGCCAGGTGATGCCACCAAAGATGTAATTTATGATGTGGAAAGTATTCGGGATGGGCGAAGCTTTTGTACTCGTCGGGTTAAAGCCATTCAAAATGGTCGCACCATTTTTTTCATGACTGCGTCATTTCAATTTCCTGAAACAGGCCTGGAGCATCAGTTTACACAGATGCCAGACGTACCCGCTCCTGAAACGTTAGAGTCAGAAATAGAAAGCTATAAAAAACTGTTTGCCAACATGCCAGCCAGCATGCAGGAAAAGCTTAGTTATCATGAACCTATTGATATGCGTTCAGTGCAAGCGATAAATCCTCAAGCACCGCAAACCCGTGATCCTATTCGTTATGTCTGGATGCGTGCCACCGAATTACTATCCGATGATATTGCCGAGCATCAGCGAATGTTAGCTTATGCGTCGGACTACTATTTTCTGGTTACTGCATTGCAGCCCCATGGGTTATCTATCATGGATAAAGACATTCGGATGGCAACCATTGATCATGCTATGTGGTTTCATCGGGAATTTGATTTTAATCAATGGATTTTGTATTGCATGGATAGTCCCTTTGCTGGCAATGCTAGAGGATTGGTTAAGGGACAATTTTTTGATATGCAAGGCAACCTAATTGCTTCAGCCATGCAAGAAGGATTGATGCGTAAAGTCACAGCCAGCGATAGTAATTGAGGGAATAAGCGATGCGTTATCAGTTGAATAAGCGAATTCCTCAGGTTGCCGCAGATGTATTTGTTGCACCGGGGAGTCATATTATTGGATCGGTGGAGGTACATTCACAGGCGAGTGTCTGGTTTAATACGGTGATCCGTGGAGATAATGCGCTAATTACCATTGGTGAGTGCAGCAATATTCAGGATGGGTCGGTATTACATACGGATGAAGGAATTCCGTTAACCCTTGGCACGGGCGTTACCGTCGGACACAAGGTGATGTTGCACGGCTGTACTATCGGAGACTATAGCTTAATTGGTATTAATGCTGTGGTGTTGAACAACGCCAAAATAGGCCGATATTGCGTCATTGGAGCTAATACCCTTATTCCTGAAGGCATGGATATTCCCGATTATTCGTTAGTCGTTGGTTCACCGGGTAAAATAATTAAACAAGTTTCACCACAACAGGCGCTGCATCTGGAAGCGTCAGCCACACACTATGTGAAAAATGCTCAACGTTATCTACAAGACTTAACCCTTTTGGAATAAAAAAGACCCAGAGACTGGTTTAAGTCCTGGGTCCAGGGGAATGGCTCATTGGATGAGCCGTGCGCTAACTTAAACTCTTCAATGGGAGAAGTAATATAAAATTAGGAAGTTAATTGTAGACAAGCATGTTTAAAAAATAAACAAATTTAAAATAATATTATCAACAGACTATTTAGTTGATTAAATACAATGAATTAGCTTCAGGAAAAGGCTTTTATCCTCCGTTTAAACACAACTAATTCATAACTTATCCACTTAGTTATGCCCAGCTTATTAACTGACCATCTTTCACTAATTCCCTTGGAAGACTGTTTTTCAATTTTCCTTTTAATGCTTTAACCAAACCAACCGGCGAGCCACGATAAGTGACCAACGCTTCACTACCATTAGTGGTTAATGGCCATTTTATATCCCGACCGTGATAATAATCCTCCAACTGTTCCGCCGCTAACTGGTAAGTATTACGATTAAATTGATCGCCAAAGGCCAAAGCGGCTTCATGGGTGAGTTTAAAACCGTGTTTGTGAAGTTCAGCCAGTTTTAACCCCATCCGTTGAAAACGTAATTGGCCAATTAAGTCGATTATTGGCCGTGGGAATAACCAGAATTGATTATCTCTTTGGTAAAGCTCCAGATGATCCGGTAGTTGCCAGTCAAATTGATTTTTAAGATATGAATTTAGTTCATTTTTCTGTTTATTATTGACTACAGAAAAGGGAAAATTAGCCAGTGGTTTGCCAGCAAATTGATAGGGAATAACGGCTTTTTTTCGTATCTTGGCAACGAAGAAACCTTCGCTATCAAACACTTGCGGCCAAATATGCAAAAAACCTTCTTCAGTCGTTGATAGACTTGCCCCTTCGAAAAGATCATGTAAAGAAATAAACTCTACCGCATCAGCAAATCGCTGTTGTAAATGTTGGCAAATTTGCTGGTTTTCTTGCCGATTCATGGTGCAAGTTGAATAAACAAGTGTGCCGCCGGGCTTTAAAGCAATAAAGGCACTTTCAATCAATTCCCGTTGAGTGTGGGCGATAGATTGTATTGATTCGAGGGACCAATTTTTCATGGCATCCGGATCTTTGCGAATCGTCCCTTCGCCACTACAGGGCGCATCGAGTAAAATGGCATCAAATACCTCAGGACTCCAGCCTCCAAAAATACGGCCGTCAAAATGGGTCATTGCGGTATTGGTGATGCCACAGCGTTGTATATTAGCCGATAATACTTTTGTCCGGCTGGCAGAAAATTCGTTTGCCACCAGCAAGCCTTGATTATTCATTAGTGCCGCTATTTGAGTGCTTTTTGAGCCTGGCGCTGCCGCCATATCCAGCACCCATTCAGGGTAGGAAAGTGTGTCGAATAATGCGACAGGAGGCAGCATCGAACTGGCTTCCTGTATGTAAAATAATCCCATCAAATGCTCGGCTGTATTGCCCAATGGCAACTGTGTCTCTTGTTGTTCTGTACGCTGTAGCCAGAAGCCTTCCTGACACCACGGGATTGGAGTTAATTGCCAGTCTTCGGCGGTCATTCGCTGGACGAATTCCTCAACCGATATTTTTAAAGTATTAACTCTAATGCTTTTACGCAGAGGAATGTGGCAATGTCGTACGAAATCGTCAATATCAAGGGAAGCAGGTAAAATTTCGGCAATAGAGGATATAAATTCCTGAGGAATATAAGCTTTATGGTTCATTAGTATCTCGTTCAATATGAGGGGTAAATATACCAGAATAATGGGCTAATGCTTGTTGAATCTGCGTGATTTTGAACGGCTTTTAACTTGCCATGGTGTTTTTTATTTCTCCAAATGTTGACCAGTGCGTTACAGTTGTAACAAGAACAATATACCGTCAACTATCAGGCTTATGAGGAAAAACAATGAAGCGGAAGCGAATGATCAGGTCTGTTATGATCGCTAGTCTGATGTTGACCTGCTCAAATGCCTTTTCTCAACAGGTGTTATGGCTCAAACCCTTGTCAGGGGATAAGGTTAACAGTAATGAGTCTATTAATATTGCAGATAGCACCATTGCGCTGATTAAACATTATATGCCAAACGTCTCGTTTACCGATGTCGTGGTTAATAACAGCCGTGCATATTATCTGCTTGATGAAGAACCTAATGCTTGTGCCGGCAATAAGCTCAAGACCGCTGCTCGTATGGAACGCTATTATTTTACCGACTTACCTCAAACCTTATCAGCGGGTTTAAGGTTATATGTGGTTAAGGGATCGGTACTGGATCAGCAATTGGCAACAATTTTCGCCACCGAACAAACAATAAGTCTGAGACAAACTTTATCTGGCGAGAGTTTAAAAGTGTTAGGCGTCGTTGGGGGCAGAGCGTATGGAAAAAAATTAGATGACCTACTGGCCGATAAAACTATTCAACACAAAATCTGGTCCAGAACCTCCTCCGATATGTTTGTTGGATTGCTTAAAATGCTGTTGATGAATCGCTTACAGGCGATTATTGAGTATCCCTCCGTAGTAAATCGTTACGATAACGCTATTTCCCAAAATATTGAATTATCCAGCTATCCGGTTAAAGAAGCTTCCCCTGTGGGAGTGGGGTATATCATGTGCAGTAAAACGGCGATGGGAAAATCATTGATTAGTCAATTTAACCGGGCGATCGAACAGGCCTATTGGCAACCTGAATATTTTCAGGTGCACTTGGAGTGGAATGGTCAGCTGACAGAAATTGAATTAAGACGGTTGTTTAATCAAGTTTATCCTTTTAAACGGGAACCAATCTAATGTTTATTAACTCTATCTGAGTGCTTTGCAAATTCATTTTGTGATATATATAGAGTGTGTTTATCAGGGGATTTAAAATGTTTAGAAAAGTACTTTTGCTAGGTTTATTGTTGATGCTTGCTGGTTGCTCAAAATTAACTGTACAAAACTACGATAAACTTGAAGTCGGGATGGATTATAAAGCAGTCATACAGATCTTGGGTAACCCGGATACCTGCGAAGAGAAATTTGGCACTAACGGTTGTATTTGGGGTGATAAGAAAGCTAAACATATTAAAGTCAGTTTTATTGCCAATAAAGCCGTGTTCTTTGAACAAAAAGATATTGAATAATCGCGGCTTTTATTGGTTGGATTAATCTTATATTCAGTTGTTGTTCATTCATTACGACTTATTTTGTGGCCTGAATTTAAAGGAGAAAACCATGAAATTAAGTTATTTGTTGTTATTAGTCGGTCTGTGTTCAACGTCCCTTGTCGCTCAGGAAAATCAAATTAGGGTGTCAGGTAAAGGAGCCGTGGCAGTTAAACCGGATCAGTTACAATTTACGGTATTATTAGAAGAAAAAGGTCCTGTCACCAGCAAACTCAATGAGAATTTAGAAAAAAACAGTCAGCTTATCGTTAATTTGCTAAATAAATATCATGTGGATAACAATGATATACAATCATTGCGTGTGCAATTGAATCCCTGGTTTGAAAGAAATGACGATGGAATGAAACAAAGTGGATTCATTTTATCGCGCCAGATTAGGATTAATTTACGTCAACTGGAGCAGTACGATAAAATCATTGACGGTATTCTGAAAATTGGTGCTAATCGGATAGAGGGTTTCCAGTATATTGCGTCTAATCAGCGTGACATGTATGACCGGGCGCTGGCATTAGCGGTTAAAGATGCTAAGCAACGTGCTCAAATATTAAGTCAGTCAGCTAACGTTAAATTAGGTGGGGTAATCTCCATCAACGAAAATTCCGGTTATAGCGCTCCACAGCCAATGTTTAAAATGAGTGCAATGGCTGAAAGTTCAGGGTACCAACCCGGACAAATTGAGGTTAATGCCGATGTTGAAGTGGTCTTTCGCATTGGTTCAGATTAGCCGGAATCAATTATTAATCATACAGAAGAGTTTATGAATCTGAATAAAGAGTCTTTATACCGAGATATCTGCCTGCAAACTCAAGGTTTGCTGGCAGATGAAACTGATTTAATTGCCAATTTAGCTAATCTTAGCGCTATCTTATGGATGAATTTGGATGATATTAACTGGTGTGGTTTTTACTTATTAAAAGGCAATGAATTAGTATTAGGGCCCTTTCAAGGAAAACCGGCCTGTATCCGTATTCCAATCGGAAAAGGCGTATGTGGTACGGCGGCACAATCAGGGGAAATACAGCTTGTGGACAATGTTCATGAGTTCAGTGGTCATATTGCTTGCGATGCAGCATCGAATTCCGAAATCGTTTTACCTGTTTATCATCAACAGCAATTGATCGGTGTATTGGATATTGATAGCCCCATTTTTAATCGTTTTGATCAACAGGATGCTGATGGTTTGCAAAAAGTAGTAACTATTTTGCAGGGTACTCTGTGATGAAGGAAATGATCGATATTCACGTTGTGTTAGCTACGGCTGAAGATATGCAGCAGTGGGAAGATGATGCCGAAGACGTGGCTGAGCGTTTTAACGATATGCTGCATTATTTATATAATGCCGCTGATGAAGATATTGAAACCGAGAAATTAGAGCAAATAATTCAACATGTGTGGGAATATTGGTCGAAAGATCAGCATTTAATCGATATTGATGCCGAGGATCTGTATGACTGGGTTGACCAATTACTGGCAACTTGGGATGATGGTGATTCCAACAGTCTAGATGACGATAATTAGTGAAGTTGAATGGATAATCCCGAGAAGTTTTCCTCCAGCAAAGAAGTCATTGCTTTTTTAGCTGAAACATTTCCTGCCTGTTTTTCGATTGAGGGTGAAGCAAAACCTCTTAAAATCGGAATATTTCAGGATTTATGTGAACAATTAACTGACGAGCCAAGGGTCAGCAAAACCCTGCTCAGATCAACCTTACGCCATTACACCAATAGTTGGCGTTATTTGCACTCAATCAAAGAGGGGGCAAACAGGGTCGATCTGCAAGGGCAACCGGATGCAGTTATTGATAAAGAACATGCTGATCATGCTTTGCTACAATTAAATGAGAGCAAGCAAAAAGTGGCTGAGCGTCGCAAAGAACAGCAGAAAAAGGCTTCCCCTGACAAGAAATCCTTTAAAAATAAAGCAACCAAACCAACAAAATCGGTTGCTAAAGGAACTAAAGCACCAGTCGGTGAACCTAAAAGGAAAGTCGTTCCGGTCAAATTAACCGATAATGAGTTAGTTGCCGGTACCCAAGTCACCGTTAAAATAGGTAAGGCGCCGATGCCGGCGACGATTACCGAAGTGGCTAAAGATGGCGTTCACGTTCAGTTAGCCACCGGCATGACGGTAAAAGTGCAGGCTGATAATTTACGCTTGGCAAGTGAAGTAAAGAAATAGACATCAAATAGCTCGGGTAAGTGGGCTTGCTTGATGGCTAATGTCTCAGAGGTAGTAATATGAATAATCTTCTTCGTGTATCAGTGGCAGCTGCTATCGTTGGCATGAGTATGGCCGCAGTGGCAGTTAATCAGGCTGACATTGTTGAAAATTTACCCGTACTTAAACAGGAATCGCAACACGCCACCGCCGCGAAACGAGTTTCCGCCTTATTTACCCGAGCGCATTATAAAGAAGTTTCCCTGAACGATCAGTTGTCTGAAAAAATATTCGATCGTTATATCCGTTCCCTAGACGCAAATAGAAATGTGTTTCTCGCTTCTGATATTGATGATTTGCAGAAATATCGAGATTCTTTTGATGAAGCATTGGAGCGTGGCCATTTAGATGCGGCATACGATATTTTTAATTTAAATATGAAGCGTCGAGTTGAGCGTTTTGAGTATGCCTTGTCGCTGCTGGATAAACCTTTTAATTTTGAGAAAGCCGGGGATAGCTTCAGTTTTGATCGTGAAGATGCGGCTTGGCCTAAAAATGAGGCCGAACTCAATGAGTTATGGCGTCAGCGAGTTAAATATGACGCATTGAACCTCAAGCTGAATGGTAAAGACTGGCCAGAGATTGTCGAGTTATTAACCAAACGATATGAGCGAGCGATTAAGCGTTTAACTCAGACCGAAAGCGAAGATGTATTTCAAACTGTGATGAATTCCTTTGCTCGCAGTATTGAAGCCCATACCAGCTACTTATCGCCTCGTAATGCCGAACGTTTTCAAATGGAAATGAATTTGTCCTTCGAAGGGATTGGAGCGGTGTTAACCAGTGAAGATGATTACACTGTTATTCGCAGTATTGTTCCCGGTGGGCCGGCTGAGTTATCCAAGCAAATTAAGCCCGAGGATAAAATTATTGGGGTGGCGCAAGATGATGAAGAATTTGTCGACGTTATCGGCTGGCGTCTGGATGAAGTGGTTGAATTAATTAAAGGACCTAAAGGGACGGTTGTTCGCTTACAGATACTTAAAGGTGTATCAGATTCCAATACACCGTCAGTGGTTAGCTTAACTCGCGATAAAATTAAACTGGAAGATCGCGCAGCCAAATCTAAAGTTATTACGCCAGACTCTGGTCCTCATAAGGGAGAGAGCATCGGCGTTATTGAAATTCCTTCATTTTACAATAACTTGCATACTGATGTGATCAAAGAGATTGCTAAACTTAAAGAACAGAATATTGAAGCTATCATCGTTGATTTAAGAGGCAATGGTGGTGGTTCGCTTACTGAAGCCACGTTACTGTCCGGCTTGTTTTTTGACCGCGGACCGGTAGTACAAATTCGTGATGGTGCCGGACGGATTAATGTCAATAGTGACACCGATGGTATTACTTATTACGACGGGCCGATGACGGTTCTGGTAGACCGTTATAGTGCATCCGCTTCGGAAATTTTCGCCGCTGCCATGCAGGATTATGGGCGCGCCATTATTATTGGTGAACATACTTATGGAAAAGGTACCGTGCAGCAGCATCGCGGATTAGGCCGTATTTATGACCTTTATGATAATCCTATTGGAAGTGTGCAATTTACCATTGCCAAGTTTTATCGTATTAACGGCGGAAGTACTCAACACCAAGGTGTGATCCCGGATGTGTCTTTCCCATCACCCATTGATCCTGAAGATTGGGGAGAAAGCCAAAACGATAACTCCTTGCCATGGGACAGTATTCCTCGTGCTAACTATGTAACCGTTGGTGAAACAGGTTCAGCGTTGCAACAGGTGAATACGTTGCATAATGAAAGAATTAAACATGATCCCGAATTTGCCTATTTATTTGAAGATATTGCTCGTTATAAAAAAGAACAGGACGATAAAAGCATTTCGTTAGTTGAGTCGGTCCGCAAGGCTGAACGTGAAGAGCAGGATGCACGTAATCTTGCACGGACTAATGAGCGTCTGGTGCGGTTAGGTAAAGAAAAGGTGACCAGTTTGGATGATATTCCGGATGGGGTATTAGATGATATTGATCCCTTTATGAACGAAGCAACAAAAATAACTTTTGATGTTATTTCTACCGGTAAGTATGCCATCAATACATCACATTAAGTGGTAATAAAGTAGTTTAATCAACAGGGCTAACGTAAATAGCCCTGTTTTTTTATCTCTGTAACAGGAAATATTCAGTATCGTTCTAATCACGTTACTGATCACAATAATAATAAATGAAGCAGGTAAGACTATGAGTGCACGTGGAGAGTTTTCTTCAAGACTGGGTTTCATCTTTGCAGCAGCGGGTTCTGCTGTTGGACTAGGTAATGTGTGGGGATTCCCTACTCAAGTTGCTAGTAATGGAGGAGCCGCCTTTGTTTTTGTTTATATCATTTTAGCCTTTGCTTTAGCCTATCCGGTGCTTATGGCGGAGTTAGTCATTGGCCGAGCAACCAGATCCAATATGGTGGATGCATTAGGTCAAATTACCGGAAGTGCGATTGGCCGTGCAACCGGTATTTGGGGATTCATCACCGTTTCACTTATTTTAGCTTTTTATGCACTGGTGGCGGGAGTGATGACATCATTTTGTGTTGCTTCTCTTGGCCAGTTAACCGGTTTGGATGGATTATCAGCCTGGTTTACCGCTGATATGGCGGCCGATTCTGCAATTTATCGTAATATCCTGTTTTGTGGTTTATTTATGATCTTAACCGCCTTTATTGTTTCTGGTGGCGTTAAAGACGGGATCGAACGCTGGTCGGTAAGATTAATGCCCGCATTACTGATTATTATTTCTTTATTGATTGTCTATGTGTTGACGTTAGATGGCGCAATGGAGGGGCTTAAGAATTATCTACTACCTGATTTTTCCAAGGTGTTTAAGCCTGATTTATTGCTTAGCGCCATGGGGCAAGCTTTTTTCTCGATGTCACTAGGGGTGGGAACCATGCTGGTTTACGGTTCTTACATCAGTAAAAAAGAAAAGCTATCCATGCTCGGGGCATCGGTTGCGTTGGTGGATATTGGGGTCGCCATATTGGCCGGTTTACTGATTATTCCAGCTATGTATGTGGCCGCACACAATGGGGTTGAAATTTTTTCTGATTCAGGTGAGTTGATCGCCGGTCCGAGTTTGATCTTTGCGGTATTACCCGCCTTGTTTGATACTATGGGGAGTGCAGGTGCGGCTATTTCATTTGCATTTTTTGCATTGATGATTATCGCTGCGGTTACCTCATCTATTTCGATGTTAGAAGTACCGGTCGCCTATATTGTTGAAAGTAAAGGGGTAGGGCGTAAACGTTCAGTTTGGATAATTGCCTGTGCAATTTTTATTATTAGCATCGTTATTGCCTTAAACTTTGGCCAGCTATTTGGGTGGGTGATTGCGTTAACAACCCAATATAGCCAACCCTTATTGGGACTCATGTTATGTATTTTCCTGGGTTGGGTATGGAAGAGAGATAAAATCCTTCAAGAATTACAACAAGGTGATGAACAGGTTGAATCATCATTATTCTGGAAAATTTGGCCATGGTATGTGCGCTTTGTATGCCCGGTCATCATCCTGTTTATGTTTTACCATTCACTTTAAATAGAGTTGAATTTTCATTTTTTAATTATCGAGATAAATCGGTTTACGATTTTCCGGAGAGAATAATAATATGCCTGAACAACAGCGCGAACCCTCATTGCTAGATGCTCTTACCCCGATTGTTATTTTGGTGGCGTTACTTGCAGCTTCGGTAATTCTGTTTGCCGATAATTCATCCTATGGCCCAAACCAGATTGCATTGTTGTTATCAACCGGTATCACCGCGATTATTGGTCTTAAAAATGGTTATAAATGGCAAGATATTGAACAGGCCATGGTGAATGGTATTTCATTGTCATTAGGTGCGGTATTAATCTTATTGGCGGTTGGTTCCCTGATTGGCACATGGTTATTGGCCGGTACCGTACCGACGTTAATTTATTATGGTTTAGAGTTACTTAATCCCAGTATTTTCTACGCTGCCACCTGTATTATTTGTGCGATCGTGGCAATGAGCATTGGAAGTTCCTGGACTACTGCCGCGACGGTTGGTGTTGCGTTAATGGGCGTGTCTAATGGTATGGGCTTATCTGAAGCGGTTAGTGCCGGAGCGATTGTGTCAGGCGCTTACTTTGGCGATAAAATATCGCCCTTATCGGAGACCACCAATTTAGCACCTGCAGTAGCCGGCACCGAGTTATTTGAACATATTCGTTACATGCTATGGACAACAATACCCAGTTTTGTGTTGGCCATTTTACTCTTCGTCATTTTTGGTCTAACTGAAACCCAGCAAGCTTCCACGGATAAGATCGTTGAAATTCAGCAAATGCTGGCCGAGCAATTTAATATTGGCTGGCAAATGGTTATTCCGCTGGTTGTATTGCTAGTGTTGGCTATTCGTAAAATGCCCGCTTTTCCAGCGGTTACCATCGGCGCCTTATTAGGTGCGGTTTGGGCGGTAATTTTTCAGCCAGAAGTGATTGATCAATTGGCAAGTAGTGATCATCAAGGTTGGTTGGCCCCGGTGACGGTTACATGGACTGCATTATTTGACGGGGTGTCACTGGATACCGGCAATCCTGAAATGAACGGTTTGCTTAGTGGTGGTGGTATGTCGAGTATGCTAAACACGATTTGGCTTATCATGTGCGCATTAAGTTTTGGTGCGGTATTGGAAAAAGTGGGGTTACTAAAACGGGCGGTTAGTGTGTTTCTTAAAGGCGCCAAATCAGCAGGTGATATGGTAAGTAGAACGATTTTGACTTGTATTGGCACAAACTTGATTACTGCCGATCAATATATGTCTATTGTGATGCCCGGAAGAATGTATAAAAACGAATTTAGTAAAAGGGGCCTGCATCAACTTAATTTATCCAGAAGTCTGGAAGATGGTGGGACGTTAACTTCGCCATTAATCCCTTGGAATACCTGTGGTGCATACATGCACAGCGTGTTACATGTGGATCCTTTTCAATATATTTTCTACGCCTTCTTTAACCTGATTAGCCCGGTGTTGGCGATTATCTACGCGTATTTGGGCATTAAAATATTACGTATAAAGCCCACCGTCCAACCCGGAACTCAGGCATCCTGAAAAATTTGAGGTATTGATGACCAACAGTTTACCCGCTAGTAAAAATTTAGCAGATTACCGGCCCGCAGACTTTCAGATCAGTGACGTTGATCTGCAATTTAAATTGCACGATGACCGTACTCGTGTCATATCGACAACCACGGTATATAAGGTTAATCCACAGGCCTGTGAGCTCATTCTGGATGGGGTGAATTTAACCTTAATTAGCCTTCAAATTGATGGACAAAATAGCACTGCTTATCGTCAAGAGTCTCAACAATTACGGATCTTGAATCCACCAGAGCGATTTCAATTAACTATTGAAACGGAAATAGATCCAATTAATAACAGTTCGCTGGAAGGGTTGTATAAGTCACAAGGGACCTTTTGTACTCAATGTGAAGCAGAGGGATTTCGTAAGATTACTTACTTTCTTGACCGACCCGATGTATTGGCAAAATATCATGTCACCATTGAGGCGGATAAAGCGCAATACCCTTATTTGTTATCTAATGGCAATAAAGTTGATGAAGGCGAGTTGAGTAACGGAAGACATTGGGTCAAATGGTATGATCCTTTTAATAAACCCTGTTATTTATTTGCATTAGTGGCGGGTGACTTTGATTTACTGGAAGATCAGTTTGTTACCTGTTCCGGTAAAACCGTGGCATTACAGCTTTTTGTGGACAAGGGGAATGCGAGTAAAGGTTTTCATGCCTTGGAATCCCTTAAAAAAGCCATGTTGTGGGATGAACAAACCTATGGTTTGGAATACGATCTGGATATTTATATGATCGTGGCCGTCGATTTTTTCAATATGGGGGCGATGGAAAATAAAGGCCTTAATATCTTTAACAGCAAGTTTGTATTGGCCGATAGCGCCTCTGCTACTGATGAAGACTATTTTAATATTGAATCAGTTATTGCCCATGAGTACTTCCATAACTGGACGGGGAATCGGGTCACTTGCCGCGACTGGTTTCAGCTGAGTCTTAAAGAAGGATTAACGGTATTCCGTGACCAACAATTCAGTTCCGATATGGCTAGCGCAGCGATCAATCGAATTAACAATGTTAAAGTGATTCGTGAACATCAGTTTGCAGAAGATGCCAGCCCTATGGCTCATCCGATTCGGCCACAATCAGTCATCGAAATGAACAACTTTTACACCGTTACTGTTTATAACAAAGGTGCAGAAGTGATTAGCATGCTGCACAAGTTATTGGGCAAGCAAGGTTTCCGTCGGGGTATGGATTTATATTTTCAACGCCATGATGGACAGGCCGTTACCTGTGATGATTTTGTGGATGCGATGGCGTCGGCGAATCAGCGAGACTTAACGACCTTTAAACGGTGGTACAGTCAATCGGGAACGCCCGAAATTACCCTAAAAAGCGATTATGACCAAGATAATGGCCAGTTAAATATTGTCTTGAGTCAGCTGAATGAACCCACAGCCGACCAAAAAAATAAACAACCATTACATATTCCTGTTGATATTGAACTGTTAGATAAGAATGGTCAGGGTATTAATGTCTTTAACGGGCATTCTCATCAGGTGATTAATTTGACCGATTCAATCTTGCAATTGCAGATTGATTGCCCGGTTAAACCAGAGGCCATTTCTTTATTAAGAGAGTTTTCTGCCCCGGTTAGAGTTAACTTTGAGCAAACTGATCAGCAGTTGTCACAACTTATTCTGCACGCCAGTGATGAGTTTTCCCGCTGGGACGCATGCCAGCAGTTATTTAATCGACATATTCTTAACGCTATTGATATCACATCTGATAGTGCCGTGTGTCAATTATCAGATGAGTCATTGCAGCAAATAACCCGAGTGATGCAGGGGATTTTGGCGGATCAATCGATGGATCGTGCGTTGCAAGCAGAAATGCTCGACATTCCAAGCTTTGAAACATTAGCACAACTGACTCGTCAGATTAATGTGGAAGGGTTATTGCAGGCGAGACAATCCATAGAGCAACACCTTGCCATTACTCTTCAAGCCCAATGGCATCAGCATTATCTCGCCAATACTTGCGGTGATTATCAATATAATCAGATCGATGTAGCCAAACGACGGATGAAAAATATTTGTCTGCGTTATTTAATGTTGGCAGACAAACAGCAATATGCAGCTTTGGCTCGCCAGCAATATCACCAATCAGATAATATGACTGACACCCTAGGTGTGTTGAAAGCCTGTCAAAATGGCGCAATAGATATTTTTGATGAACTGATGAATGATTTTGAACAACAGTGGCAACATGATCCGTTAGTCATGGATAAATGGTTCGGGTTACAAGCCAATGCCCAACGTTCTGATATTCTGTCAAGACTGGAATTGCTCAAAGAGCATGCTGGCTTTAGTATCAAAAACCCCAATCGTGTCAGGGCTTTGATCGGTACATTTTGTTTTTATAATACCGAAGGTATGCATCATATCTCTGGCAGTGGTTATCGTTGGTTAACCGATCAACTGATGATGCTAGACGGGATAACCCCCCAAGTCGCAGCCAGATTAGTTACGCCGCTATTACAATTTAGACGCTATGATGAAAAACGTCAGGAGCTAATTAGACATCAGTTATTAAGATTGGCTGATATGCCTGATTTAAGTCCGGATTTGTATGAAAAAGTCACTAAGAGCTTGCTTGACTAATTTGTATTGGTATCAACAATTTATTGAATAACCTTGGTCGGATTTTTAAGGGTGAAAACTTACTATTTCCAAATTGGGTTGGCGTATAAGTATTGTGTCAACCTCTATACTCCAGGAATAAACACGGTTGTTATCGCGGCGGAAAGCGGTGAAAAAGTAAAACTGCCTTGTGTTAATTTGCGACCTTTTATGCAACAAAAAGGGATCTACGGCAGATTTAGGTTGATTGTCGATGCAAATAATAAAGTTAAATCATTCGAAAAAATTGCCTGATACCTTCAATTAAACACATATAGTTGCCTCGCATACCTTATAAATAGTGAACTTCAACTGGTACGATTTCTTCTTGCTAAAGCAAACAAATGATGTAATCATTTTGTTAACAATTATTAAAACGATCTGCTTAAATCCTACATGATGTATTGATGCAGATACGGGGGAGAACATTAAAAATGAAGAATAAACCTCAATTGTTTAGAAAAACACCTGTTGCGTTAGGTGTGGCCGCATTGCTTACCGGTATGATTATGCCGGCAAGTGCAGTGAGTTGGAATAAGGGTGATTTGTCCATTACCTTTGATTCAAACTTCTCATTAGGAACCAGTTATCGGGTTGAAGATCGCGACTGGAGTCTAATTGGTAACAGCAACCAACCACAATTTAATTGGAGCGGTTATAACGGAACCAGCAATGTTATCTATCCTTCTGCGGATATTTGGTCACAGGCTAACGGTTCATATTCCAATAACGGTGATAATAGTGACTTGCTATATGATCCCGGCAAAGCTTTTTCCACCTTGTTTAAAGGATCGCATGATCTCGATATTCGTTATAAGAACATGGGAATATTTGTTCGTGGGATGTACTTTTACGATTTTGAGATGATGGATGGCGATAGAGACTGGGCTAACCCGGTTTCTGCAGCCAATCTGGGTATTACCAAACCTTTTGATCCATGTTCAGATCCTCGTGCCAAAGAAGAGCTTTGTACTGATGCGCGTTTTCTCGATGCGTTTTTCTATGCCGACTTTGATTTAGGTAATGTGCCAGTTTCATTACGTATTGGTGATCAAGTAGTTAGTTGGGGGGAAAGCACCTTTATCCAGCACGGTATTAATACCATCAACCCGGTTGATGTTACCCGTGCCCAGTCACCGGGCGCGGAGTTGAAAGAGGTTTTCATTCCTGTGGGGATGGTTTACGCCTCTTTTGGTTTAACTGAAAACCTTGGCCTAGCGACTTATTATCAATATGAATGGGAGCGTAGCCGTTTACCCCAATCAGGTAGCTACTTTTCTACTAATGATTTTGCTGGAGAAGGCGGCCAACAAGCTTTAGTACAACTTGGTTTTACCGGTAACCCTGATATTGACCTTAATTTCTTGCTAGCCAATTTAAATGGTTTGGGTGATGCGTTAAAGGCAGGGGCTAATCCGGCTGAAATTTCACAGGCCTATATGGGATTCCCCACTAAAGTGGCGGTTCGTGGCTATAGTGATGCGGCTCATAAAGACGCCGATGACTCGGGTCAATACGGAGTGAAATTATCCTATTATGCGGCGGATTTAAACGACACTGAGTTTGGTTTATATCATATTAATTATCATAGTCAGCGTCCGCTTATTTCCGGAGTGACCTCTGATTTTACCGCGGCAGGTATTGGGGCAGATATTGCTTATTTAGCGTCTAATACTATTACTAAGGATAATCTAACGGATTTAAGAGCCTTTACTAAGGCTGAATTTGGTTATCCGGAAGACATTAAATTATACGGTTTCAGTTTTAATACTACCGTTGGTGAAACTGCTGTAGCCGGTGAAATCGCCTATCGTCAGGATGAACCATTACAAATTGACGATGTAGAGTTACTGTATGTGGGAATGCCAGAACAGCTTGCTAATGCAGGGCTACGTCCGGATTTAGAAGGCATTTCCCAAATGGATAACTATTTGGGGTACACACCGGGTCCTGGTGATACCGCGGCGGGATATATTCTGACGGATACCGTTCAGGCACAGATCACGGCTACACATTTGTTTGGTCCGGCATTAGGTACCGATAACCTAGTGTTATTAGGCGAAGTTGGTTATATCAAGATCAATGATATGCCTGATCCAAATGTGTTGCGGTTAAATGGTCCAGGTACCAATCGCAGTGGCCCGATTTTAGGTAAAGAAGGATTGCAAATCGGTTTGTCTAACGGTCCTGAAACCAATCCTTTCCCAACGGATACCGCTTGGGGATATCGAATTCTGGCTAAAGCTGATTTTAATAACGTTTTTGCGGGAATTAATATGTCAGTAAGAGGGACTTTTTCCCATGATGTAGACGGTACTACACCTGATCCGTTGTTCCTGTTTACCGAAGATAAAAAATCGGCCAGTTTGGCATTGGACTTTGACTATTTGAGTAGATGGTCGGCCAGTATGTCATATAACGCTTATTGGGGTGGTATTGGTACTACCAATGCGTTAGCGGATCGAGATTTTGTTTCATTCAATATTAAATATTCAATCTAGGGGAGCAGTAATATGAATAAATTAGCCCTAGTCACGACAGCAATAACGCTTGCTCTGAGTGCAACTTGTTCTCAGGCTAAAGTCAGCGAAGCTGAAGCGGCCAAATTAGGTACAGAACTAACGCCAATGGGCGCGGTAAAAGCCGGAAATGCAGACGGGAGTATTCCCGCTTGGACGGGAGGCATAACCACGCCACCTGCTGGTTATAAAGTCGGTGATCATCACCCTGATCCGTTCCCGGATGACAAGCCTTTGTTTGAAATCACTGCGGCGAATGTGAAAGATTACAGCGACTTGTTAACAGACGGTCAGAAAAAACTGTTTGAAACTTATCCAGATACTTACAAAATGGAAATTTATCAAACCCGACGTTCAGCTTCTTTTCCCCAATTTACTTATGATGCAGTAAAGCAAAATGCCTTACATGCTGAATTAGTTGAAGGTGGCAATGGAGTTAGAAATGCCTCAATTAGTGTGCCATTCCCGATCCCACAAAATGGTCTGGAAGCAATTTGGAATCACATTTTACGTTATCGTGGCAGCGCCATTCAGCGGTTCGGTGGTCAGGCGGCGGTGACCGCTTCAGGTGACTACAATATCATCGGTTTTGATGACGAGCTGTTGGTAAAATATGCGGACAGAAGTTTAACCCCAGAAGAGCTAATGAAAGAAAATATGGTGATGAAGTTTAAACAAAAAGTCACCTCGCCAGCGCGTTTAGCTGGTACTGCTTTATTAGTTCATGAAACCATGGACCAGGTTAAAGAGCCTCGACAAGCCTGGACCTATAACACCGGTCAGCGTCGTGTTCGTCGTGCTCCTAACGTGGCTTATGATGCTCCTGGAACCGCATCTGATGGACTGCGAACCAGTGATGATTTTGATATGTTTAACGGGGCACCAGATCGTTACAACTGGACCTTAAAAGGCAAACAGGAATTGTTTATTGCCTATAATGACTATCGTTTGCACAGTGATAAAGTGTCCTATGATGAAATCTTGAAACCTGGACATATTAATCCTGATCTGGTCCGTTATGAAAAACATCGGGTTTGGGTCGTTGAAGCGAATCTTAAACCTGAATATCGTCATGTTTATCAAAAACGCGTTTTCTATATTGATGAGGATAGCTGGCAGATTCAGGTCGCTGATGTGTATGATAATCGCGGTGAGTTGTATCGAGTCGAAGTGGCCCATGGTATAAACTATTATGATGTACCAACCCAGTGGTCTACCTTAGAGGTTTATCATGATCTTAACTCCCGTCGTTATTTGGCACTGGGGTTAGACAATGAAGCCAGTATGTATAACTTTACCATCAAGCCCGATGACAGTGAGTTCACTCCTCAGGCGTTACGACGAGATGGTTTGAGATAACCGGCAAACTTCCGAAACGGTTGGCTTAGCCAGCCGTTTTTATTTAAGAGCGTATGAATTTGCTAATCCACAATGGTTGAGCAATAGAATATAGTCACAACCACACTGGTTGACTGTTTGAACAGAGCAATCAGTTCGAGACGTTTTGTCAGATTGAAAACCTTAGTTGAACGGTAACTGTCTGGGCTAGTGACAAGGTTTAATCTTCTAGCAAAGGAGAAATATAATAAATATGAGAACCCATTTTGTTTCATTTTTTGTTGTTTGTATTTGCATCCTTGGTTTACCTGCTTATGGTGAGACGAGTACAGCCTATATCGCCCCCTTAGCCAAAGAGTCGTTGTTGCTTGATATCGAACCTGTCAGTGATGAAAAAATTATTGTCGTTGGTGAACGAGGGCATATTTTAGAATCCACTAATGGACTTGATTGGCAACAACAAACGGTGCCTACCACAGCGACCTTAACGGCTGTATTTTTTTTGACCCCCCAGTTAGGTTGGGCCGTTGGCCATGATGCGACGATTTTGGTTACTCAGGATGGTGGGCAGAGTTGGGCGATCCAACAACAAAATCCAGAGCTTGAGAAGCCGTTAATGGATATTCATTTTTTTGATCAGCAAAACGGAATCGCCATTGGCGCGTACGGTTTATTTTATCGAACCGAAGATGGTGGTCAGAGTTGGAATAGAGAATTGCATGCTGAATTTCTGAATAAAGATGATCAGGAATATTTGGCTGATTTGAAACAGGAAGATGAACAACTTTACAAACAAGAACTTAGCTCAATACTACCTCATCTCAATCGCCTGTCGTCGGTGGTTAATCATCGTATCTATTTAGCGGGAGAAGCGGGTCTATTAGCTTTTTCAGACGATAACGGACGTCATTGGCAACGTATGGATGTGGATTATTACGGTTCTTTTTTTGCCGTACATCACTATGATACCGGTGAAGTGCTTGTAGCAGGGCTACGTGGCAACGTATTCAGTTTTAAAAACAATCAGTGGTCTAGCATAGATTCTCATACCACATCATCATTTAATTCGATTGTTGAATTGACAGATGAACGCACCTTGTTGGTGGGCAACAACGGCCGGACGTTATTGTTGAAAGACGGGCAAGGCGTATTATCCCAGTCACCTGATGGTAAAGCCATTATTGACGCCCTAGTGTTTAAAGGGCAAGTAATAGCAGCGACCGAAGCTGGTATTAAATTGCTAGACGTGAAGTAGGAAATAGCAATATGACGACGACAAAAAGAGCCATTGCGCTATGTGAGCGGGCGATATTCAATCACCGTGGCCTTGTAGTATTACTGTTTTTATTAACAACGATTTTCTTGGCCTATCAGGCAACCCAGTTAAAACTGGATGCCTCTTTTAGTAAAAATATTCCGCTTAATCATGAATATATGCAGAACTATGTCAAACATCAGCAAGATTTTGGTGGTGCCAATAGTATTCTGGTGGCGGTATGTGACCGCGATAGCGAGATATTTAACCAATCGTTTTTTGACACCTTAAAAGATGTCCATGATCAATTGTTCTTTATTCCAGGTATTGATCGCTCTCAAGTCAGTTCCCTGTATTCACCGTCAACTCGCTTTACTGAAGTGGTGGAAGATGGTTTTGCAGGGGGACCGGTGATTCCAGCTGACTTTAATTCGGCTGATCCTAAAGCCTTGAATATTGTCCAAGAAAATATCATCAAAGCCGGTATTGTTGGTCGCATGGTCTCTGATGATTTCCATTGTTCGATGGTCAGCGCACGATTACTGGAAATTAACCCGAACACCGGTGAAAAACTCGATACGATCAAGTTAGCCGATACGCTGGAAAAGCAATTACGCGACAAATATGAAAATGACCAAATCAGCATTCATATTATCGGATTCGCCAAAATGGTGGGGGATGTGGCCAATGGTGCTCAAGGCGTTTTAGTCTTTTTTGCGATAGCCATCGCGATCACCGGCATCATGGTCTATCTGTTTTCCAAATCCTGGCAAAAAACCATCCTGACGCTTATTTGTTCGGTCGTTTCGGTGATTTGGCAAATGGGCTTGCTCACGGTACTTGGATTCGGGCTGGATCCAATGTCCATTTTGGTACCTTTCCTGATCTTTGCGATTGGCGTTAGCCATGGCGTGCAGATGATTAATGCGGTGGGTAAGGAAGTCCGTCGTGGCATGTCGGTTTGTAACGCGGCGCAATTGGCATTTGTCAGTTTGGCGCTACCGGGCGGTATTGCATTATTGTCTGATACTGTGGGCTTTTTGACCTTGTTAGTCATTGATATTGGCATTATTCGTGAGTTGGCTATTACCGCCAGTTTAGGGGTTGCCGTGATTATTATGACTAATTTAATTTTATTACCGGTTCTGATTTCTTTTGTTAAATTGGGAGACAAGTTTAAAGGCCGCTTTTTAGATACCGAAGGTAATGCGGATAAGTATTGGCGCTTTATGTCAAAAGCGGCCACACCCAAGGTGGCGATGACCATCGTTGCTATTAGTGTTATTTTGTTTGCGTTAGGTTTTTATCAATCCGGTAAAATGAAAATAGGTGATCTTGATAATGGCGCTGCCGCGTTACATGAAGAGTCGCGCTACAATCAGGATACCTTCTTAATTACCGACAAATTTGCGATTACGGTGGATTATATGTCGGTGTTGGTGGAAACCACTCCCGAAGGCTGTACTTCAAATTCGGTAATGCAGGCAATCGATGATTTTCAATGGAAAATGGCTAACGTCGAGGGGGTTCAGTCCGCGGTAAGTTTGGCATCGGTGGCTAAAATTGTTAATGCCGGCTATAACGAAGGCAATCCAAAATGGCGGGTGTTACCGCGTAATCAGCAAACCTTAGTTCAGGCTATCGCTAGAATTCCAACCTCATCCGGATTGGTTAATGGGGATTGTTCTGTCATGCCGGTAATTTTGTTTATGCAAAATCATAAAGCTGAGACCATCGAGCATGTTATCGCTAAAGTAAAAGAGTTTCGTCAACAGTACCAAACCGATGATTTGAAATTTTTACTGGCTTCTGGTCCTGTTGGAGTTATGGCTGCAACAAATGAAGCCGTTAAAGCCGCTCAAAATCCAATGATGTGGTATGTGTTTGGTGCGGTAATCATCTTATGTTTACTGAGTTTCCGTTCCGTCCGCGCTACCTTGTCAGTGGTACTGCCATTGTATCTGGTATCGATTCTAGCTCAGGCACTAATGACCTATTTGAACATTGGTTTAACGGTATCTACACTGCCAGTTATAGCCCTCGGTGTTGGGATAGGGGTAGATTATGGGATTTATATACTGTCAACCATGAGTGATAAACTGAAGCAGAACATGCCCGTTCAGCAAGCCTATTTTGAAGCACTACAGGAACGGGGAAGTGCGGTACTCTTTACGGGTATTACACTCGCTATTGGGGTCAGTACCTGGGTATTCTCGGCACTGAAGTTCCAGATGGATATGGGAATATTACTGACCTTTATGTTTGTCGTTAATATGCTTGGCGCCATTATTGTGCTGCCCGCGTTAGCCGCTCTGTTCTGGTACAAGAAAAATAAGTAGACAGGCATAACGTTAAAGGAAAAGGGTAAGGTGACTTACCCTTTTTTATTGGGCGTAAAGCAACAAAAGTCAGTTTTATTTAGCTTGGGAAAAATGTATCGATCTGCGGACTTAATGAGCCTATCAGAGATAAACCTTCAATAACTTCCTCGAAATGGATAAATCAGAATTATTACGACGTTAACTTAATGTTAATTTAATGTTTAATCTGAATCTGTGAGACGGGTTGTCGGAAGGTAAAATTGGCAGATAGTTATGCATTTATTTTCTTCAATGCCATAGTAAAAAACTGTATATATCTCAGCGTCTTGTTACAATGAAAGGGTTACAGCGAACCCTACAACGTCATAACAAGGTAATAAAATGTCAGTTGCCAACAGTCATTCAGTTTTACTTGAAAATGTTTACAATTTTATTCACAAAAAAGTCGACCCATCCCAATCTGCCAATGTAGAGCAATTTGCCCGCACATTATTTAAGAACATATCAAAAGATGATCTTGAAAGTCGTAATGACAGTGATTTATATGGGGCGGTACTAAGTTTATGGAATGTTTTCAGCAAGTTTGATGGAAACAGCGCCAAAATAAACGTATTTAATCCAAAAGTCGTTAAACACGGCTGGAAGTCTACCCATACCGTTATTGAAGTGATCGTTAACGATATGCCCTTTTTGGTCGATTCGATCCGTATGGTGTTAAATAGGATGGGGATCACCACCCATTTACTACTCAATACCCCTATTGGATTAATTCGAAACTCGGACAATTCGATCAAGTCTTTTGTACAACCGGGTAAAAAGATTAAAGGCATGGTTAAGCAAACTGTTTTTATGATCGAGGTGGATCATCAAAGCAATCAAAAGTTAATCGATGCACTAACTGACGAAATTTATTCGGTCGTTGACGAGATATCCTTGGCGGTGTCTGACTGGCAACCGATGCGCCAACGCTTACAACAAATTATTGATGAATATAACAATAAGCCTAATCCTAATTCAGAAGAAAGGTGCAAAGAGACCGTCGATTTTCTTAAATGGGTATTGAACGACAATTTTACCCTAATGGGTCATCGCGGTTATGAGTCCAAAGCCATCAAAGGCGATTATCGCTGGGTACCGGATAGAGAGTCCAGTTTGGGACTGATGAAAAAGTCTATCAGTGAACGGGATCGATTATTGTCCAATATTCCGTTATCGGCACGGGAAGAAACCCTAAGTAAAAATCCACTCATTCTGACAAAAACCAATTCTAAATCCAGAATTCATCGTAATGCCTATATGGATTACATCGGTATTAAGCGCTTTGATGAAAATGGCAAGGTGGTTGGTGAAGATCGGTTCATCGGCTTATATTCTGCTGCGTTTTATAATAGTAGTGCGACACAACTGCCAGTGTTACAGAATAAAATAGCACGAATTTGTGCCGAATCGGGATTTGGTAAAGGTACCCACGCGTCTAAAGCATTCTTGAATACCCTTGAGACATATCCGCGTGATGAATTATTGCAGGTTGATGAAGCTGAGCTGGCTAGCATCTTCAAGGGAATATTCCAGATGCAGGAACGGGGGATTACCCGTTTGTTTGTGCGTAAGGATAATTTCGGCCGTTTTTATTCCTGTATGGCTTATGTACCGAGAGAGCGCTACAACACGGCACTGCGTATTAGCACACAGGCTTTATTGCAAAAAGCATTTGGCAGTAACGAAGATGTTGAGTTTACTACCTTCTTTTCAGAATCTGTTTACGCCAGAACGCATTACATCGTGCGGGTGAAAAATAACAATGTGGAAATCAATGTGAAGGAAATCGAGAAAAACCTGATTGAGCTAGGTAAAAGCTGGGATGACCGACTGGCTATGGCACTGTTATCCGCCCATGGTGAATCGAAAGGTAAAGTCTTGGAACGCCAGTATACCAATGCCTTTACTCGCAGTTACAAAGACCACAATCTGCCCAGCACGGCGGTTGTCGATATTGATAAAATTGAAGGGTTAAACGAACAAAAAACCTTGGATATGCTGTTTTACCGACCGGTAGAAGAAAACAGTGATAGTCAGGTGGTGAAACTTAAATTGTTTCACTTAAACCAGCCCATTCATTTGTCCGACGTATTACCGATGTTGGAAAATTTTGGTTTGCGGGTGATTGATGAAAGCCCTTATCAGATAAAAAATGAAGATGGCAGTGTTAGCTGGATCATGGATTTTTCCATGTTACACAGCAACAATGGGAAATTAACGTTAGAGAAAGCACAAGAGTTATTCCAACAAGCTTTTTCTGACGTATGGTATCGTCAGCTCGAAGATGACTCTTTTAACCGTTTGGTATTAGGTGCGGGGATGCCTGGTCGCGCCGTCACAATACTGCGCGCCTATTCAAAATACATGCGCCAGACCGGTAGTTCATTTAGTAAAGATTATATCGCTCGTACTCTGGATAAATATCCCAAGATTGCGGCGTTGTTAGTGCAATTGTTTGAACAGCGTTTAAGCCCGGCATTAAAGCGTTCTGAAAAGAAAGAGACTGACTTGGTTGATACCATTGTCGCCGAACTCGATCTGGTTAGTAATTTGGATGATGATCGTATTGTCAGACGTTATCTGGATATGATCATGGCAACCTTGCGTACCAATTTTTATCAAGTGGATGCACAGGGCAAAGAAAAAGCTTACGTTTCTTTTAAAGTTTTGCCGGAACTGATCCCTGAAATGCCATTGCCCCGGCCTAAATTCGAGATTTTTGTTTATTCTCCAAGAGTGGAAGGTGTCCATCTACGTGGTGGTAAAGTGGCTCGTGGTGGCTTGCGTTGGTCTGATCGTCAGGAAGATTTCCGCACTGAAATATTAGGATTGGTCAAAGCACAGCAAGTTAAAAATGCGGTCATTGTTCCGGTTGGAGCCAAAGGTGGCTTTATTTGTAAAGATTTACCCACTGAAGGTGGACGTGAAGCCTTTATAAAAGAAGGTCAAGAATGTTACCGAATCTTTATCCGCAGTTTATTGGATATCACCGACAATATTGTCGATGGTGCTATTGTGCCGCCTAAAGATGTGGTGAGACTGGATGAAGATGACCCTTATTTAGTGGTTGCCGCAGATAAAGGAACAGCGACCTTTTCTGATATTGCCAATGCGATTTCAGAAGAATACGGTTTCTGGATGGGGGATGCTTTTGCCTCGGGTGGCAGTGTAGGTTATGACCATAAAAAGATGGGCATTACGGCGCGCGGTGGCTGGGAATCGGTCAAACGCCATTTCCGTGAAATGGGCGTTGATTGTCAAACTACCGATTTTACCTGTGTGGGTATTGGTGACATGGCCGGTGATGTCTTTGGTAACGGTATGCTGCTGTCCAAACATACCCGCTTGATAGTGGCCTTTAACCATTTGCATATTTTCTTTGATCCCAACCCGGATGCCGCTAAAAGCTATAAAGAACGTCAGCGCTTATTTGACAATCCGTCTTTGTCTTGGGATGACTATGATAAAGAGCTGATTTCTAAAGGCGGTGGCCTGTTTATGCGCGCGGCCAAGTCTATCAAGCTAACTCCGGAAATGAAAAAGTGGTTAGGCACCAGCAAAGCGTCGATGACACCAAATGAGTTAATTAATAACTGTCTGAAAATGCCTGTGGATCTTATCTGGAATGGCGGGATTGGTACTTACGTTAAAAGCAAAAA
Source organism: Neptunicella sp. (assembly GCF_048268085.1). Taxonomy (NCBI): domain Bacteria; kingdom Pseudomonadati; phylum Pseudomonadota; class Gammaproteobacteria; order Alteromonadales; family Alteromonadaceae; genus Neptunicella; species Neptunicella sp. The sequence continues at coordinate 50,222 of NZ_JBLWWF010000007.1, read as the reverse complement.
AGAAAGTCACGCGGATGTGGGTGACCGGGCTAATGACGATTTACGAGTTAATGGACATGAAATCCAGGCCAAGATTATTGGTGAAGGTGGTAACTTAGGTTGTACACAATTAGGTCGGGTGGAGTTTGCCGCTAATGGTGGGCGCATTAATACCGACTTTATTGATAATGCCGGTGGAGTCGATTGCTCGGATAATGAAGTTAATATCAAAATATTGCTCAACGCTTTGGTTGCCAGTGGTGATATGACCATTAAGCAACGCAAGGACTTGCTGTATTCAATGACGGACGACGTGGCAACACTGGTATTGGAAGATTGCTATCGCCAATCCCAGTCCATGTCGATTACTCAAATGGGCGGTGTATCGGTTTTACGTGAGCAGTTACGCTTTATTCACGGTTTGGAAAGAGAAGGGCGTTTGAATCGGGAACTGGAATTTATTCCAGCCGATGATGAAATATCTGAACGGTTGGCCTCATCACAAGGGCTAACCAGACCGGAACTGTCGGTGCTATTTGCTTACGGTAAAATGGCCCTCAAAGAGTCATTAAATATTCCGGAAATTACCGCTAATCCATATCACAGTCGCTTGTTAACTACGGCTTTTCCGAAAGTACTCCAGCAAAAATTTGCGGCAAGAATGGAAGAGCATGCGTTACGCGGCGAAATTATCGCTACTAAATTAGCTAATAATATCGTTAATGATATGGGCATGAACTTCATGTTCCGCATCCAGGAAGAGACCGGTGCGTCCCACGCAGAAATCGCTCAGGCCTATTCAGTGGTTAAGGGCGTATTTGATGTGCAGTTACTGTGGGATGATATTGAAGATCTGGATAATAAAGTGTCGGCAGACGTCCAACTGAAAATGTTGAATGAAATCCGTCGCACTTTACGTCGTGCATCACGATGGTATTTACGCCATGGTAATAAGTCGAATTCAATTAGCAACGAGATTGAGTTTTATCGTCCATTTGCCGTCGATTTATTGAAAAATATGCAAAAATATCTGATTTCCGATGAATATGTCGAGTTGGAAAAGAAAATCCAAAACTTAACTAAACAAGGGGTGCCAGAAAAAATAGCGTATCGGATTGGTAGTATGAGCACCATGTTCTCCTGTTTTGATTTGGCCCAGATTGCCCAAAATGAAGAACGGGATAAAGCTACGGTGGCGAGTATTTACTTTAAACTGGGTTATAAACTCGAAATTCATTGGTTCCTTGACCAGATTAATCGTCAAACGGTATCTAACCATTGGCAAGCCTTGGCTAGGGCGTCTTATCGAGAAGAACTTGATTGGCAACAACGGTCACTCGCAGCAGTATTGTTAAAGTTTGATCGTAAAGGCAAAGATGCGGATAAAATGTTGGATGTCTGGATGCATGAACATGAAAACTTGCTAGAACGCTGGACTCACATGATGTACGAATTCAAAACTAGTACGACTCATGAGTTTGCCAAGTTCTCGGTAGCACTCAGAGAGCTTATGTTGTTGAGTCTCAATTGTGGTGTACGCCAATAAACTGGTAAGATAAGCAAAGCCTAGAGGTCGTTTATCTTTCATATTCGCCACTTAAAAGAAACGAAAGTTTCGTAATAGTGGCGTAAACAGCCTCTTAGCCCTGATATTTATCAGGGCTTTTTTTTAACGTTTTAATCTAGGAAACCCAGCGTGTATAACCTGTTGCAAAAAGCCTTATTCCAATTAGACGGGGAGCTGTCCCATAATCTCACCATGACAGGACTAAAATATACCCAGCACAACCTGTTAGCAGGATTGTATCGGCAAAATGTGGCGGCTAAGCCGGTTAACGTGTTGGGTATGCAATTCCCCAATCCCGTAGGTTTGGCAGCAGGGTTGGATAAAAATGGTGAGTGTATTGATGCCTTTGCGGCAATGGGATTTGGTTATATTGAAATCGGCACCGTGACCCCGAAACCCCAGGCTGGCAATGACAAACCCAGATTATTTCGCTTACCAGATGCTCAGGCCATTATTAATCGCATGGGCTTTAATAACAAAGGGGTGGATTATTTAGTTGAGCAAGTTAAGTCGGCTGAATATAAAGGCATTTTAGGTATCAATATTGGTAAAAATAAAACCACCGAAGAACAACATGCACTGGATGATTACTTAATTTGTTTACGCAAAGTGTACGATCATGCCAGCTATGTGACGGTTAATATTTCATCGCCGAATACGCCGGGATTACGTAATTTACAGTATGGGGAAGCATTAGATAATCTGTTAGCCGGTTTAAAAGCCGAGCAGCAACTATTATCCGACAAGTTCGGTAAATATGTCCCTATATTGGTGAAAATAGCGCCGGATTTAACTGATATTGAAATTGAAGGCGTGGCCGCCTCATTAACTAAAGCCTCAATTGATGGGGTGATTGCCACCAACACAACCTTGGCCAGAGATAAAGTGGCGGGTCTACGTTATGCCAATGAAGCGGGAGGCCTGAGTGGTTCCGTGTTAACTGAGCAAAGCCAATATGTGCTATCTAAACTGGCCACCGTGCTTGATGGTAGTATGCCAATTATTGGGGTAGGGGGGATTGATTCAGCGGATACTGCTCAGCAACGCCTAGATGCTGGAGCATCGCTAATCCAAGTCTATTCAGCCTTGATATATCAAGGTCCCGAATTGGTTCAAAACATCATCGATTCGCTCTAAGCCTTATGCTGCAACCTTCAATTCAATGGTGTTGGTATTTTGAACAACAGCACCAGTGCCTGGCACTGGAGCTGGATGATATGTTGTGTTTAACCCCATATCGGCAAAAACATCTGTTACCTGCTGCGATGCAACGTCAGGGATTCAATTTAGAACAACTGGATTACTATACGCAGGTAGCGGAGAAGCTGAGTCATTTTGAACAACAGTTTAGTGCAGCCAGTGCCACTCAAATTGCCATTTATGCCACAGCAGTGAATAGTTTCTACCGCCCGTTAATGCCTAAAAGCTGGTATTTCAAACGTCAGTTATCCGTTGGTCATCATCATGGCTTAGCGGTGTTGGAAAATACATTAGGCCAAGGAGCGGTGCTGATTATTGATAAAGATAAGACTTGCAGTTTATGTATGCTACTGAGTCAAACCATGCAATTGGATGAGCATCACCAATTGGGGCAATTCTCGGTGATTAAGGTGATGAACGATTGTTTATTTCCTTATTTTCCTGAACAAAGTGATCTTAAACTGGCCTGATTTGAATAAAATCAGGGCGATTACAAATATTCACCGATTCATTCACCCCTTTTGATTGCAAATCACTTATAATCGCGCCGTTTAAATCCGATTGGTTGCAGACTCTGTAGCACAGAGACAAAAAAGGTGAAGCATGTTTGAATTAGTAGTAACAAGTGCAAAAGGTCTGGATGAATTATTGCAAACTGAATTGCAGCAGCTTTGCCCTGAGCGTTCTACCAAACTAAAACCTGGGCAAGTGTTGTTACAAGGTGATTTGGCCGATGCCTATCGAATCTGTTTACATTCCCGCTTAGCCAATCGTGTTTTACTCAAACTAGCCCATGGCAGGGTCGATCAAGCTGAAGATTTATATCGAATTGCTGACTCAGTGAAATGGTCTGAACACTTTGATGTGCATCATACTTTTATGATTGATTTTATTGGTACCAATCGAACGATCAATAACAGTCAATTTGGTGCGCTTAAAATTAAAGACGCGATTGTCGATCAATTTAACAGTTATCTGGGTAAGCGACCCTCGGTGAGTAAAATTAACGCCGATATTCGTATTCAAGCTCGTTTTTGGCGTGAAGAGCTGAATATTTATCTGGATATGTCGGGTAAGAGCTTGCACCAGCGACATTATCGACAAGATGCCGGTAAGGCACCGCTAAAAGAGCATTTAGCCAGTGCTATGCTGATGCGCAGTGGGTGGGCGGCTAATATGGATGCCCCTTTGTATGATCCTATGTGTGGCTCTGGTACTATCGTTATTGAAGCTGCATTGATGGCGGCCAATATCCCTGCCGGACATAACCGCAAGGTATGGGGATTCTCAAAGTGGCGTCAACATGATGAGACCCAGTGGCAACAAATCGTTCAACAAGCCGAAGCTAATATAACAACCGTTACCACCGATATTGTGGCTAATGATATTGATTCGCGTGTGATCAATGTGGCCAAAAGCAATGCCCGCTTGGCGGGAGTTGAAGACTATATTCAATTTAGTTGTGCTGATGCCGTGCAATTTGTGCCACCAGTGAAGTCTGCCGGCTATTTAGTTAGCAATCCGCCATATGGTGAACGACTCAGCGAAATTACCGCGCTATTGCCGTTGTTTGATGAGCTTGGATTGCATTTAAAACGGCATTTTCAACAATGGAAACTGTCGTTATTAACCTCTAATCGAGAGTTATTCAGGCAATTAAAACTTTCCGCCAAAAAAGAATACCAGTTAATGAATGGTAAGCTGGAATGCCAGTTGGTTAACTATGATATGAACACTCGCAACAGCGAAATTCGTGATAGCCAGCCACTAAACAGTGATTTCGCCAATCGCCTGGGGAAAAATATTCAGCGCAGCAAAAAATGGTTAAAGTCACAGAACACCGACTGTTATCGGATTTATGATGCGGATTTACCGGAATATAATGTCGCGATTGATTGTTACGCAGATTGGGTGGTGGTACAGGAATATGCCGCCCCGAAAGATGTGCCTGATAACAAGGCGCGCCAACGTATTCATCAGATTTTAGCGGCCTTACCCAGAATTATGTCGTGTGATCCGGAAAAGGTGGTACTCAAAGTCAGAGAGCAGCAAAAAGGTAAAGATCAGTATCAAAAATTGGCTCAGCGTCACGAGTATCTGGAAGTACATGAAAATGGCGCCAGATTTCAGGTTAATCTTCGAGACTATTTAGATACCGGCTTATTTCTCGATCACCGTATTACCCGGCAATTAGTTCAGCAACGAGCTAAAGACAAACATGTGCTGAATCTGTTTGCTTATACCGGCAGTGTGTCGGTGCACGCGGCATTAGGTAAAGCCGCCTCGGTAACCACGGTCGATATGTCACACACCTATATCGATTGGGCCAAACGTAATTTTCAGCTAAATAGGCTCAGTGGCTCTCAATATCAATTTATTCAGGCGGATTGCACCACTTGGTTGGCCGATCATCAGGCAAAATATGATTTGATTTTTATAGATCCACCGTCATTTTCAAACTCAAAGCGGATGGATAATACCTGGGACGTACAGCGTGATTATGTGCAGTTATTAACTCAGGCAAAAGCCTGCTTAAAACCGGGTGGAGAAATTATCTTTTCTAATAATTTACGTCGCTTCAAACTCGACGAGGAAGCGATTAAGTCACTGGGTTTGCATATTCAAGACTGGACGCAAAAAACCTTACCAGACGATTTCAAGCGTAACCCCAAAATTCATCACTGCTGGTTATTAACTGATGCCAATTAGCCTTATTTTATATTCAACTGAAGGTTGCCATTTATGTGAACAAGCGAAGGCAATTATTCAGCAATATCCGCAAAACGTTACACTGGAAGAAGTGGATATCGCCTATGACGACTCATTATTCGCGCGATACGGTGTGAGTATTCCCGTTGTAAAGCGCCAAGATACCCAGCAAGAATTAAATTGGCCTTTTGATTTAACCTTATTATCCGGATTTTTAGCTTGAGTACCTTATTACAATTAAAAAACGCATCATTGAGTTTAGGCCATCCACCGTTATTGGATGGGATAGAATTATTGGTTAAATCCTCCGAAAGGATTTGTTTAGTAGGACGCAATGGCTGCGGCAAGTCGACGCTTTTAAAAGTCATTGCCGCTGATATGAAGCTTGACGATGGACAACGTATAGTGGGCAGTGATGTGGTTATCTCGCGCTTACCCCAGGATCCTCCTGTTTCGGTGGAAATGTCGTTGTTTGATTATGTAGCCGAAGAATTGGCCGAGATTGGTAAAGTGCTGCAGGCTTATTATCACCAGACAATGGTGATTGCCGAGGACCATAGCGAAGCACAACTGAATAAGTTGGAACAACTGCAGCATCAACTTGATCACCTCAATGGCTGGCAGTTTGAACAACGGATCCAGCAAGTACTCAGCCAACTGCAATTAACACCGGATCAGCAATTGTCTTCGTTATCTGGTGGTTGGCGGCGCAAAGCGGCGTTGGCGCGAGCATTGGTCTCGGATCCGGATATTTTATTATTGGATGAGCCTACCAACCACCTTGATATTGAGATGATTAAATGGCTGGAAAAAACCATTCTTGATTATCAGGGGGCAGTTGTCTTCGTCAGCCATGATAGGGCGTTTATTCGTCATATTGCCACCCGTATTGTGGATTTGGACCGAGGTAAGTTAACCAGTTATCCCGGTAATTATCAGCAATATCTGGATAAAAAAGCGGAAGATTTGCAAATCGAAGAAACCCAAAATGCCTTGTTTGATAAAAAACTCAGTCAGGAAGAAACCTGGATACGACAAGGTATTAAAGCCCGACGAACAAGAAACGAAGGGCGGGTCAGAGCGCTTAAAGCATTGCGTAATGAGCGCTCTGAGCGACGTAATGTGCAAGGTAAGGCCAAGATCCATATAAAAGAAACTCAGCAGTCGGGCAAAATTGTCTTTGAAGTTGAAGGGCTAGATTACCGTATTGCGGAAAAGCAGATCATTAAGGACCTTAATGTCAATATAATGCGTGGTGACAAACTGGCACTGATCGGTCCCAATGGTTGTGGTAAAAGTACTTTAATCAAATTGCTATTGGCTGAATTAACCCCGGATAAGGGTAAAGTTCATTGCGGTACCAAGTTAGATATTGCTTATTTTGATCAGCACCGCTTACAACTCGATCCTGAAATGAAATTGATTGATTGTATCGCCGATGGTAAACGGGAAATCATGATTGATGGTCGCAGTAAGCATGTGATTAGTTATTTACAGGACTTTTTGTTTACCCCGGAACGCGTCAACGTGCCTGTTAGCGCATTGTCTGGAGGAGAAAAAAATCGCCTGTTATTGGCCAAGTTATTGATAAAACCGAGTAATTTATTAATTCTCGATGAGCCAACCAATGATCTGGATGTAGAAACGCTGGAGTTATTGGAAGATACCCTGAGTCAATATCCTGGTACGGTTATTTTGGTTAGCCATGATCGGGAATTTGTCGATAATGTGGTGACTTCCAGCCTGTTCTTTGCAGGACAGGGAGAAGTCATTGAATTTATTGGCGGTTATGATGATATTGAACACTGGTATCAAGAGCAAAAACAAAATATCCTTGTGGCTGAAACTTCTGTAAAATCACAAAGTCCAACACCGAAGTCTTCTACTGCGAAAACGAAAAAATTATCTTACAAATTGCAATTAGAGCTGGAGCAGTTACCGGAAAAAATTGAACAGATGGAAAGTACACTGCAACAATTGCAAACTCAGGTTAATGATCCTGAATTTTTCAAACAAGACGCTGCACAATCACGCCTGACTCTGGATGAACTTGCCGAATTGGAACACCGTTTAGCAAGTGCCTATAGCAGGTGGGATGAACTTGAGAATATGAAATAAGAAGTAAACAGGAATAAAAATGAATAAAACAAGGTTGGCACCACTGTCAGCGCTAACATTGGCTTTAGTATCGATACCTACTTTACAAGCCGCGACTTATCAAGTAATCGAAATGCCTACGGGGGAGTTGAGCCGCAATAGTTATTCCACGGCGCTGAATAACTCGGGTGATTTCATTTCTACGTTAGAATTTAAATATAATCCGCCGATTAATATTGATTTACTGGATTTAGAAAGTCAGGCACTGATTAACGGTTTAACTGATATTGATGCAGTTGCCGACGGCAATATTAACGCCGATGATTTAATCTTTTTATATAACGCAATCAAAGCGCAAGATGGCAATGTGCTGTTTCAGCAAATAAGCCAGTATGGTGCGGCAAAAGGTAATACAAACGTTGCCGATAGTCTTACCGGTTTTGATATCCAGATCCCTGAAATGGGCACACTTTCCAACAGTGTTAATACCTTTGCTTATGATATTAATAATAATGGTTGGGTTGTGGGAGGAGCGACCGCTCCTTATCAAACGTTAAGCTATTTCAATGAAAATGATGTAGAAATTAAGTTGCAGATACGTGATTTTGCGCTGCGTGCATTTGTGGATATCGATGGCACCAACATTGGCCTATTACCCCCTGAAGATAAAGTGGGCGGTAAAAGTGAAGCGCGCGGTATTAATGATAATAATGAAGTAGTTGGGGCGGCAACCACGGCTATTTCGGAGAGTACCCAAGAAGCCATTGATAATTGTGAAGATGATGAAGCCCGTGGCGATGTTCCGCTTGAATACTGTTTACAGAACGTCGCATCTTCAGCGGCTTATGAAACTCGTGCAGCTTATTGGAAGCTGGATGCTGACGGTCAGGTAATTGAAACGAAAACCTTTGGCATCTTGGCTGAACCTGCTGAGGACGCTACCCGTTTTTATAATAGCCGAGCCAAGGCGATAAATAATAACGGTATCATCGTGGGCACATCAGAAGGTTTTTATAAAGGTGATCCAGATAAAGTTAGTACCTTTGCTACGATTTTTAATGATGAAGGTGAGGTTGGTATTACGGATGACAATGAGTACTTTGCCAGTGATGCAGTCGGAATTAACGATAATAATCTGGTCATTGGTCAAGGCTCTAAAACAATCAATGGTTATACTCGGCATAAGTTCTTTGTCCATGACATTGATAATAATGAAACGCTTTATCCAAAAGACTTTTTTACCGGTTCAGACAGCCTCGCTAAAGGGATTAACAACAATAATCTAGTTGTGGGTGATGGTGAAGTGGATAGTGGACTGGGTGTGGAGCGTCGTCGGCATGGTTTTATTTATGATTATAATGAACAACGCTTTACAGATTTAAACGATACCATTGCATGCGATAGTCCATATACTATTGTACAGGCTAACGACATCAATGATTTTGATGAAATTATTGGTACAGCATTGATGAAAAAAGACTTGTTTAATTTAGCCGGAGAGCCGTTATTAAATAGTGATGGCAGCCAGGCCCAAAGTGAAGTGGTGGTATCGGTTAAATTAGTACCTGTTGCGGGCGGAAGTAATGATAACTGTGAAGTTGAAGATACGGATAAGTATCAGCGTAAAGCCGGCTCAATGGGGATATGGTTCATGTTCGTTACCGGTCTAATGTTGGTATTGCGTCGCAAAATATAATATTGAGTCAAATTGGTTCGCCCCGAGCAGTGATTGTACCTGACGAGAAACAGTTCAAAGGATGCTTCGGCATCCTTTTTGTTTTCTGCGAATTCAATTTAGAAGTCTGTTTTATATCTCAAAATTATCAATTTTATGGAAGGTTTATGACAAAAAGATGTAACGATAAAAGTCCATTTAATTCATAGGGTTAACTATATTTTCCATAACTTGTTGATCAACTTTATTGAACCTATCACAGAGTTACCCTATCTATTATTTGTGGTCGCAATGATCACATCATTAATCAATAATTAGATGGATGAGGTAATCAATGAAAAGACAAAAAAGAGATAAGCTTTCAAGAGCCCATGCAAAAGGTTATCAAGCAGGAATTTCCGGTAGATCCAAAGAAAATTGTCCCCATGCAGATGCAACATCAGATGCGCGTTCTCAATGGTTAGGTGGTTGGCGAGAGGCCATGGAAGATCGAAGTTATGGATTGAGCAGTCGATAATACGTCCATAGCAATAGATTCCATTCAATCATTGTAGCTGCTATTAATTTGTTGCAAGTCAACGCAAAATTTTAGTAGCTACAATTTTCCCTTGTTGTTATTCAAATCCCTTAAATTAAGTATCAGCTAAGAAAATGTCAGTAAATTGGTTTTTTACTTTTTCAATGTGTAAAAAACATGGCATTTACTTCGATCCTCAAGCCTGTCGTTTTGGCGTTTATTTGCGTAGTGATATTGCAATATTCAGGCACTGATCTGTATCTTTCTGAATTAATTTATTATCCCGCACAGCAATGGCAATTTAAACAAAGCTGGCTTCTTAATAGTGTTATTCATCGCGGCGGCAGGGATGTTATTGGCCTTATTGTGGTGTTGATGCTTGGTGTCGCATTACGGTCTTTTTTGCCACGTTACCGTCAACATATATATAACCCGGTTTATCGTTATGTAGCATTCGCTACTATTATGTCGATGGTGACCGTATCAATGCTGAAACAATTAACGACCTTGCCTTGCCCTTGGGATTTATTTTTATTTGGTGGGGAGCGCACCAATATCCTACTGGAACGAGCTTTCTCGACTAATTTACAAATTGGCCATTGTTTTCCGTCGGGACATGCATCTGGTGGTTTTGCACTATTCAGTTTGTATTTTGCTGCTCGCGCCATTAGTAGCATTCGACAGCAAACGGGCACTATTATCGACTCTAGATTAACTCAGAATAAGTGGTTATTACCGGGAATGTTAACCGGTATTATATTTGGAGTTGCGCAACAAATGCGCGGGGCACACTTCCTGTCTCATGATGTCGCCAGTGCTGCGGTGTGTTGGTTAGTGTGTGGCCTGTTAGCTTATTTTATGTTGCCCCAGGATAACCTGCCACGGGAAAATCAGAATGTGATTCGAGTGCCTAGCATCAGTGCGGATTGACCATTTTGATACACTCCCCATACTCTGATTTTTTCATATCCTACTCCCATCAAGCCCGATACGTTACCGTCTTCTGACAGTCCAGCTCCAATATCAAACGACAATGAGCTGGATTGATTTAACGCAATACTGCGATATTTCTTTACTAGCTCGTTGTAATCAATCAATAAGTCATTAAAGTCGCGGCTTAGTTTGTCATATTGACTTACATGTTCGTCGTAGCGGGCGGTTAATTGCAAAAGATCCTGACTTGTTTGACCATATCCTGCCAATAATTTTCGAAAGTCGACAATACTGTCGGCCATAGAGTCATCATGTTGCTTATATTCGGCTAATAGCGATTTGTACTGATTTAAGGTATCTAAATCATTCGCTAATGCTCCTATATCAATGCACTGGGTCGACACCAGTTTTTGTGGCACTACAAGATATGTTTCGCCATCAATTTGTTTTGTTTGCAAGTTCTGTTTGAGAATGACATATGAACAGTCGGCTAGGGTTGTCATGCTGGACAATAAGCTAACGACAAAACCAAAAATACGTAGCATTTTATTATTCCTCGTTAATCGGGATGTTGGTTTGTGACCTGACGGTTAAAGGCAGCAATGGCTCTTAATGCATTGATATTCTTCTGACGCTGAGAAGCGAGTTGTTCACTTTCATTGTTCAGCAATGCGACTTGTTGATCGAGCTGTTGTTTACGCTGCAAGTCTTGATCAGAAGAGAGCTCCAGCCGCTTTTTCTCCGCTTCTAAATGATCTAAGGTTTGTTCAATCTTGATTTTCTGCTCACGGATAGATTCGGTTTCATTTTGCAGTGTCGATAAACGACCTTTTAGTTGTTGGTGATCCTGTTGTAGTTTTTGCCATTGGTGATCGGCTTCTTTAAGTTTTTTCTGGTTACTATAAATTTGATAAATTCGCAGGGCAGCTAATGATAATCCCGCTGTTAACACATGACCTCTGATTTTTGCTGGCAATAATAAACAAGCAATAATCAGCGCGATTAAACCAATCACGACGCCTAAATAATCTGAATACTGACTATATAATTCAAACATAATCACTCCTTTAATGGGTCTTGCGCTTTTGTTTGGCTTTTTCCAGTGCCGTAATGATTTTATGCAAGGGACCGGCACCTAGTCCCATGGCAATACCGGTTAGTATTTGATGCAGCAGGATTAGCCAATGGGAAGGCGCGGAGTTGGGTGACTGCTTAAGTAATTGGCTGATTAACGCAAACATATCAATATTGACAAGTACGGCGATAATAATCCCCAATAGGCCACCCAGTACTTTTAGGCTGAATTTGATGCTGAAATGCCGCAGTTTTGCTGCCGATAATGAAGCTACATCAGTATAAGCAGGATCGTCTATTTTTAAACGTGCCAGTAGGGTGCCTATCACTCGTTCACGTATTTTAGCTAGTTGCACACTGGTCTTTTGGCTTTTTTCGGTTGCGCTTAAGTTGTTGATATTAAAGTCATGCAGACGTTTTTGCAGATGAATGGCCCGACAATTCCAGAAATTAAACCAGCCACATTTAATCTCGAATAGGGTATAGGTCGCCATGACTATTTCTAAAATTCGTTCAATCACCATGGCAATAAATAACGCACTGGTGATTAACACCAGAGCAGAATGCGTTCCGTCCATTAGTGCGCCTCCTGTGAATAGAGATAGTTTTTATGTTGAAACCGCTCAATTTGTTGCATGGCTTCAGGGTGATTTAGCCATGCCAAGTAAAAGTGACTGACTTGTTTTTGCAATTGAACATGAGGAAAATTGGAGCCTGGACACACTGTTTGACCCGCTAAAACATCGCAGTGGGGTAAAATATGGCTATCAAAATCTAATTTTATTTGCGCATATAGGTGGGTCCACAACGCAATAACACGTGCACCTGACTGAAGTTGGTTTTGCGTCGGCTGCTGGATCCCATATCGTCCATCGTTATTCGCATATTTATCGCCATCAGCCAGATGGAAGTTGCCGTGAAAAGCGATACCGAGGCTACGATTGTTATAAGCTTTAGTGTGATTGCCGACTCTGTCCCACCGGCAAAATGGTTTAATTGCGCCATCAGGCATAATGACGCAGTGATAACCGGTAGACCATTGTTTGGCGATCAAAAATTCATCAACAATCGCCTGAAAGCCTAACTGACTATGCATCGCAGTATGATGATAAACAATTAAATTAGGTTCACCCTGACGTAAATTACGCTCTTCTAACGAGTCAGGTCTTACGCCTCCCTGATAATTAATTGGCGTCCATATATCGGCAATATCACCGACTTCCATTTGGAGAGTGGCAGTTGAAACTACGGGTGTATCGTTGGCACTGGCCACTATTTCCTGTTCTTTTGACTCGTACTCAACGGGCTGTTCGAGTTCAGGGACTTTCTTACTGGTTAGGAAGGTTATCAATAAATGAATCGGCTGCGCTCCTCCTGCAATCACCAGTCCGGTCAATATATGATCAGCCACTTTTAAACTTGCTGAAAGTGTCATCCAGTCTTTTAACATAAGCATGCTGAGTAAATGGATATTCATTAATGAGCTGATTGCCACGGCAAACCCAAAAGCGCTGAGTAAATAAAATAATTGCAAACGGGCGCGGTTTAAATCGGCTTCAGTGGGCGAGTCGAGCTGCTTTAACGCGATTGAGCTGGTTTTTTCAAACAAGCGCTCTTCCATAATGGCAAAGTCACCATCTTTAAATAACTTTTGTTGGTATTGTTCAGATTGAAGATCAATTAAAGGAGACAAATTAGCCGTTTTATCTTCAAGGTTATTGAGTACAGCATGATATTTCTTAAGGGCTTCGTTAGCCTTTTGGGGCATAAAGGCGCTTTCTTGCAAGGCTTGGGATTTGACCTGATTGGCGTTGGCACCATCAATCACATGTTTTAGAAACTCGATAATTCGTTCAATCAATAACGAAAAACCGGCAGCGACAGTCAGTGCAGTAATAATGGCATCAATGTCTGACATAGTGTGTCCTCTGATAAAACCAATTAATCCAATACAACGAGCTAAATTGGGCTCAGAGGAAGCGCAAGGGGAGTACAACCCACCAAGTATAGTGCAGAAATAAAATGTTCATTGATTGTTGGTTAAACATCCTCCGCTGATGCCATTTTTTATGAGTGTTCCTTTTTGGTGCGCCATTTTAACCATGCACCATATTGTGACAATGGCACCGTAATGGCCCACAAAAAAATCAAGGTTAGAATCTATCTATTTGAAATATAAAGAATAAATATGTGGCTTGAGAATTGCTAATTATCTTTTATCGATATATGCATCAGTAAAATGCTTACCGCTTTAACTCAGTCAGGATCATAACTTATGCTGTTTGGCCGTAAAAACAGAAAACCTATTGTTATTCCCAGCAAAAAAATAAAGGAATGGAAGTACACCACTTGCAACTATTGCTCAACCGGCTGCGCAATTGAAATTGGTCTGAATGATCAAAACAGAATTGTGACCACCCGAGGCCATGCCGGGGCGGATGTAAACCGTGGCAAACTGTGTATTAAAGGCTTGCTGGAGCATGAATTATTTGAAAGCCCGGGACGGGGTACAGAACCGCTGATCCGTAATAAGCATTATGAAAGCTTTGAAAAAACCAGCTGGGACAATGCACTGGATGTTACCGCGCAGAAAATTAAGGATATTCAGGCTAAGTACGGCAAGGATTCCTTTGCGGTAGTTTCCACCGGGCAGCTATTAACCGAAGAGTTTTACACCTTGGGGAAGTTGGTTCGAGGCTGTATTGGTACTAACAACTATGATGGTAATACCACCTTATGTATGGCCTCTGCCGTCAGCGGTTATAAACGCTCCTTCGGCTCTGACGGCCCACCGGGGTGCTATGACGATTTTGAGCATACCCATTGTTTTATGGCTTTTGGCTCCAATTTGCCCGAGCAACATCCAATTATTTACTGGCGGTTAAAAGAAGCGCTTGAGAAACGCAAGTTTCCATTGATTGTGGTGGATCCCCGGGTGACCATGCTCGCCCAGTTTGCCGATATTCATTTACCCATTACACCCGGCACGGATTGTGTGCTGATCAACTCAATGATGCATGTGATCATTAATGAGGGGTTGCAGGATCAGGCTTATATTGATGCTCATACCCAGGGTTTTGACGAGATCAAGGCACTGGTACAGGATTACGATCCCAAAGTCGCACAACACACGTGCGGTATTGATGAAGATACCATTCGTAATGTGGCCAGAATTTATGCCAAGGCACCGGCTGCGATGAGTATCTGGACTATGGGGATTAACCAGTCTACTCATGGCTCTGATGGCGTGGCCAATATCAACAATCTCAATCTGATCACCGGTAATATCGGCAAGCCCGGCGGTACCAGTTTATCCATCACCGGCCAGTGCAATGCAATGGGCACCCGTGAATGGTCATCTTGCTCGGGATTGCCGGGCTATCGTTATCTGGAAAACGAACAGGATCGTCAGGAGATCGCAGATTATTGGGGAATTGATAAAGATTTTTTCCCTACCAAAAGAGGACTTTCACAAACGGATATATTTCCGGCTATTGAGACCGGTGAAATTAAAGGTTTATGGCTGGTTGCCACCAATCCGATGACCTCGATGCCGAATACGGGACGTATACGTAAAGCGATGGAAAAACTGGAGTTTTTGGTGGTACAGGACGTGTACGAAGATGTGGAAACCAATCAGTATTCCCATGTGTATTTTCCGGCTTCGGTGTGGGCAGAAAAAGAAGGATGCCACACCAATACTGAGCGGCGGGTTAACTTAACCAGTAACGTGTTACCACCGTATGCCAATTCCAAACCGGACTTTTGGATCTTTAACCAGATGGCTAAACGTTTTGATAACGGCAAGGTCATTCATTTTCCGGACAAAGCGGAACAGGCCTTTGAGGAGATGAAGTGGTTATCCAAGGGAAAAGACCGAACGCTGGATATTTCTGGCATGAGCTATGAAAAAATTATCGCCGCCAGAGGCATTCAGTGGCCTTATCGTGAGGGAGCCGAAGGACTCAAAGGTGATCCACGTTTATATACCGATGGAAAATTTCAAACCCAAAGCGGTAAAGCCAACCTGATCCCGGTCAGGTTTTACAACAACAACGAACAACCCTGTAACGATTATCCCTTCTGGCTAAACAGCGGTCGGGTGGTGGAACACTTTCATACTCGTACCCGTACCGGCAAAATTGGTAACTGTAACAAGTTCAGCCCTACACCTTATATGGAAATGAATCCCGATGCAGCCAAAGAGGCGGGTATTCAACACCAAAGTTATGTCAGGCTGGCTAGCAGACGAGGGGATGCCGTAGTACTGGTGCAGTTAACCCACCGGGTCCCACGTAATATGGTATTTATCCCGTTTCACTTTCATGATTGTGTTAATCGTTTATCACTGGGATTACTTGATCCCTATTCACGTCAACCGGCATTTAAGCAGTGTTCTGTGCGGATCGAACCGGTGGATCAGGCTGAAGCGGCCCGCTTAAATGTTGAACGACGCACATACTAGTTACAGGAGTTGAAAATGAATCAGGTGATACAAGATAAAGATTTAGCGGTAGAAACCTTTGATCCAAAAGCAATGGAAACGGGTAATGAGCAACAAGGCCGATCCAGTCATTGGGAAGTCCGCACCCAGGAACAACAATATGCTTTTTTGCCCGAGCAACCTATTGCTGACAAAAACCGTTACGGACAACTTATCGATTTGGTCGATCTTAGCGGGTTACCTGCCGGTCGATCGATGTTTATTAATGAAAACCCTGAAGTAGGCAGTAATCCTAACCGCAATAAGCAACATGGCTTTTTCTTTACGGCGGATAACTGTATTGGTTGTCACGCCTGTGAAGCTGCTTGTTCGGAAAAAAATGAGAATCCGGCGCATATTGCTTTTCGTTCGGTAGGATATGTAGAAGGGGGCTCATACCCCGACTATAAACGTATGAACATCTCGATGGCCTGTAATCACTGTGATGATCCGGTATGTCTTAAAGGCTGTCCCACCAAAGCGTATACCAAACATGCCGAATACGGTGCGGTATTACAAGATCCTGAAACCTGTTTCGGTTGTGGCTATTGTACCTGGGTCTGCCCTTATAACGCGCCACAGCTTGATCCGGTAAAAGGTCGCGTGTCCAAGTGTAATATGTGTGTAGACAGACTAGAAGTGGGTTTAAAGCCGGCTTGTGTGTCTGCTTGTGTGGGCAATGCACTGGATTTTGGTGTGATTGAAAATACTCCGCAAAATCGGGAGCAATGTAAAACTCAAATTCCCGGTTTTCCCGATCCGGAGATCACCCATCCAAATATCCGTTTCCAGCAAACTAAAACCATGCCAATTGAAATGAATCGTACCGATTCAATGCCGGTTAAATATCATCGCGATAATAAAGGTGACTACAAACCGGTCATTGACCAAAAGGTGGGTAAGGCGCGGCATTGGAATTTTTCAAAACTGAATAGCCGCGAAAATCCCCTCGTGTTATTTACCTTATTTGCCCAAGCGGCATTAGGAACGTTCTTTATTCCTTTTATCGGTGCCTTACTGGGTAATGAATCGCTGCAACTTTTTATGGCCTCCGATGCTTTTTTACCTTTGTGTGTGCTGGCGGTAGTCATGACGTCTTTCGGGTTGTTTATGAGTGTGACCCATTTAGGCAAACCTTTTCGTTTTTATCGGGGGTTTAATAATTTGCGTTATTCGCCTATGAGTCGCGAGGGATTTGGACTGGCGATGTTTAGTGCCGGTGCCGGATTAACCGCATTATTTGCCCTACCGGGCAATCAATGGGTCAATCAACTCAGTACTGATCTAATCGGACTGAATTTAGCCCGTCTAACGGCTGAATTGCCGATGCAAGAGCTAATGATTGGGGCAGGGTTGTTTGCCCTGCTAGCTGGTTGTGGCGGATTGTATTATATGAATAAGTGTTATCAGATTAAAGCGCGTCCTTTTTGGAATCACTGGCAGACCGCGACTTCTTTTGTGGGCAACAGCTTGTCGTTGGGGGCCTTTGTCTCCGGTACGGTGGTATTAACTGCGCTATATCTGATGGAACAAAGTCTCAATGCCGCACTGCCCATTTTTACCCTGACCTTTATCAGCGGTATGTTGCTCGAAGGAATTGGTC
Organism: Neptunicella sp.; assembly: GCF_048268085.1. Classification (NCBI taxonomy): domain Bacteria; kingdom Pseudomonadati; phylum Pseudomonadota; class Gammaproteobacteria; order Alteromonadales; family Alteromonadaceae; genus Neptunicella; species Neptunicella sp. The sequence continues at coordinate 32,385 of NZ_JBLWWF010000007.1, read as the reverse complement.
TGGCGGGGCATCAGTATGATCTTAACCGCAGTGAAAATGAAGGCGGGGCGGCGCACTACATTCAATCCACCACCTTTGGTAAAACCTATGTATTACGCAACTGGTTGCTGGGATTTAATATTTTGGCCGCATTAGGCTTGCTGGCGTTAAATGTTGTTGGGGTGAATCCTCCGCTAATTTTGTTGCTATGGACAGGATTAGCCTTGCTAAACTGTTTTACCGCAGCGATAGGCCGGGCACTGTTCTATATTCTGGTCATACCCACCACCATGCCTGGCGCCTTTTTCTGGAAAAATAAAGGTTTTGAGCAGCACGCCAGAGATATTGGTTTAGCTAATAACCCTGCCACTGGAGTGGCGCCATTGGCGCATTAATGATGAAGTCACTAACTAGCTTACAGGACTGTTTAGATAAAAGGTGTGTCATTGGGTTAACCTACTTTGACTTACAAGGGCAGATCATTAAGCAAACATTATTGGCAGGACAGGTGACCCAGGTTGATCAGGAAAAAGGGATTACACTGCAATTACTTAGTGAAGGCCAGGGTAATCAAGCGGATTTTATTCTACCGATAGACTTATCTTGTTGGTTTAGCGCCCCTAAAGGTGAATACCATACCAGTAGTCAACAGCGCAAAATGCTCAACCCCGATTACTTAGTAACGTGGGATATTTACCAAACTCAGAATAATAAAGCCAATGGTCAGCATCAGTGGTGGGAATGGGTTCCTCGTTGTCAGCACCCCACAGTCAATCAGAAAGACACTAATTAAAAAGCATGTTTGACTTCGAGACGGATTTCCCAATTGCTAATGTCTGGATTGGCAGAGATGGGATGGGCCAGATCCATATGGATAACTTGTTGCTCGCTGGAACGGGTGGAATAAAAACGGGCGCCCAATCCAATACTTTTCAACCAGCCATTTTCATCGTTGGGCATTAATGGAGAACCCGTTGTTCTGCCCATATCAAAAAAGGCCGTGCCGCCTAATTCGAATAACTTAAATAAATTAATCCGCGGATAATAACGAATTTCAGAAGTGAGCAGAATACTGTTATCACCATGCTGATATTGTTCTGGATAACCACGTAAATTATTATCCCCCCCTAATGTAACTGGCTGGTCGATAAATTGATTACGCGAAAAGGTACTCAACGCTTTGCCATAAAGGGCCCATTTTGCAGCGAGTTGATAAAATAGCTCGGCATTCACCTCTGCCTTGAGGCGACGGGGCTGATTTATGGTTTTATTGGACTCAACATCAATATGGGTTAGCAATAAGGTATCGTCATTAATTTCAATTCCCTTACTTACTTGCCAGTTCCATAACAGGCTAGTCTCAGTATTGTTATTCGCGGGGCTAACGCCTACTTGACTGCTGAAGTACCATCCCAGATTAAAATCCTCAATCCGATCAATTAGGTGAATATTGTTTAATTCTTTATAGCCATTTTCAATGTACTCGATACCAAACCAGACATAGTTAAACTCCCTGTCGTCAGGCACCGTATCGGTGGTATTAATTGATTCGAAGTAATCCACTTGGCTTTGAAAGCCAATTAAGTAACGAAATGTGGACTCACCATCGTGTTGATCTAACCAGCCATAACTTAACTCGCCATAATGCAACTCATGTTTAAACTGATACATGTCGTGGCTGTTTTGATAAATGCTATCAGTGCGGGTTTCGTGGTTATAACCGATTCGACCGGCATAGTCAGATTTAAGGCTGACAAAAGGTTTATCTAAATAAACAGAAAGCTGTTTTCCATCATTATTGTTTTGTAAACGGATGTTGGCGACGCTATTGAGGCCAATAAATAACGGAATTTGGCTGTCCAGTTTGTAGCCATTGCGTTGTGGATTGGTAAAGTAATCAAAATCAGCATCAATGCCTAATCCCAACACATTTCTATCTTTAACGCCGATGGCAAAATGGTTTTTACCGCCTTTGCGACCGAAGTCAACGGTCGGCAGCAGTGACCAGTTGTCCCACGTCTCAACTTGTACTTTCTGATGACCTTGTTCATCGATTTTTGCGACTACTTTGGCGTCACGAATATAACGCCTGCTGCGTAAATGCCTTTCTACCTCTGCTAAATCGTCTTCGTTTAGGTCGCATGGCGGCATAAAAGCCACTTCATTTTCCAAGGTGACTGGTTTGGTATCAATATGTAAAGAGTTGGCCAATTTATGGAGCCAGATTATATCCGGCTGACTTTCGTCAAAGATTGGGTGGATAATAAAATCGACATCAACCGGTTTCTCACAGGCGAAGGTCTGAGAGCAACAAAATGACAAAAACAGCATATTGGCAGTGCGGCCTAATGCGTAACGATTTGAAAGTTGGATAAAGTTCAAATGAGGATCTACATCAGTTATTTAATAACAGCATATTGAGATAACCTTAACAATTTCTGAAGCTAGGTAAAATTATTCTTCAATATAATTTATTGGCGACTAACGAATACACCAATATTGTACCTGTTGTTGTTGTAAAAATGATTCGGCTTGGGGCCCCTGCAATAAAGCAATGGTGGTTATCAATCCAGCCTGTATACAATGCTGATTGATGACGGTTACCGAACGTGGAGCATCTTTGACTGGATAGCCGGTTTTGGGATTTAAAATATGGCTGTAGCGGACGCCATCTTTTAGCAGGTAACGTCGAGCATCACCACTCGTCGCCAGTCCACCTTGAGCGAGTTGAATGATTTTATAAGGAGTATCTTCAATATCCGGATGTTCAATACCAATTTGCCATCCTTTACCTTGTTTACGTGGACAAGTGATTTGCACATCTCCGCCGAAATTGACTAATACCGAAACAGTTGGGGCAAGTTTTTGACATAATTTAGCGACTGAATCTACCGCATATTCTTTACCGATACCGCCAAAGTCCAATTCAAATCCACGGGGCAGGGTAACTGACTGGCTGTCGAATTTAACCCGTCGCCAACCAATGGATTTTTGCAATGAGTCTACCTGTTCGGCAGTGGGTATATTGTCTGAACCATCAAACTTCCAGATTTTTCTCAATACACCTGAAGTAATATCGAATAATCCCTGACTCAACTCAAAACAGGTATCGGCAAAGGTAAGTAACTTAAATGTTTCATTATCCAAGCTTACGGGGTGACCATTTGCCTGGTTTATCTGGCTAATGATACTGGTATCCAAATAACGACTGAATTTGTGCTCAATCCGTTTAGCTTCGTTGTAAGCCTGTTCGACTAAGCGCATAGCGACATCCTTATCGTCACTCTCAATCAGTATTTCACAAGGACTGGCCATAGCACTAAAACGACCACATATGTGGTCGTTATTTACTTGGATAGTAATGTGGCTATTCATCAATCCAGATAGTCCCTATCTGTGGCTTAGAAGCTATAATTTACCTGCGCAATAACCGCTTTTACTGTCGGAAATAGGGCTTGTTGCTGCAAAACTCCCGGAAGTTCAACGCCATTATTTTTGGGTGTTTGTTGATAATACTCCAGCCTGAAGGCCAGTTCATTACCATTATTCAACGTCGTTCCATATTTTACCCCCAGAGTGTAAGCCGTCATCTCACCAATTCGATAATCGGCGCTGGCAAATTCCGGTACGCTATCTTGTTGGTTCAAGAAGGGCGTATAAAAGTCAGCGGCGCTTTGCTGATAGTACCGAAAATGCGGTTGAATATAACTATGGTTACTGAGGTTAAAGCGTAATTTACTGTCAATGGTGTGAGAATCAATGTCCCAATCATCAGTGGAAAAACGGTAGGAGACATCTGCAACGCCGCTATCCATCGCATATTTAGTTTGCCAGTAAAAATTATGCCGAGTACGTGAATCTGGTCGATTCTCATACAATAATTGTTGAGTGAATCCTTGTTGGTCCACCAAACTAACGACTTTGAATGGATCGGTCAGGTAGCCGTCAATTTGTGACAACCCATAATTAAATTGCATAATGGTTCTGCGGTTGATGACTTGTGTCACCCCGAGTAACAAATCAATGGTATCTTTGTTATCACTCCCATCCAGACGAGTGGCATCAAAGGCATTTTGATAGGCCTGCTCACTGCTAAATTGTCCGTTATCAATAACCATTGATGAAAGTGCGACAGGTCGGCCCCCTTCAGGATCAATGCTGTCATAGGCGTAGGATAAGCCAGCCGATAATGTGGTGTTTTTGTTGTAAAAATCCCATGCCAGTGAAGTATTCAAGGCAATAGACAGATAATCATATTCTTTTGACAGATGAGCGCCGGATGTAATTCTTGTGTCAGAGAATAGTGGTTGAGTCCACTGTGCATCAACTTGCACACGAGTGTCATGAAATGTGTCATCCAATGGTGTATCACCAGGATTAATCTGATACTGACCTTTGCCTGAAGGTCGAGTAAAGGTCTGAATATCAGGCTGTGCCACTGCACCGGAAGCTGAAGCACCCGTTAATGCATCCACCACCATTTTGCCGTTGAATATATGTTCATCGCCAAAATCTTTGCGGGCATTGAGCACGGTTTCCAGAGCGGTGACTCTATCGGTTTCGCCGTAATAAAGCACTGCAGTATCAAATTGCCAGCCTTCATCGTCGTCTGCCGCTGTCGCACTCGTTGATGTACCTAATAAAGCACATGTCGCAGCGGCCAGCGCGGTATTTATATTGGCGTGTTTTGTTAGTTGCATCCACAACCTCCACCACCAAATGCGCGACCACCACTTGTCGCTTCTTTACTAAAGTAAATATGCTCATCCAGCCCAACATCAATACTGTCAGCATCTAACATCATTTCATCTTTTGCCAGCAGATCTCTTTCCCATGGATTGACACCGAGTGAAGCGCATCCGGATAACTGCAGTAAAGTAACGACAAAAGTAATACGCAATAATTTATTTTTCATTGTGGTTACTCCGTTTTATTAAGTAATGTAAGTAATTCATGTTCATAACCGCTTTGCTTATCGACGAAGAATCCTTGATGGGAGTAACGTATAGTGCCGCTGCGGTCTATTAGGAAACTACTGGGCATTCCCAATAGATCATATAGCTCGGCAATGCTTCCTGTAGGATTAAAAACAATCGGAAATTGAGCCGGTATATGTTGTAAAAATTGTTTGGCCATTGCGGTATCACTATCCAGATTAACCGCTAGCACGACTAATCCCTTGTCTGCATATTGCTGATGCATTGTATTCATCCAGGGGAACGACTTTCGGCATGGCTTGCACCATGATGCCCAGAAATCGAGATAAATCACCTTACCTTTTAAATCAGATAGCGAATCAGCAAGCGTTGTGTCGTTGATTGGAAAGTCAGGAGCTGGCTTAGCCAAAGTACACGCACTAAAACATGCCATGAAACAAATAAGTAGGAAACGCAAATTAAGTACTCCAACCGTTACTACGATGTGGGTAACGTTACTAGCAAATACTTAACGATAGCTTAAGCCTGACATTTTGGTGTGAGGCGAAGGTTCAACCAGAACCCATGCGTTCCCAAGTGGTAATCAAATGACGATATTTTTATTTAGAGGGGTAATAATGACAAAAGCCGACTGGCGAAATCCGTTCCGCCAGCCAGCAGCCAGAATGATAATCCTATTTTACCAGCCGCAGGTGCGACCTTTATTTTGCTCATCCAGCCAGGCTTTTAATGGTGCAAAATAGTCCAGGACTGCAGTGGCATCCATTTCTCTTGAACCGGTTAGGGTTTGTAGTGCGTCTTGCCAAGGTTTACTTTGCCCCATGGCGAGCATGTTATTTAGCGCTTCACCGGCTTTTTTGCTGCCATATATGGAACAGCGATGCACTGGACCTTCATCGCCGGCAATTTCACACAACGCTTTGTGGAATTGGAACTGGAGAATATGAGCCAAAAAATAGCGAGTGTAGGGCACATTAGCGGGAACATGATATTTTGCCCCAGGATCAAAGGCATCGGCAGGGCGCTCAATCGGTGCTTTCACTCCTTGATACTTTTCCCGTAATTGCCACCAAACGGTATTGTAATCTTCTGGTGCGACCTCTCCTGACAACACTTTCCAGCGCCATTGGTCAACCATCAATCCAAAAGGTAAGAACGCTATTTTATCCAGTGCAACCTGCATAAGCATGCCTATATCATTGGATTCATCCGGAATTTTATCAATAAGACCAATCTGTTTTAGATATTTGGGGGTAATGGATAACGCAATGGTATCGCCTATCGCCTCATGGAACCCGTCATTCGCTGAACTTCGATAGAGTAGTGGTTCATTTTTGTAGGCTCGTTGATAATAATTATGCCCCAGTTCGTGATGTATCACGTTGAATTCTTCACCTGTTTTCTGGATACACATTTTAATTCGAAGGTCATCTTTATCATCCAAATCCCAGGCTGAGGCATGACAAACCACATCTCTATCAGCGGGTTTTGTAAATAGTGAGCGTTCCCAGAATGTATCAGGTAAAGGCTCGAATCCTAACGAAGAAAAGAAAGATTCTGCTTGTTTAACCATTTTAATTTCATCATAGCCCTGAGTTTCAAGGGCGTTGGTGACATCAGGAACGTCCATTTTTTGATCCGGCTTAACCAGTTCATAAATATTGCCCCAGGTCTGCGCCCACATATTACCGAGTAAATGCGCGGGAATAGGCTGGTCTTGTAACACGACATCTTCACCATAATATTCCCCCAATTTTGCTCTTACATGGCAGTGTAGAGCTTCGTAGAATGGCTTAACCTGATCCCATGCCTTATCCAGTGTTGCGGGGAACTCATCGGCTGGCATATCATATTTACTTCGCCAAAGTTCGCTAACATTAGCAAAACCGAGTTCATGCGCTCCTTCATTAGCCAGTTCAATTTGCTCTTCAAACATTGCCTTCATGGGGGGAGAGACTTCGCGCCAGCCTTTCCAATACTCGAGCAATAAATCCGGATCACGACTCTTGGCCATAAAGGCTGTCATATCACCTAAGCTAAAACATTCATCTTTATTCCGACAATATTGACCTTTTCCATACATGCCATTTAATTCAGAACTAATTTTTGCCAACCGTTCTGATTTGTCCGGGTCGGCTGGAGGAGGCATGGTTAATGAGTAGCGCAATAAATCTAGTTGGCGACGTGTATCAAAATCCACATCGACCTCATTAAATTGTGCGGCTTGCTTGGCCAGTTCAGATGCTCGACTGGATAGTTTTTCACTTAAGTAGGATTCCACCGCAGCGGTATCGTAATTAATATTGGTGTTATACACCCAAGAAGCCTGGGCGGCAGGTAATTGAATTTTTTCCAGATCATGTTGGGCCATGGTTAAGAATGCTGCGGCATCTTGCGCAGTCAGAGCAGTGTTTGCGTGTGTCGTATCTCCGCTATTAACAGCGGGAACATTTTTTTCTGGTGTATCGGGTTTTTCTGGTTTTTTTTGTGGTGTACAGGCGATTAACGAGGCAACGACTAATGCACTGAGGGTAAATTTGCGTTTGATCATATTGTCCATTCCTTGATTGTTTTATTTTTAAGCATTTTAGTATAGCAAACAACGGGTTGTTGTCTGTCGTCAGCCATAGTCGTGGCTTGAACAATGTTAAATACTAAATAATTCAAACGCGCGCTTGAATTTTGTCTCGTTTACTTATAAATTCAAACTCTCGTTTGAAATGGCTGTTTAATATGAGTGTGACCACCAAAACTGAAATTCTTGATGCTGCCGAGCTACTGTTTGCTGAACATGGCTTTGCCGATACATCATTGCGGGCGATAACCACTAAAGCGTCAGTAAATTTGGCTTCAGTGAATTATCACTTTGGTTCAAAAAAAATGTTAATCCAGGAGGTATTGCAACGCTATTTGCAAGTGTTGGCACCTGCGCTGGAAAAGCAGTTAACTGTGCTGCTACAACACAATCCGCAACCTACTATGGATCAGGTATTCAATAGTTTAGTGGAGCCTTTATTGTTACTTAATTCAGTACAGAAACAGGGAACGGCAATTTTTGTGCAGCTTTTAGGTCGTGGATACTCTGAATCTCAGGGGCATTTACGCAAATATATTCAAACCCATTATGGGGGAGTGCTGAAACGTTTTGTAGAAGCGGTTCATCTGGCTGCCCCTGAATTACCAGCAAGCGAAATATTTTGGCGTTTACATTTTGCCATCGGCACTTTCGTTTTCACCATGGCATCAAGTAAAGCGCTAGGTGATATTGCCGCGGCAGATTACCAACAAATAGTTAATATAGAAGGGATTATCAAACGACTCATTCCTTATATTTCAGCCGGTACTGTCGCACCAATCAATGTGCCAGTTCCAACTAATAATAATACTAATCACTCTGTTCTCGACATAGCTTAAGAAGGTACCAACATGTCTATTTTACTCATTATTATCGTTGCTTTGGCCATTGTGCTGGGCGTAACCGGGATAAGGCGTAGCCTGATTACCAAACCGGTGTTTGATATTTTCAAAAAGATCTTGCCTCCCATGTCGAGTACCGAACGCGAAGCGATGGAGTCCGGTTCTATTTGGTGGGAAGGAGAATTGTTTAAAGGCAAACCAGACTGGAATACCTTGCATGCTTATGCCAAACCACGGTTAAGCGATGAAGAGCAAGCGTTTGTGGATAATCAGCTCGAAACGCTGCTGGCGATGCTGGATGACTATAAAATTGTCCATGAAGATAAAGACTTGCCTAAACCGGTCTGGGATTACCTGCGGAACAACGGCTTTTTCGCCATGATTATTCCTAAATCCTTTGGTGGCTTAGAGTTTTCTGCGATTGCCAGTTCAACTATTGTGTCGCGGATTTCGAGTCGTTCACTAAGCTGTGCTGTAACGGTAATGGTGCCTAACTCTTTAGGCCCAGGTGAGCTGTTAATGCATTATGGGACCCAGCAACAGAAAGAATTTTGGTTACCCCGATTAGCAGATGGAACCGATATTCCCTGTTTTGCCTTAACTGCTCCTGAAGCCGGTTCTGACGCTGGCGGGATTCCTGATACTGGCGTGGTATGTAAAGGGACACATGAAGGTAAAGAAGTGTTAGGGCTGAAACTGAATTGGGATAAGCGTTACATTACCTTGGCCCCGGTTTCTACCGTGTTAGGTTTAGCGTTTAAAATGTACGATCCTGACGGCTTATTAGGGGATCAAAAAGAGCTCGGTATTACCTGTGCGTTAATTCCTACCAGTCATGAAGGGGTGAATATTGGCGATCGCCATTTTCCGGTCGCGATGGCCTTTATGAACGGCACCACTAGTGGTAAAGATGTCTTTATCCCGCTGGATTGGATTATTGGTGGACCTGATTATGCCGGCCGTGGCTGGCGCATGTTGGTGGAGTGTTTATCTGCGGGACGTGGTATTTCATTACCGGCACTGGCTACCTCTACCGCGCATTTATCCGCCCGTACGACCGGGGCTTATTCGGCCATTCGTAAGCAGTTTGGATTGTCTATCGGTAAATTCGAAGGCGTACAGGAAGCGATGGGCCGGATTGGTGGATTAACCTATACATTGGAAGCGATGCGTACGATGACGGCGGGAGCCATTGATTTAGGTGAAAGCCCATCGGTGGTAACGGCTATTGCCAAGTATCATATGACCGAAATGTCGCGGGAATTACTTAACGATGCAATGGATATTCACTCGGGCAAAGGGGTACAAATCGGGCCAATGAACTATTTGGCTCATCAGTACTTTGGGACGCCAGTGGCGATTACAGTTGAAGGGGCGAATATTCTGACCCGTAACCTGATGATTTTTGGCCAAGGTGCAACCCGTTGTCATCCATATGTGTTTGCAGAAATGGAAGCCGCGGCTAATGCGGATAAAGAGCAAGGCTTAAAAGATTTCGATAAGTTGTTGGTTAACCACGTCGGGTTCGCAACTAAAAACTTCTTTGGTTCATTATTCCAGGGGTTAACCGGAGGACGTTTTAACGGTGCACCAGTGTCGGGTGTTACAGCATCTTACTACAAGCAATTATCCCGTATGTCGAAAGGGTTGGCGTTAGCTGCTGATTTTTCCATGTTGATATTAGGTGGAGACTTAAAACGTAAGGAAATGATTTCTGCCCGTTTGGGTGATGTATTGAGCCAGCTATATATTGCTTCCTGTATCCTGAAACGCTATGAAGATGACGGCCGTCAGGTGGCCGATTTACCTTTCGTACAATACAGTTTGGAGCGTTGTTTATTTAAAATTGGTGTTGCGTTTGACGGATTTTTCCAAAACTTCACCAGCCGTTTTGTGGCGCGGGTATTAAAACTGGTTATTTTCCCTTACGGGATTAATTACCAAATGCCTAAAGATGATGTCACTCAACAAGTCAGTAACGCCTTGATGCAACCTGGTGTAGCTAGAGATCGTCTAACTCACTTATGTTATATCGGTAAGCAAGACGATGATTCAGTAGGGGTTGTTGAAAGTGCATTTTTAGCCATGCACGAAGTGGTCGCAATTGAGAAGAAAATTCTTGTTGCGCAAAAAGAAGGATTGATCCCGCGTAAAACCATTTTCCAGCAAACGGTGGACAATGCGCTGCAAAAAGAAGTGATTTCCGAGCATGAAGCGGAACAACTGAAACGAGCAGAGGCGTTACGTGTTAAAGCGATTAGTGTTGATACGTTCAAGCCAGGCGTACTGGAAGGAAAGCAACAGGAACAAGATAAGCAATCTGTCGCCTAATATATTGATTTAATAACTAAAAACGCCGCTATATATGGTTGTATATAGCGGCGTTTTTGATCCTGTTTGGTAAAATAATAAGCTAGCAAACGAGGTCATTACTGAATTACAGACAAAAAAAAGCGCACATAAAGCGCGCTCAAGGCATGTAACTGGAGAATCGCTCATATTATAAGCATTTATTGCGGGGTAATTGAAGTAATATTTTACTTTATGGCAAATTAATTATTGTGGCTTAATTTATCCTCTTATATCACCTATCCGCTTTTAAAATTATTCCTCATCTTTTATAGTCGCCTATCTAACTGACTCTTTTAATTGAAGGTTTTCATGGGTCCTTTAATGCTGGATTTATCAGCTTACGAGATTAATGCTGATGAAAAAGAAATTCTCGATCATCCTTTGGTTGGCGGGATAATTTTGTTTAGTCGCAACTATCATGACCACGCTCAATTAACTGAATTAACCCGACAAATCCGCACCTATTCGCGCAATCAGGTGTTGATTGCTGTGGATCAGGAAGGCGGGCGGGTACAGCGTTTTAAAGAAGGATTCAGTCCCATTCCGGCGATGGGCAGAATATATACTAATGCCAGTTCAGATATGGAAATCGCCAGTCCCAATGCGGAAATGCTTGGTTGGCTGATGGCCGCCGAGATATTGGCCTTCGATATTGATATTAGTTTCGCTCCTGTACTGGATATTTGCGGAGTGTCTGAGATGATCGGTGATCGCAGCTTTCATCAAAAAGAAACCATTATAATCGAGTTAGCCAGTCGTTTTATTCAGGGAATGCATCAAGCCGGAATGAAATCCTGTGCCAAGCATTTTCCTGGTCATGGCAGCGTGTTGGAGGATTCCCACACTAGCAGTCCGGTGGATAAACGTTCTGCGGAAGAAATCATGAGTAGCGATATGCGGGTTTTTACCGAAGTACATCAGCGCGGATTACTGGATGCGGTTATGCCGGCTCATGTTGTTTACCCTAAAGTGGATAAGCTTCCTGCAGGGTTTTCGAGTAAATGGTTAAGAGAAATTTTACGTAAAAAGCTCGATTTTGACGGTGTGGTCTTTTCCGATGATTTATCCATGCATGGTGCTTCAGTGGTAGGGGGATTTGCTGACCGGGCGAAGGCAGCCATGCAAGCTGGCTGCGATATGGTATTGGTGTGTAACAACCAGGCCGGAGCTATCCAAGTGCTAGATGGTTTACCTATTGATTATCAAGCCAGCGACAGATTAAAGACCATGGCTAAACCGACCAGTCCGACAATGGCAACCTTGAAAGAGTCTTCAAAATGGCAACAAGCCCAGCAAGTACTTGAACGCTTTTCTTAAGTTGTCTCGTTTTCAGGAAAAATTACACTTTTGCTTCTGGTTCACCGCTGGCAAAATTAATGTGTCGTGCCAGTACGTAAAAGTAATCGGATAAGCGGTTGATATAACTTAAATTTAACTCTGCCACTTGGTGCTGTTCGGTCAGTCTTACCAGATGACGTTCGGCACGTCTTGCCACGGTGCGACAAATATGGGCCTGGCTGGCTGCAAGCGTACCGCCGGGAAGGATAAAGCTGGTTTGGGCGGGTAAATTAGCCTGCATGTCATCAATTGCTCGTTCCAGTTTATCCAAATCGTGGGCTGATAACTGACTGGTTGCTGAAATGGCAAATCCAATCTGAAATAAGGCTTGTTGTATTTCTGTCAGCAGAGCAGGTGCTTGGCTGGTTAACTGTGCTGTTAACATACCGATATGTGCATTTAATTCATCCAGCGTACCGTAACATTCCAGTTCATTGGCGGATTTCTTCAGGCGTAATGGTTTATCGGCATAAATTTGGGTCTCACCTTTATCACCACCTTTGGTATATATTTTCATCAATTAATTCTGCTCTTCTTTAGGCAGTGCAGGGATATGATAGCGACGAATTTGGACAATCATACCAATGTAGGGGTGATCAAAATAATGGATTTCCTGACTAATAACGCGGCGTAATTGTTTAAACGGATAGCTATATAAAAACTGTTCCGGAGGCCCGTTAAGATGATTGGTTTGAGCGGTTAGCGTTGTGTCCAAGGCATCTGGTTTACGATAGTTAAACTGACTATCGATATGTAAATAGGGCACCCGGTTAATATATTGCAAATAAACTTTGAATAAACCGTCTAATTGCCACACTTGTGCCGGAATTTGACCGGAAAACTCCTGTTGTACAAATTCTTCCTTCTTTTTGATGATTGCTGGCAACGCATCATTTTTGAGGGCCAGTTCAATTCGTTCAACCAGATTTTGATGGGGTTGGGTATCAGCAGCTTCTAGAAGGGGGCTATTGATTGGTTCCGGGGCAAGTTGATTTCCCCAATAATCAAATTGATCCGAATAATTATGACCGGCAAATAGACGGATGGCTTTAGCGTTATCGCGTCCAAACACCACCTGTTGACGCCATCCCACATGGAGCATGGGCTGAACCCCGCGTAACCGGTTAAGTTGCTGATAAATTGAATTTAATTCTAGTTGTTCGGCACTGAGTAAATGGCTGGCAACCGGATAACGTTGACTTATTCCGCTAATATGCACCGGAACCTCAGTAGGTAAGGGAGGTTTTATTTTGGGGTCAAACCAGTTTTGTTCAGTTAAACAATCCAGTCGAGTTAGCTGTTGCCAGTTCGGTGGTGCGAACCAGTATGGCAATATCACGGGCGTAACCGTGGAGTTGCTTAAGTCTGGATCCCAGAGCGGATTGCCCTCAAGACGAAATGTTGCCATTGGAAAATGCTCGGACGCTTGGCAAGCCGGTAACATTTGCTGTAAGTATGATAAATCCGGGGCCAAATATGCCGTCAACAGATCTGTTGAGCGATGGACATCGATAGGTTTAACTACCGGTTCAAAAACCTCATCGACCTGTTCTGCATCACGACTAAATAAGATCACTTCAACATCAAACCACCAATCTTGTTCTTCGCTAATGACAGAAGGACTAATCAAACTGGTTGCTAATAAGGCAAAGGGCCATAATTTATTTATCAAGATGCTGTCGCCTGCATGTGTTGTGAGAATTCGTTCAGCATATCGCTGATCAGTTCAATTCTCTGCTGATTATCGTCGGCATTTAAGCTTAACTTCAGTTTTTGTGGACCATCCAGTTTAAACCTATCTGAACGGGTTTGAATTAGCTTAATAATATAACCGGGATCAATTCGAGTGTGTTCGCTGAATTCAATTATGCCACCGCGAGCATGAGCTTCAACTTTTTTAATCCCAATTTGCTGTGAAAGTAGTTTTAATTCACTGACTTTAAACAAATTTTTAGCCGCTGGTGGAAGTAAACCAAAGCGATCAATCAATTCAATCTGGATTTCATCTAAATCATTTTTATTTTTGCCGCTGGCAATTTTTTTGTATAGGGACAAGCGCGTATTTACGTCCCCGATATAATCTTCCGGTAATAGCGTTGGCAGACGTAAATCAATTTCAGTTTGAGTCGCCATCACCGCTTCTAGAGAGGGTTCTTTGCCTTCTTTCAGGGCTTTTACCGCTTGTTCCAACATTTCCATATACAGTGAGAACCCTACGGAGGCAATTTGGCCTGACTGATCGTCACCGAGTAATTCGCCGGCTCCACGGATCTCTAAATCATGGGTCGCCAAGGTGAATCCGCTACCTAAATCCTCAGCGCTGGCAATGGCGTCAAGACGTTTTTTGGCGTCTTTGGTAATACGTTTAGGATGGGGCGTGAGTAAATAGGCATAAGCCTGATGATGGGAACGTCCCACCCGGCCACGCAGTTGGTGCATTTGGGCTAAACCGAGATGATCTGCTCTATCCATAATAATGGTATTGGCCGAGGGCACATCAATACCGGTTTCGATAATGGTGGTACAGAGCAACAAATTAAAACGCTGATGATAAAAGTCCGTCATAACCCGTTCTAGTTCTTTCTCACGCATTTGCCCGTGACCGATAGCAATTCTTGCTTCAGGAACAATTTCAGCCAGTTCCTGAGCGGTTTTTTCGATACTGTCTACTTCGTTATGCAGGAAATACACTTGCCCACCACGTAATATTTCTCGCATGATGGCTTCGCGAATAATATTCTTATCCCGCTGATGGACAAAGGTTTTGATTGCTAAACGTTTAGCTGGTGGAGTGGCGATAATGGATAAATCGCGCATGCCGCTAAAAGCCATATTAAGAGTACGGGGGATGGGAGTGGCCGTTAAGGTTAAAATATCTACCTCGGCGCGCAAGGCCTTAAATTTATCTTTTTGGCGTACACCAAAACGGTGTTCCTCATCAATAATGACCAGCCCCAGATTATCGAATTTAACGTCATCCTGTAACAATTTATGGGTACCGATAACAATGTCCACTTTACCTTCATCTAACCCCGATATTGTGCCTTTTTGTTCTTTGCCAGAACGAAAACGGGACATGACCTCGATGCGGAATGGCCAGTTGGCAAAACGATCTTTAAAGTTATCGTAATGTTGTTGGGCTAATAAGGTAGTAGGCACCAAAATCGCCACTTGTTTGCCATCGTTGGCAGCTAAAAAGGCGGCGCGCATTGCTACTTCGGTTTTGCCGAATCCAACATCCCCACAGACTAATCTATCCATGGCACTATCGCGGCCCATATCGTTGATCACAGCACTGATAGCTTGCTGTTGATCGGGGGTTTCTTCAAACGCAAAACTGTCGGCAAAAGCCCGGTATTCATCCCAGTTTATTGGGTACGCGTAACCAGGTTTGGCGGCTCGTTGGGCATAAACATCCAATAATTGTGCTGCCACATCACGTACTCTTTCAGCAGCTTTGCTTTTTGCTTTACTCCAGGTGTCTGATCCTAATTGGTGTAAAGGTGCATGCTCATTATCGCCACCACTATAACGGCTGATTAAATGTAATGAAGCGACGGGAACGTAAAGCTTGGATTGCTTGGCGTACTCGATACATAAATACTCGGTGTTGATACCCCCTGCATCCAGAGTTTGCAAGCCAAGATAACGGCCTACACCGTGATCAAGATGCACCACAGGCTGGCCAATGGATAATTCGGCCAGATTGCGAATAACCGCATTTTCATCGGTTGCTTGACGTTTATCTCGCAAACGTCGTTGACTAATTCGATGTCCGAGTAATTCTGTTTCGGTGATAAAGGCTAACTTTTTGCCTTGCTGTTCGAGTAAAAAACTATGTTCGGCCCAGCCGATGCTGATACCAATCGCTTCACCGCTGTCAAAGAAAGCCTGCAAGTGTTCAAATTCGTGGGGTTTATGACCCATTTTTGCCAGTAGCTCTAACAAACTTTCCCGTCGTCCTTGGGATTCGGCACTGAACATGACCAAGCGACCTTCCGCTTGCCAGTCTTTTATGGCCTGTTGTATTGAGGCATTAGGGACTTTTAGATTGGGTTTTATCGCTATATCACCGATAACGGCAGTAGCAAAGTTACTCCTACCGGCTTTTTCTTCAATTGGCTGTACCGATAAACTGATGCGGGGCCATTGTTTGTATTGAGCAAACAATTCTTCCTGCCGCAAAAATAAATCAGCAGGCGCCATTAACGGGCGTAACGGATTATAACGATGCTGTTCGTAGCGTTCGCTGAGATCACGCCAATAAAATTCAATTGAAGGTTTAAGATCACCCAAATTGATAATTAAGGTGTCTTGATGCAAATAGTCGAACAATGTGGCGGTTTGCTTAAAAAACAGCGGTAAATAATATTCGATACCGGCGGGCATCATGCCCTTGCTAACCTGATAAAATAGTGATTCTTTAGCGTTGCTGGCATCAAATTTATCGACAAACTGCTGACGAAATAAATCAATCGCCTTATCATCAGTGGGAAATTCATGGGCAGGTAACAGTCTAATTTTACTGACTTTATCACCACCGCGTTGAGTTTCAGGATCGAACAAACGAATACTGTCTACTTCGTTATCAAATAAATCAATCCGATAAGGATGACGGGAGCCCATGGGAAATAAATCAACAATACTGCCACGGATGGAGTATTCCCCATGGCTCATTACCTGCGAAACGGAATAGTAACCGGCGCGCTGCATATTGCTGCGGAAATCGTCGATATTTAGCATATCGCCCTGATTGAGTAGCAGGAGATATTGAGCCAAATAGTCCACTGGTGCCAGGCGCAGCAACAAGGTATTAACCGGTACTATAAATACACCAGGCTTTGGCTGGGTTAGGCGATATAAGGTTTCCAGTCGTTGCGAAATAATATCTTGGTGTGGTGAAAATGTATCATAGGGCAGGGTTTCCCAATCGGGAAAAACCTTGACCGGCAACGTCGAAGGATTAAGGAAATAGTCTAACTCTTGTTGTAACTTGACAGCAGAAGGCGTGTCTGCGGTCACAATGAGTACTGAACTGGAACGACTTTTTACAGCATTGGCGATGGCCAACGCCATACTACTGCCCTGTAAATTTCCCCAATAGAGGTGATCACCCTTGCCTTTGGGCAGGGTGGGAGCATAAATATTTTGTGTCATGTGTTATGTATTTCGACGCTTTTTAAGTTGTTGTGTTTGTAAATGCAAGCTGGCTCTAACCAGCAACTCCTGATCTTCTTCTCTGATCCGGTTAAAAATAAGCGAGATATGGTACTGCTCATCAACCGCTTGGCAAGCAATAACTTCGGCATAACAAAAAACAGCTGCTGCTTCTTCGGTTAAAAATAGTTTAAGTTCGGCTTTTGATTCCACGTCAACAGGGGTATCACTAACTAAAGTCACGCCGCCACCGCCAAATTCGAGACTGGTATAGCGGTTTTCTGCAACATCCTGATGTTGCAGCACTATTGACATGATCAGATCAATTTTGCGCGACTGCATTTTTAAATAATTAACCAGCTCTACGGCTTGTTCACCCAAGTTACGTAAGGGGCGCAGCGCGTTAGCCTCAATGCCGGACACTTCACAGGCGACGCGAAATTCATAGGGCATATGTTCACTTAACTCAGCCTGGCTGGGCAATACAAATGAGTCTGGCAAAGGAAGCATATTCACCTTAATGGCATGTTTTATGGTGAAAAACTCATGAAATTGTTGTTGTTTTTGTTGCAGACTTAAATTGTCCATTATTACTCCGCTTGTGTGACCGTGGGCTTACACGTATCATCTTGATCCATTAAGGAAACCATAAGGGCGGTTAACTGGCAAGCAGCTGGTGACTTTCCTGAACCTAACTGACCTCAAATAACCCGATATGTTTCAACCTACCTTTGCATTTATCGGCCTGCGCTATGCTCGTGCCAGTAAAACTTCGCATTTTATTGCGTTTATTAATTTCTTTTCCGTGATGGGCATTGCTTTGGGCATGACGGCTTTAATTGTGGTTTCATCGGTAATGAATGGTTTTGAAAGTCAACTCAAACAACGGATTTTAGGCATAGTGCCCCATCTTCTGGTGCAAAGTGCCGGTCAACCGAATGATTTTACCTCACAGCTGTTATCTATCCCCCATGTACAAGGGGCGGGCTTGCAAATTGAAGCCGAAGGGTTAATTCAAGGTCAACGTGGATTGCAGGGCGTTGTGTTGCAAGGGATCACGCCAGACACAATGGATAAATATTCAGCCATTGCCAGCAAAATGCTGATTGGCAGCTTGAAGGATTTGCAAGACAAAACCTATCGGGTGGTGATGGGCGCATCGTTGGCCAGGGAGCTAGGCGTACAGACCGGTGATGAGGTGCGTATTATTGTTGCTGGTGCGACGGTTTATAGTCCTATCGGTCCCATTCCTAGTCAACGTAAATTTGTGGTCAGCGGGTTATTTGACTTAAGTTCAGAACTGGATGACAAAGTGGTGTTGCTCAATATCGATGATAGCGCGAGGTTATTACGCCAGCATACCGATAGTATTGCCCAGACCCGTTTATTCCTCGACGACGCGTTTAATTATTTAAGCGTGGTTGAGCAGATTAAACACCTCGTTGATGTGCCAGTGCGCAGTTGGCGGGAAAGGGAAGGTGCGTTATTTGATGCGGTTAAAATGGAAAAAAACATGATGGGGTTGATGCTTTTGTTAATTATTGCCGTGGCGGCTTTTAATATTGTGTCGGCGCTAGTGATGGTGGTGACCGAGAAACGCGGTGATATCGCCATTTTGCGCACTCAAGGTATGACTGCGGGCGATATATTACGCATATTCTTGACGAATGGATTGTATAACGGCTTAAAAGGAACGCTATTAGGTTTGCTGGGAGGATTAGTCATTGCCAATCAATTAAATAACATCACCGGTTTAATCGGACTGGTTCCTATTCCTGGTGCAACCGGCTTGCCTGTTGTTATTGATCCGCAGCAGATCATCGGTATTGTGATTTTTTCATTGATCCTGACCTTTGTCGCCACCTTATATCCGGCTTACCGCGCAGCGAATGTCGCGCCAGCCTCTGCCTTAAGATACGAGTAGTAGCAATGATGAGTAGTTTATTAGAATGTATTAATTTGTCTAAACAGTACCAAGAAGGCGAAAGTCAAATTGAGGTACTCAAACAGGTTAACTTTGAATTACAGGTCGGTCAGCAAGTGGCGATTTTAGGTAATTCAGGATCGGGCAAAAGTACCTTGTTGCATATTCTTGGTGCGCTGGATAATCCCACTAGCGGACAAGTATTGTTTAAGGGCGAAGATATTTTTAAGTTTAACCGTAAACAGCAGGCCGCTTTTCGCAACCGCCAGTTGGGTTTTGTCTATCAACTACATCATTTATTGCCTGAATTTTCTGCGCTGGAAAATGTGGCGATGCCTTTATTAATTGGTAAGTTGGATAAAAAATCCGCCACTACCCGTGCGACTGAAATATTGGATAGAGTCGGATTAAGTCATCGACTCAGCCATAAACCGTCGCAGCTATCTGGCGGTGAGCGCCAACGGGTGGCTTTTGCCAGAGCGCTGGTGACCAATCCGGCGATTGTATTAGCGGATGAACCCACGGGGAATCTGGATGACAAAACCGGTGAAACGATTTATCAGCTCATTGGCGAATTACGTCAGGATTTTAATACCAGTTTTGTGGTGGTGACCCACGATAGGCAACTTGCGGCCAAGCTTGATACTGTATGGGAGTTGACCAGTGGAACGCTTCGACAACAAGTTAGTTCGCGCTCTGAGACGGCAGTTGTAACGAATGTTTAACCTTAGTTGGCAGTTGGCTTGGCGGTTCCGCCGCGATAAACATCAAAATGGTTTTATCTCGTTTATTTCAGCGTCATCCACCTTAGGTATCGCGATGGGCTGTTTTACCCTTATTTTGATCTTATCGGTTATGAATGGTTTTGAACGTGCACTGGAAGATGAATTATTAAATGTTATCCCCCATGGAGAGATTACGGCCGCATCCAGTCAGGGATTAGAAAACTGGCAAGCTATTCAACAGCAACTCAGTCATGATCCCCAGTTGGTGTTCTCACAACCGGTGATTAACATTACCGGCTTGTTGCAACAAGGCAAGAAAATGAAGGCGGTAGAAGTCACCGCAGTGGACCCGCGCATCTATGCCGATAGCCCGATTTTTAAAGCGATAGATGTGCCAGATTGGCCTGCATTTGCCAGCAAGCCGCATAGCATTATGTTAGGTGCTGGTATTATGCGTGAACTGGGAGTGAGCATTGGGGATAAGGTGCAACTTTTATTACCGCAATTTAGTCAGGGAAATCAGCTTAAAGCGCCAAAAAGTCAATGGCTTGAGGTGGCTGGCGCGCTCTCGATAGGCGGTGAACTGGATAAGCATATTGCCTTAATGCATTTGACTCATGCACAAGGAATTGTGAACGTGACGACTGGTGCCCAAGGTTTACAATTTTATTTCCGAGATCCATTCTCGGCACCGCAAAAAACACGCGACATAGGTTATAGCCTTGCGCAGCATGTGTATATTTCTGATTGGACCCGCACCCAAGGTCACCTTTATCAGGATATTATCCTGGTACGCTGGGTGGTCTATGTGGTTTTGACCCTCGTGATCGGAGTCGCCTGTTTTAATATTGTTTCAGCCCAAATGATGGCCGTGGCAGAAAAGCAGGCGGAAATTGCCATGCTTAAAACGATGGGAGCGGAGAATAGTCTAATTATTCGCACCTTCGTATTGCAGGGCGGCTTGAATGGCTTGGTGGGAACATTGGCAGGAGCTTTTTTTGGCGTACTCTGCGCGCTTAATGTGAGCGCCATCGCATTGTTTATTGAGCGTATAACCGGTACACGCTTTTTATCCGGTGATATTTATTTTATTGATTTTTTACCGTCGGAATTACATTGGCAAGATGTATGGATCACAATTGCTATTGCATTGAGCTTAAGTTTAGTTGCCACCGTATGGCCTGCGCTTAGAGCCGCTAAAATACAACCTGCTCAGGTATTAGGCCATTAGTTTAGGCTGATGGCTGTTGGCGTTGTAATTTACGTTGCTGCCAGGCTCTTGACACCGAACAGCGCCATACCAAATGCAAGCCGAAATAGGCGAGTAAGCCAAAAAATACCGCACAGACACCACAACCAACCAAAAATGCAGGGCCGATGGTTTCTACGCTTTGCACAACCCATTGCCAACTTAATTGAAAATGAAATTCATTCGCCGGGGTATTTAAAATCCAGGCTCCGACCAAATACGCGCCGTAAAATATCGGCGGCATGGTAAATGGGTTAGTGATCCAGACTGTTGCAACCGATAAAGGCAGGTTCACTCGCAATGGAATGGCGACTGCGGCAGATAACCACATTTGAAACGGAACGGGCCAGAACGCGAAAAAAACACCGATACCAAACGCTCCTGCTGCTGAGCGTCGATTAAGGTGCCATAAATTTGCGTCATGCAATAAGGTGCCAAATAACGCGATAAACTTGTTTTGTTTTATCGTCTGATGGTCAGGTATAAAACGTTTAATCAGTTTTTTAGGCATATATTCCTACATCAATATGGTATGTCAGTCTTATTATGGATATGTCCATCATGAAACATCGGGTTTGCAAATTTATGACCTTGAGATCACTTGCGCCACTAAACAAACTGTTTGATATGCCGCTATATCGGTTAAGTAAACCTTGCTGAAGGTTCGAACAGAAAGGCAATTCTAGGTCATTGACCTTCTGCTTGGCAATAAGCAATCTTGCCAATTCCCGTAGTTCATGTACTGAAGTTGATCATTTTAATTAAAACAAGTTAGGCCGAGATAAGTTAAGATCGACTCAAAATCGGATTTTAACCGGACTAGGTCACGAGGAATATAATAAATGCGTAAAAATGCAACGGTGATAGACCAAGAAGTAACGTTCGCAGAAAAAGAAGAATTAATAAGCATTACTGACACCCGTGGTGTGATTCAGTATGTTAATGATAATTTCGTTAAAGTCAGTGGGTTTGCACGGGACGAACTACTTAATAAAAATCATAACATTGTGCGTCATCCGGATATGCCAGCACTGGCCTATAAAGATCTGTGGACGAACCTCAAACAGGGAAAACCTTGGCGTGGTGTCGTCAAAAACCGGTGTAAAGATGGACGTTATTATTGGGTCGACGCTTTTGTTACACCTGTTTATCGGAATGGGTCGATTGTTGGTTATCAATCAGTTAGAGGTAAATTAAGCCCCGCGTTAAGACAGCGTGCCATCCCAATTTATCAAGCGTTACTAGCCAATAAAACCGGTGTGTTAAATGAAATGACGGTAAGCCAAAAATGGCTAATTATGCTGGCATTAGTTGTTACTGTCGCCGTTGCTTCTGGCTTAACGATCGGTTGGTTAAGCTTGATACCTATTCTGTTAACTAGCTTAATTGTGTTTGGAGTATTTAGTACTGAATTATTTAGTCTGGCGTCTAGTACTCAAAAACTGCAGTCCAAATATGACAGCATCAGTCGTTATATTTACTCGGGTAAAGGGGCGGTGTCTATTTTTGATTTTGGGATTAAAATTGCGTTAGCCAAGATTAAAACTATTTTGGGAATGACCGGTTCGCAGGGGCAAACATTACAGAAACTGGCGACCGAAATGCGCGAGTCCTCTAATTCAGCCAAGCTCAATCTCGAACATCAAACTTCTGAAGTGCAGCAAATTACGACGGCAATTAATGAGATGATTACCACCTCACAAGATATTGCTAGAAATACTGCGAATACTTCTGAAACCGTTAATCAAACGCGGGATAAATGTGCCGAGACTAAAGGATTAATTACCAATAGCACCAATAAAATTCAGGCCTTAGCTGATACCGTTCAACAGGCGGCAGATTCGGCCAATAGACTGGTAAGCGAAGCGGAAAAAGTCGGTGCCACTATGAGTGAAATTGAAGCGATTGCCGAACAGACCAATTTGCTCGCGCTAAATGCTGCCATTGAAGCAGCACGTGCTGGTGAACAAGGGCGGGGGTTTGCAGTGGTGGCAGATGAGGTAAGAGCGTTATCTTCGCGTACCCAGCAATCTACGACTAATATACATAAGAACCTCGCAGGCATGCATCAGACCATTCAAGAGTGGGTCAATGTGATGCAGGATAGTAAAGGACAGGCGGAGAGTTGTGTCGTCAATGCTGAGGAATCTGCAGTCGCCATTAATGATATTCTCAATTTAATGAATGAAGTTACCGAGAATACGTTACAAATTGCGACGGCTACTGAAGAACAGGAAAATGTTTGTGATGAAATTGGTCGCAATATAGAACGGATCACTGAAGTGTCGGAGCAAACTTTTTTAAGTGCCGAAAAAGTCGATGTGATTGCAGTGGAGTTGAGTGGAGAAGTCGATAAACTTGCCTCATTATCCAAGACCTTTGAGGAATCATAACCCTACATTTAACGATTAAGGTTAGGCTGTGTGAATACATGGATTGTATTTTTTCTACTCGGCTGTTTTAGTGCATTATGCTGGTCAACATTACCTTCAGCCGCGGTACTGTGTATCGCGGCTTTTGTGTGCTTAATCAGTGTTAAATATAATCGTTTAGCGTTATCGGGCTTGTTAGCCGGCGTCATCTGGCTCGCTTTAGTGGGCTATTGGCAACTATCCTGGCAGTTACCGTCCAGCTTGGTTAAACAATCGGTCTGGGTCGAAGGGCAGATCACCACGGTGGTGTTACCGGCTAATCCGATTCGCTTTAACCTGCTGGTAACTCGTTTCAATCACCAGCCGCTGGACTTCAATGCGCCTTCATTGCGATTAAGCTGGAATGAACCTGCGTTTTTGCTACAACAAGGGCAAAAAGTAAAATTACGGGTAAAGCTAAAACCCGCCCATGGTTTAGCCAATGATGCACGCTTCAATTATCAACAATGGTTATTGGCTAATCATATTCGGGCCACCGGTTACGTCATTAATAAAGCGGACAATCAGATTCTGCAGCCATCTGTGAGTTGGCGACAGGAACTACTGAATGAATTTGTCCAATTACCTCTGCAAAATACTCGTTGGCTGGCCGCCTTAACCTTGGGCTACCGTGGATTACTGGAACCAGATGACTGGCAACTGGCACAACGCACCGGTATTGCTCATTTAATTGCTATTTCAGGTTTACATCTTGGGATTGTTAGCGCATTGAGTTACTGGCTGTTTAGTCAGCTGTTGGGGCGCTTTTGTCCACAACAAATTAATGTGCATCATGCCAGTATTCTTATCGCGCTATGCAGCGCTTTTGGTTATTCATTTCTGGCCGGATTTAGCTTACCTACCCTACGTGCGTGGTTGATGCTGTTAATGGTGTCAATCTTAGTAGTGCGCTACCAATACTGGCGTCCCAGCCGTATTTGGTTAAGTTGCCTATTGATCTTCATGCTGCTTATGCCGCTGAGTATGTTGTCAGTCAGCTTTTGGTTGAGTTTTATGGCCGTGATGATTATCGGTCTGCTTTTTTGGCGCTGGCCAGTGGTTAAACAGTCTAAAACCGCTCAAAGGGCAATTACATTCAAACAGTCCTTAACAGTAATGGTGCGGGTACAAATGGTGTTATGTTTGATGATGTTACCCATGGTTGCTTGGCAATTTGGGCTGATGTCCTTTGTTGCCCCCTTTGTTAATCTGCTGGCCGTACCGGTGGTGACATTATTATTGGTGCCCTTATGTTTAGTTGGACTGCTAGCGTTTAGTGTTAGCAGCAATGTGGCGATGTGGATTTTTTCCATTGCCGATTGGTTAGCATCTTATTGTATAACAGCGTTGGAGTGGGTGAGTCAGCTCCATGGTGTGGCAATAAGTTTGATGGATATTGGTGTGATGGCATGGCTGTGTTTAAGTGTGTTTATTGTACAAATTTGCTTGCCACCACTTCCCATGAAAAAAGTCTTAAGTAGCTTGTTGTTATTACCTCTACTGTCACATTTTATCGATACTAATAAACCCGACTGGCGAGTGGATGTCTTGGATGTAGGGCAGGGATTATCTGTGATTGTACAGGCTCAACAGAATGCATTCGTGTATGACGTTGGGCCGGCCTATCCAAGTGGATTCAACATGGCAGATGCTGTGTTACTACCGGTATTGCAAAAACGCGGGATTCAGAGCTTGGATTGGGTGTTTATTTCTCATCATGATATGGATCATATAGGCAGTCTTGCGTCGCTATCTGCACAGATACCTATTCGTCAAAAGCTTTCCAATCACGACCAATGTCAGCAAGGCTGGCAGCAACAATGGCATGGATTAAGATTAAAAGTACTCTGGCCACCCGCTGATTTTAGCGGCAATGAAAATAACCGTTCCTGTGTGTTGATGATCAGTGACGGGCTGCATAAGGTGTTGTTGGCAGGCGATATAGAACAACTGGCCGAACAGCATTTAGTCACAAAATCATCCAATGATTCATTACAGGCTGATATTTTAATTGTTCCCCATCATGGGAGCAAAACGTCATCGTCACCGGCATTTATTGACGCTGTTAATCCTCAATTAGTGGTATTCAGTCAAGGTTATTTGAATCGTTGGCACTTTCCGGACAAACAGGTGGTTGCTCGTTACCAGCAAAGTGCAGCCACAATTTATTCAACGTCAGAAAACGGACAAACCAGCTTTATCTTTTCACCAGAAAACATAGCCACCTTGACCTACCGACAGGACGTATACCCATATTGGTATGCGAATAATTAGGATATAGCTGGGTTAGTCAAAAGGTCGGATGGTGATTCAATTTTTTGCTGTCTGAAACAGCGGGGCATTTTGTCTGGTAGATAAAAATTAAAATATCTTATTGATAGTTGGGTAATTTTGCTGGCAACGTTACAATAGGCGAATCGAACTCAAATAGTATAACTATGACTGAAACTCTCAACCGCACTCAAACCTTTCGTCGTTTTCGCCGATATTTAAGCGATTTTAAACTGGCGTTTCTGGTTTCTGCCATTGGCATGATAGGTTATGCCTTACTGGATGCCCTTGTTATTGCCCAACTTAAACCCTTAATTGATGATAGTTTGGGGGGCGGAGATTACGATTTTTTACGCATGGCAGCCTGGTTTGTAGTGCCGATCTTCATTTTGCGTGGCCTGTTCAATTTTATGGGAACGTACACCCTAGGTTGGATTGGTAACAAAGTGGTGATGAATCTTCGTCAGCAACTTTTCCAGCATTACCTTTATTTGCCGGTTTCTTTCCACGATAAAAATGCACCGGGCAATCTTATTTCCAAAGTAATTTACGACACCGAACAAGTAGCCAATGCGGCGGGCAAGGCCATGGCAACCATGGTACGTGAAGGTGCGTTTGTGGTGGGTTTACTTATTGCTATGTTTTATTACTCATGGCAATTGTCGTTGATCTTTTTGCTAATCGGGCCGGTCGTAGCCGTTATTGTCTCGGTGGTAAGTAAACGTTTTCGTGAAGTCAGTCGCAGCATCCAGCAAGCGATGGGAAGTTTAACGACCAATGTTGAGCAGGTTATTAAAGGCCATAAAGTCGTTTTGATGTTTGGTGGTCAAGATAAAGAAGTAGAGAAGTTTACTCGGCGTAATAACTATAACCGTCAACAAATTATGAAATTGTTGGTGGCACAAATTTTAAGCGTGAGCTCTATTCAAATTATTGCCTCCATAGCTTTGGCTGCGGTGTTATACATCGCCAGTGTGCCGCAGATGGTGGAACATCTAACTCCCGGTATATTTACTCAAGTGGTAGTAAATATGATCATGTTACTTAAGCCGCTTAAACAGTTAACGACCATTAATAGCGATTTCCAGCGCGGTATGGCGGCTTGTAGCAGCGTATTTGAAGTAATTGATCAGAAAGTGGAACAGGACACCGGACAACAACGGCTGGTGCGTTCGCAAGGAAATATTGAGTTTAATCATGTCACATTTTGCTATCCGGGTAAGGAGCAAGATGCCCTGAAGGATATTTCCTTTAGTGTAAAACAGGGAGAATCCTTAGCGTTAGTGGGCCGTTCGGGCAGTGGCAAGTCCACCATATCCAGTTTATTGACGCGTTTTTACCAAGCACAGCAAGGTGAGGTTTTACTCGATGGTATCAATATCGAGGCATTAAAACTGAAAGATTTACGTAAACAATTTGCTTTGGTTTCGCAGCAGGTAACCTTATTCAGTGACAGTATTGCCAATAATATTGCCTATGGTGCCGAGAATGTCTCCACTGAACAAATTTTGGCCGCTGCTAAAACCGCTCATGTCATGGAGTTTGTTGATGATATGCCGCAAGGGTTGGACACCCAGATAGGCGAGAACGGCTTAATGTTATCCGGTGGACAGCGGCAACGTATTGCGATTGCACGAGCCATTTTAACCGATGCACCAATATTGATTTTGGATGAGGCGACGTCCGCGCTGGATACCGAGTCAGAGCGTTTAATTCAGGATGCCTTAGAAAAGCTGCAGCAGGACAGAACCAGTATTGTGATTGCTCATCGCCTTTCTACGATTGAAAAGGCTGACCAAATCTTAGTGATCGAACAAGGTCAAATTATCGAGCAAGGTAATCATCACCAATTAATTGATAATGATGGCCCTTATGCATCATTACACAAGATGCAGTTTGTTGAAGGTCATCATTAATGAGTTGGTTGGAACGCGCCTGGTATAGTAAAAATCCAATAGTGTGGTTGTTGTGGCCATTAACGGCATTATTTTGGGCAATATCGACGTTGCGTAAAAAAGCCTATCAGCGCGGTATATTCAAATCTGTCAAGCTTCCGGTACCGGTTATTGTGGTGGGCAATATAAGTGTTGGAGGCACCGGAAAAACGCCATTGGTTATACGGTTAGTGGAAATTCTTCGTCAGGAAGGTTATCACCCGGGAGTGCTAAGTCGAGGCTATGGCGGCAAAGGTATTGATTATCCGCAATTGGTGCAAACAGAGAGTTCTGCCGCGGAAGTTGGCGATGAACCAGTATTAATGCGTCAACACATTCGTTGTCCTTTGGTTGTTGATCCAAATCGGGTACGAGGGGGGCAATATTTGCTGGAGCAGCACCGTTGCGATGTGATTATTTGTGATGATGGCTTACAACATTATGCGCTTGATCGTGATATCGAATTGGTGGTAATGGATGGCCAGCGACGCTTGGGGAATCGTTATTTGTTGCCGATGGGCCCCTTGCGTGAAGGTGCAGAACGAATGAATAGCGTGGATTTTGTGGTGGTGAACGGTGGAATGGTCCGAAAAGGCGATTTTTTAATGTCTCTTGAATCCGGGCGGTTGGTTAATCTTCAACAGGCGAATAAAAGCTTGCCGATCAGTGAGTTACAACAACAGCCTGTGACAGCGATAGCGGCAATTGGTAACCCCCAACGTTTTTTTGATTTGCTTAAGTCTAAACAGGTTAATTTAGCCCAATGTTTAGTCTTTGCCGATCACCATCGTTTTAAACCTAAAGACATTCCGGCAGGGACGGTTTTAATGACTGAAAAAGATGCAGTAAAGTGCCGTGAGTTTGCCCAGCAAAATTGGTGGTATCTGCCGGTCAGTGCTAAATTAACCGAAGAATTTCGACAACTATTTCTTAAAAAAGTGAAGGCGGTAAAAAATGGCGTTCGATAAAGCCTTATTAACAATTTTGGCTTGTCCTTTATGCAAAGGTAAGTTGATTTTAAACAAAGATAATCAAGAACTGGTTTGCCGTTTTGACAAGTTAGCTTATCCAGTCAGGGAAAATATTCCGATTTTATTGGAAAATGAAAGTCGTGAATTAACCAGTGATGAGCTTGAAGAAATTAAAGGTTGAAGATGAAATTTACCGTCATTATTCCTGCCCGTTACGCTTCCAGCCGATTTCCGGGCAAGCCGTTGGCCGATATCAATGGAATGCCGATGATCCAGCACGTTTACCAACGAGCATTGGAAGCCGGAGCAAGTCAGGTCATCGTTGCTACTGATGATCAGCGTATTGCCGATGTGGTAGAACAGTTTGGTGGCCAAGTGTGCATGACCAGTAATCAACATGAGTCGGGAACG
This sequence comes from Neptunicella sp., assembly GCF_048268085.1. Lineage (NCBI taxonomy): Bacteria > Pseudomonadati > Pseudomonadota > Gammaproteobacteria > Alteromonadales > Alteromonadaceae > Neptunicella > Neptunicella sp. The sequence goes on along the minus strand of NZ_JBLWWF010000007.1, from coordinate 3,309 downwards.
GAACGTTTAGCCGAAGTAGTGAGTAAACTTAATCTGCAAAGTGATCACGTGGTGGTTAATGTTCAGGGGGATGAACCCTTTATACCGGCAGTGAATATTCAACAGGTCGCTGAAAATTTACATCACTTTACTCAAGCTGAAATGGCTACATTGGCTGTGAAGATTACCGATGTGGAAGAAGCCTTTAATCCTAATGTGGTTAAAGTGGTCACCGATAAACAAGGATATGCCTTGTATTTCAGTCGCTCTACCATCCCTTATGATCGCAGCCGCTTTATGGATGAAGACGTGATTGATGAAATTGGTGATTATTATCTGCGTCACATTGGTATTTACGCATATAAAGCCGAGTTTATTAAGCAGTACGTCAATATGCAGCCATCGGGACTTGAGCAAATTGAGTCATTGGAACAATTACGGGTGTTATGGCACGGCGAAAAAATTCATGTGGATATTGCTAGGCAGGTACCGCCAACGGGAGTGGATACCCCCGCTGATTTACAACGATTGATAAGGAATCAATAATGGCCAATGTATTAATTACTGGCGCAAACCGTGGAATAGGTTTGGCCTTAACCAAACAATTGAGTCAGCGAGGAGATAAAGTGTGGGCTGTATGTCGGCATTCATCCGGTGAGTTGGATAAATCCGCAGCGACGATAATTGACGGGGTTAATATGGCCGAGCCTTTGACCTACGACAAAATCAGTTCAGCCTTATCCAAACAAAAAATTGATTTACTTATCAATAATGCGGGTGTGTTGGGAACTGAAACCTTGTCAGATATGGACGCCAACCGGATCATGTACCAGTTTCAGGTTAATTCATTAGCGCCCATTCTCTTTACCCAGACGTTACTGCCTTGTTTAGCGGAAAAGGCCAAAGTTGCCATGATTACCAGTCGTATGGGGTCAATGACGGACAATGCGTCCGGTGGCTATTATGGTTATCGTATGTCAAAAGCCGCACTTAATGCGGGCGCCGTATCACTGGCAAAAGATTTAAAAGCACAGGGTATTGCTGTGGCCATTTTACATCCCGGGTTTGTCCAAACCGATATGGTGGGGGGAGCCGGAGATATCACCGCTGAAGTGGCCGCGCAGCAATTAATTAGTCGCATCGATGAATTAAATCTGCAAACATCCGGTCAATTCCAGCATGCTAATGGTGAATCCCTCCCTTGGTAGTTTTACCGAACGGTTTTGAACGTGACTTACGAGCTAAAATTATACGCATCTGTGAGCAGAAAATAGCCGCTAAAGGCGCTAATGTGGGATTGTCTTTTTATGCTTTTTTCGCCAACAAAAATGATGATCCTGACACTCTTATGCAAGTTGCAACATGGTGGATAAAAACTCATCAACTGGATCATTTTGAAAAAGCCTCGAAGATCAAATCCCTAGTAGAAACGATGGAGTAATGAAATCGTCATGCAATCACTCACCCAACAATTGTCGTTTATTCGCGAGTTAGACAAACTTAAGGCTATCCGTCGTAAAGCGTTAGTTCAATGCGACAATAATCGGTTTGAAAATAGTGCTGAACATAGCTGGCATATTGCGTTGATGGCTCAAGTACTTAAGGATTACGCTGAGCAACCGGTAGATATAAACCGAGTGGTTAGCATGTTGCTGATCCATGATATTGTTGAAATCGATGCGGGGGATACCTTCGCATTTGCCTCGCAACAGGAGCTGGATGCTCAGCAAGCCATAGAACGTCAAGCGGCCGAAAGAATATTTGGCTTATTGCCAGAAGAACAATACCAACAAATGTTACAGTTATGGCTGGAATTTGAACAAGCAACCAGCGCGGATGCCCGCTTTGCCAAAGCCATGGATCGCGTGCTACCGCTGTTGCAAAACGTGGTTAATCAAGGTGGTAGTTGGGCCCAACACACCGTGCTCAAGTCACAAGTATTACAGCGTAATGATTACCTGCAACAGTTAGCCCCGAAGCTATGGAATTATGTGCTAGAACAGGTTGATATGGCAGTGGCTAAAGGTTGGTTAATTGACCAATAAAATTGCGGTGTTGATATAGTGCACCTTAACTTATAACAGGATAACGATTTTTTATGTCAGTTGAAAAAGCTCGTATCGAAATTTGTAATTTATCTAAAGTTCAATATCCACAAATTAAATCATTGATGGATGATACCTACACCGAATTAGGCGGAGCTTGGCCTGTACATACTATTTCTCACTTGATTGACGAATTTCCTGAAGGCCAGATAGGTATTCTGGATGGTGGGGAGCTGGTGGGCATTGCACTGAGTGTTCAAGTGGATTATGCACGATTCTCTAACCCTCATACCTATGACGATATTGTTGATAGCAATAATAATGTTAATAGCGATGCAGATGGCGATGCCTTATATGGTCTGGATGTGGTAATAAAAAGCAGCCACCGTGGATTACGTTTGGGCAGACGTTTGTATGATGCCCGCAAAGAACTCTGCCGCCAGTATAATTTACGCGCTATTCTGGCCGGCGGGCGGATTCCAAAATATCATAATTACAAGTCTGAAATGACACCCATGGAATATATTGCTCAGGTGGATCAAAAAGCTATTTACGATCCTATTTTGAGCTTTCAGTTAGCCAACGATTTTCAGGTGAAACGATTACTGAAAAAATACTTACCGGAAGATCAGGAATCCGTTGGTTATGCCACTTTGCTGGAATGGAATAACATTTTATATGAGCCTACCGGTAAAGTGCTTACCTCACCGAAAAGTGTGGTCAGGGTAGGGGCTGTGCAATGGCTAATGCGTGAAGTGGAGTCCGTCGAAGAATTGCTTGATCAAATCGAGTTTTTTGTTGATACGGTGTCTGACTATCAAAGTGACTTTATTGTTTTTCCCGAATTTTTTAACGCGCCATTGATGGGCTTGACCAATCAAGCCTCACAAACAGAGGCCATCCGTTACCTTGCCGAATATACCGATTTATTTCGCGAAAAAATGTCGCAAATGGCGATTGAATATAATGCCAATATTATTACCGGCTCGATGCCATTGAGTGAAGGTGACAAAGTCTATAACGTGTCCTATTTATGTCATCGCAGTGGTAAAATCGATGAACAGCGTAAAATCCATATTACTCCACACGAACAGAATGACTGGGTCATTCAGGGGGGAGACAAGCTATCTGTATTCGAAACGGATGCTGGTAAGGTCGGTATTTTAATCTGTTATGATGTGGAGTTTCCTGAACTGTCACGGATTTTGGCCGAGAAAGGGGTGGAAATATTATTTGTACCTTTCTGGACGGATACTAAAAATAGTTATTTGCGGGTGCGATTATG
>NZ_JBLWWF010000006.1:0-234419 GCF_048268085.1 Neptunicella sp. | reverse complement strand
TCATTAAATCCTGTCATACCCGCGAAGGCGGGTATCCAGAAACTTGCGGGTGAAAAGCCTTGTTTGTTTTCTGACTCATCAATAATGCATAGCTAACAAATTGATTTACTTGAATATGCAGAGTATTGTCGGAAAAATAAATCAGTAAAGAAGGAATTTCACCCGGTACGAATACGGGATTAATTCCTTCTATTAAGTTGTTAGCCATTAAGGAAATATCGAGATGTCACCATGGTTTAGCTTCATAATTTCCTGTCTCGCTCTGTCCGTATCAGGCGTGACGGCGTGGCTGACTTTCTTCCGTAAGGGACGGCTGTTGATGACTCAACCTACAGTCATATTCTTTGGCCCCGACGGCTCAAAATTCGACAGCAAGAAAAATAAGATTTATCTGCGAACCCTGCTCTATAGCACAGCCAAGCGTGGCCAGGTGCTGGAAAGCCTTCATGTAGCGCTGCACCGCAATGAATCAAAGCAGAACTTTAATATCTGGGTTTACGGTGAGAAAGGAAATTTAAAAAGAGGCAGTGGTCTATTTGTGCCGCAGGAAGGCGTTATTTTTGATCATCATTTTTTACTACCCGAAGACGGGGCTAACTTCAATTTCAATTCGGGAGTATACAAACTGACAGTCATTGCTAAGTTGGTCGGGCAATCAACCAAGCACGAATTGGCATCGATTGACCTTTCAATAAGTGAAGCACAAGCGTTGGAGCTGGCAAAACCGAGTGCGGGAATATACTTCGATTGGGGCCCTGACCAACAGAGCTACCACTCTCATATAGAAACCAAGCCCGAAGTTGATCCTGATTTTGAGCAACTTCTGGCAGTCATGGCTAACAAAAAAATGCAGCCGACGCAAAAAGCGTGCGGCTGATTTTGGCGTTAGGGTTCACTCAATGAAGCTAATTATTTTTTTAATTCTTTTCGTATTTAGCTTTATCCCGGTAACGGCCAGTGCTTGTTCTTGTGGCGAGCATGTTGAAATCAATTGGGATTCAGACATAATCGTTACAGCAATTACTACTTCTGAGCCTTGGACATTTTCTTTTACTGAGAAAGAGTATGTCTTTGACGTCACAGAAAGCTTATTAAATTATGCCCAACCAACGCTTCACTTAATGACTCGCCGAGATACTGCGGCTTGTGGTTATCACTATGAAAAGGGCGTTGAGTATTTAATTATCACACATAAAAATAATAACGAGTTCATATCGGGCCGATGCAGTTCGTGGCCGCTAGAAAGTGAGTCAGCGCAATATGTATTGAGTAAACTTAATGCAAAACCCTGACAGGTTAAATTGGAAAATCACTCGCTGTTCAAAGCATTAAATTTCAAGGAAAGTTATGGAGTTAACTCAAAAAAAATCATCAAATCAAACTACATTCGAATTTGGTGAAGAAAAACTAAAATACACAATTAAGGATGCTTCGGGAAAGAAAACATTCTCAACTGAATACGGTTCTATTTCTGACGAAGATTTTGACGAATTGGAAGAGAAAAATGCTTGGTTTAGAAATGTTGGTATTTTGTGGGTACTTATAGGTGTATTTCAAATTGCTAACCGCTTCATGGAGTCAGGGACTTTTTCTGGTTCAATGTGGTTAACGCTTGGAATCATTTGTTTAATCACTTATCGATTTAAAACTACAAGTTATACGATTGTTGATGCGGAGAAAGGAAGAATATTCATCATTCAAGATGATCAACATTCGAAAATACTTGATGAAATTTCAACTCGTAGAAAGATGCAATGGAAACTTTGGTATGGTTCGGTAAATTATGAAAATGATCCCAAAAACGAACTAAATAAATTTCAGTGGCTACTTGATAAAAAAGTAATATCAGATGACGAATTCGAGAAAGTAAAGCTTGAAATTGGTCAAGTAAATGAAATGCCAGAAAGAATACTCAATTGATATATAGCAAGCTAATCAATAAGGACGTGACATGACAATCAAGGATCAATCTTAGTGTCAGCCCTAGAAGATGGGTATGAATTGATAGGTGAATTTTTATCTCACGAGCAGCTCAATTCCATAAATAACGAAATAAAAGATGTTAGCTTCCCCGCTAACGCTGGCGGAATTCGAAATGTGGAAAAAAAGTTTGCTTCTATCCGTGATATTGCTTTATCAGATACTCTAATTATTCAGACTAAAAAATATCTTTCAGGAACCGTCGGTTTAGTTCGAGCTATCTTATTTAACAAGACCTTAGAGAATAATTGGCTGGTAACATGGCATCAAGACAGAACAGTAGCAGTGTCTGAAAAATTCGAAAAACATGAATGGGGGCCATGGAGCATCAAGGATCAAGTCCACCATGTTCAGCCGCCGGTAGATGTACTCAATCAAATGGTGACCTTTCGAATTCACCTAGATGATACAAGTCTAAAAAATGGGTGCCTAAAAGTCTTGCCAAAAAGCCATCAACTAGGCATTTTAGATCCCGGTACTATCCAAACATATGCACAAAATCATGAGGCAGTAGTTTGTGATGCGCCAGCAGGGTCAGCTCTGGCTATGCGTCCGCATATACTGCATTCATCTAGCAAAGCTGTAGACCCATCGCAACGCCGGGTTTTGCACCTTGAGTACAGTAGTTTTACATTACCAGCTGGTGTCTCATGGGCGTAAAACATGTAACAAACACAGCCAGCAGGACGCCGCGAACGATGCGCCGCCACTGCTGTGAGCACCAAGCAACCAATCAAACGCATCAATAAGGAATATTGGCATGTCGAAGTCGGAAGATCAGCTCTCGCAACAGAAAATGGGTGTTTATATTGCTGTGGGGACGGGGATCGGCACTGCGCTGGGGGGTATCAGTGGTGTTGTGTTTGATATTTTACCCTTTAGCCTGTCTTTTGGAATAGCGGTGGGATGTGGTCTTGGTATCGCTATTGGTTCGTCGTTCAATTCAAAAACCAGAGAAAAATAACGCCATAGACGGGCTTTGCCGGAATGGTTCCCATCGGGCGCTGGTGCCTATTGCCCAACCCGATTTTATAACTTAAGGATAATGTTGATGAAAGTACAGGTTAAACGTTTTTCGACTCACCAAACCGCGAAAGTCTTTGCGGTATTAATGGCAGTGACGTCGTTACTGTTTATGATTCCATTTATGCTTCTTTCCATGTTTGCCGGTGGTGATTCCGGCCAGTTTGGGGTGTCTGTTTCCATGTTTATTATAATGCCGTTTTTTCAAGGTGTTTTTGGCTACATCATGGTGAGATTTGGGATGTGGATTTACAACAAAATCACTCCGCGTGTTGGCGGGATTGAATTTGAGTTCGAAGAAGTTGAGTCATAACAATACGCTCTTAAACGGGCAGGGGCTCACTGGCGGGGCGACATTCAGCTGTTAGATAAACAGCGTTATTATCGAGGTTTTATGAAAAACGTATATGGGGTTTTATTAACGCTGTTATCCCTTCCTGCATTGGCGGAGGGCATTTCTTTACAAGACAAAATGATGTCGCTGGATAGCGAGCTGTTTGCCTCTTTTAATCATTGTCAGGATCCGGAACAACTGGCTAAACATGCCGGTTATTTTGCTGCGGATGTGGAGTTTTATCATGACAATGGTGGTGTGACCTGGGATCGTGACACCATGATTTCAAACACTAAAAACAATGTGTGTGGCAAATTCACGCGTAAGCTTGTGGCGGGGTCGTTTAAAGCCTATCCCATTAAAGGATTTGGTGCCATTACTGAAGGCGAACATCTGTTTTGCCAAGCGGGCACTGAGCAATGCGAGGGCAAAGCGGATTTTGTGATGGTGTGGCACAATGTTAATAATAAATGGCAGGTTACCCGCGTATTAAGTTTTGGGCATCGTGAAAATCACTAAACGCCATTGGTATTGTGCGTTGGCATTGTTATTGGGCTTCAAGTTTGGCTAATAAATTATTGTCCATCATTGGGCGAGCGATGCGGCTTGAGCGGTTGATTTATATTGTCTAGAATGGCGCACTTTTCTATTTAATGCAGGTTAATAATATGAGCGATAGTCAATCACGTCCTCCTTTACCCGATCGCCTCTCTGGTAATCCTCGTAGCCGATACCATGTGGAAGAAATTTTCGAGCATAACATTGGTATTCGACTAAACGGCAAAGAGCGTAACGATGTGGAAGAATATTGTATTAGTGAAGGATGGGTGAAAGTACCTGCCCATAAAGCGCTGGATCGTCGGGGTCAACCCCTTTTGCTTAAGTTAAAAGGCACCGTAGAAGCTTATTATAGTTAACTTCCCAAGGGTGTCTCCGTCCATAGCACAACCTCGCTGTTGTGCTATGGCAAGGCCTTAATCCCGCTTTAATTGCAATTCCACCACCAGATCATTGGCAATATCTTCTAAACGTTCCTGTACTTCATCCAATGACAATTCCGCTGGTACTCCAATTAGAATTTCGGCTTTAAATAGCTCGCCACCCCAGTTGGGGGCGCTTTCGCAATGGGATTGCATTTTGAGCACATTGGCGCCAGCGTGATGCAGGGCCGCGGTGATTTCCTGCACGATACCGGGTTTGTCATTACCCATAATATCTACTGTGGCAGTGCGGGTTTCGCCCGGCTGGAATTCACTAATATCTTCATGGACGACACAACGCAAGTCACTAATATTGTTAACGGCGGTATGAAAGGAGTCAATCTGATCGTCCGGTAACATAACCTGAATAATACCGGCGAACTGACCGGCCATTTTACTCAAGCTGGATGCCAGCCAGTTACCTTGATGCTGGTAAATGGTTTTGGAAATACGTTCTACAATCCCCGGTTTGTCTGTGCCTACCAGTGTCACAACAATTTGTTTCATATCTGATTCTCTTAGGTTGCTTGTTGTCAGTTCGAGGTGAAGTTATGGCCTATGTTTAGCAAAATTGCATGGAATGTCCATCATATCTTTTCTGTTTCAGGCTGGGACAATATTAGTGAACGCCCAATTATAAAGGGCTGACAGGATTTTTAGCGGATTCAGCGTGCATGGAAGTTGAATTGCTGTAGAGAAGATGGTTTACATAAGCTACTCTGAAGCTGCAAAGCAATTTGTCATTTTGTTATTTTATGACTGACAGGATCGTGTATTATGCGCGCCGACGAACATGAGTCAAACATGAGGTTAATATGCCCGCAAACTCTTTTTTAGGGGTTTTTGCCAAATCCCCACTTAAACCGTTAGAAGAACACATCAATATGGTGCACGAGTGCTCTCAAGGCTTGGTTCCTTTTTTCGATGCTGTTTTTAGCTGTGACTGGAAAGAAGCCCAACAGCAGCAAAAAAGTATTTCAAACATGGAAAAACAGGCGGATACCCTCAAGCGTGAGTTACGCATGAGCTTGCCCGGCGGCATTTTTATGCCCATTAATCGGCAGGATATTTTGGACTTGTTGACCCAACAGGACAAAATTGCCAATAAAGCCAAGGATATTTCGGGACGTATTTTAGGTCGTGAACTGGAAATACCAGTGCCAATGCAGGAACAGTTTAAGGCTTATCTGGATCGTTGTTTAGATGCGACTCAACAGGCCAAAATTGTAATCAATGAGCTTGATGAATTGCTTGAAGCTGGCTTTAAAGGTCGTGAAGTTCGCTTGGTCGAAGGTATGATCAAAGAACTGGATAAAATAGAAGATGATACGGATGTCATGCAGGTAAAAATGCGTAAACAGCTCCGCGAGCTGGAGTCCGGTATTAATCCTGTCGATGTTATGTTTCTGTATAACATCATTGAATGGGTCGGTGATTTAGCCGATATATCTGAGCGAGTCGGTTCTCGACTCGAACTTATGTTAGCCAATTAAACAGGCAGATTTCTGATGGATATATTATCAACTTATGGCGTAATGCTGGTTGTCATTGCGGCGCTGGTAGGCTTTTTGATGGCCTGGGGTATTGGTGCGAACGATGTGGCCAATGCAATGGGAACTTCAGTTGGCTCTAAAGCATTAACAATCAAGCAGGCTATTTTTATTGCCATGGTATTTGAGTTCGCTGGAGCTTATCTGGCGGGCGGGGAAGTCACCTCCACAATTCGAAAAGGCATTATTGATAGTGCCTTTTTTATTGAGCAACCGGAATTACTGGTTTACGGCATGATTTCTGCGCTATTCGCAGCCGGCGTCTGGCTGGCGGTAGCGTCTTACTTGGGCTGGCCGGTCTCCACCACCCATTCTATTGTGGGCGCAATTATTGGTTTTGCCGCAGTCGGGGTGAGTTCCGACGCCGTCATGTGGAGTAAAGTAGGCGGGATAGTGGGCAGCTGGATTATTACCCCGGCTATTTCGGGTTTTATTGCCTATATCATTTTTATGAGTGCCCAAAAACTGATTTTTGATACCGATGAACCCTTCAAAAATGCCAAGCGCTATGTGCCATTTTATATGGGATTAGCCGGTTTTGTGTTGTCCTTGGTGACCATTAAAAAAGGCTTAAAGCATGTTGGTCTGAGTATTCCTTCTGCCGAAGGGTATTATATTGCCATCGCCATTGCGGTGGGCGTTGCGCTGATTGGCCGGTTATTCATCAATCGCATCAAATTTGATGCAAGTGATGATCATCGTTTGCAATTTATTAGCGTTGAAAAAGTCTTTGCCATTCTTATGGTGGTGACCGCGTGTTGTATGGCATTTGCCCATGGTTCAAATGATGTTGCCAATGCGATTGGTCCTTTAGCGGCCGTTGTTAGCGTAGTTAACAGTGGTGGTGAAATTGGCAAACAGGCGCCGTTAGTTTGGTGGATATTACCTTTGGGTGGATTGGGTATTGTGGCTGGTTTGGCCTTATTTGGTCATCGCGTGATCCAAACTATCGGCAAGGGAATTACTCATTTAACCCCCAGTCGTGGTTTTGCGGCTGAATTAGCGGCGGCTAGTACGGTTGTAATCGCGTCGGGTACCGGATTGCCTATTTCAACTACACAAACCCTGGTGGGTGGCGTATTAGGTGTGGGTATGGCGCGTGGTATCGCCGCCCTAAACATGGGCGTTGTGCGTAATATTGTTATCTCTTGGGTTATCACTTTGCCGGTGGGTGCTGGCTTATCTATTGTGTTCTTCTATATTATTAAAGCTATATTTGAAGCCTGAACAGGTAAAAGCTGAATTGTTTGCCAGTCAAATAATTCAGCGTTTGTTTTATTAATGTCATATTAAAGACATAAATTTTTAATTAAAATTTAAAAAAAATGTCATTATGTAATAAAACTGTCATGTAAGCAGGGCATAGTGTGAGTCATTATCGTGCTATGTCTTGTCACTTGTAGAGGAATTATTAGATGCACTTATCCAAACCATTGTCACTTCTTGCGTTAATGTGCGCATCCACTTATACACTTGCTGATCCTGTTACCCTTTACGGAAAGGCGAATGTGAGTCTGCAAAGTGCAGATGAAGGTGGAGATCGTTTTACTGAAACTAAAAGTAATAATTCACTTTTCGGTGTAAAAGGCGAAGTCGCACTTGATGGCGGTTTAACCGCATTTTACATGCTTGAATGGGGCGTTGATTTAGCCGAGTTATCCGGTAGCGATAATATTAAATCACGTAATCAGTATGTGGGTCTTAAAGGTGACTTTGGGGCGGTGATGATTGGTCGCAATGACACTATGCTAAAACAGTCGCAAGGCAAGCTGGATCAATTTAATAATTATGATGGCGACTTAAAAGGTATCTGGAAAGGTGAAAATCGCTTAGGTGACAGCATTACTTATGTGTCGCCCAAACTAGGCGATTTTACCCTGGGATTAACCTATATCACCGAAGGTGAAGAAGACGGCGAAGACGGTACGTCGGTATCACTGAACTATGGTGATAAAAATCTGAAGAAAAGTGCTGTGTACGCTTCGGTTGCCGCGGACTTTGATGTGAATGGCTACGATATTATTCGTGCCGCCGTACAGACCAAGTTCGATGCATTAACCATTGGAGCAATGTTGCAGCAACAGGAAGCAGCGAACTCCGGTGATAGCAAAGAAGGCTTTATGGTGAGTGCCGCTTACAAAATGGATAAAATCACCTATAAAGGCCAGTTCCAAACCTTGGAAGACGATAACGCAACCTCCGTTGGTGCGGATTACAAACTGGGAGCAAATACTAAACTGTTTGCCTGGTATACGATGCAATCGTTGGATGAGAAAAAGGATAAAAACTGGTTAGCGGTAGGCTTGGAACATAAGTTCTAATTGCGGCTCAATCATATTATTTTTTCGTTAAAAGCCCTGCTAGCCAGGGCTTTTTTATATGCACTAAAACAGACTGACGGTTCGTTCCACCAGCCAAAAGGCACTCACTGTACCTACGGTGTAGGCCGTTACCTGTAATAAATCCTGTTGTTTGACCCGCCAGAACTGACTGATTAGCCACGCCGCTATCAACAAGCTGCTGATAAAGATCACTTGCCCCAGTTCCACTCCCACATTAAAAAACAGCAGTGCAATCGCAAAGCCGTTTTGTGGCAGGCCAATTTCGGTTAACACTGCCGCAAAACCAAAGCCATGAATCAACCCAAATGTACTTGAGACCAGGGCCGGATAACGCCAGGTTAGCGAGGTTTTATGGGGTTTTAATAGTTCAGCGGCCAGGAATAAGATACTCAAGGCAATCACCGCTTCAACGGGGGCAACCGGCACCTGTAACCAGTTTAACGAGGTTGCCAATAAGGTAACAGAATGAGCCAGCGTAAATCCGGTAATGGTGACTAATATGCGTTTGGGCGTACCGGCAATAAAGACTAGGCACAACACGAACAGCAGATGATCCCAGCCGATTAAAATATGCTCTATTCCCATTATTGTATAGTTGGCAGCAATGCTGGTACGGTCATCCGGTGCATCTATGGTTAAGGCCGTTTGGGCGGGTGTGAAGCGCTGCATACTCAGGCTGCCATCTTCAAATTCAATTCGCAGTAATACATCAGTGCGAGTATTCGCCAGGCCTTGTATTTGGATTGACTCACCTGCCAATGATGCGGGGCATTGAATCTCCCATTGTTGGTTGGAAATCAGTTCATTTTGCACAATGGCGATGGGGGCGATTTGACGGCATTGTGGCGGAAATTGAGCCTGCAATGATAAACGTGTGCCGCTATGCAAAGGCACTTTAAACCTCACCTGATAGTGGTGATTCGCCTGTTCCACTAACGACAAAAAGGCCGGTCTTATTTCATCGGCCCAGCTCAAACTTGGCAAAAGGCATAGCATCATCGTTAAACGGATCAAGCCACGCATTAACGGCTCTCCAAAGAATAGGGCGCAATGTTGAGCTGATATTGGGCACGCAAGGTTTGGTAATAGCGCTGTTCAGCCTGCTGGCGTTGCTGTTGCTGGTAAACCAGTGCGACCTCATCTTCAATCTGGCTAAATTCCGGGGCCGGAGGGTCGAGACGTTGCGAGATTTTGATTAAATGCAATCCGTACTGAGACTGAATCGGGCCACGCCATTCGCCCGCTTGTTGAGCAAACAGTTGTTGGCTAAAGACCTCGCCAAATAAACGTTGTACGCCAGCCAGCGTAATATCGCGATACTGCCTGGCCAGAGAACTTGAATCACCCACCATTGCATCGTTGTTTTGCTGCAGTGCTGTTAGCCATTGACTGGCTTGCTGCTGCCCGTTCGGATGTTGCAACGGATCGATAAATATTTGCTCAAAGCTAATCTGGGGTTGTGGTTTAAACAGCGCTTTATGGCCGTTATAAAAGGCTTTTAAATCTTGTTGTGCAGGGATGGCCGGTTGCGTAAAACCATCGTTAAGCATCACGACTTTTTGCGCCAAGCGCTGGCGAATAACCGGATCATGCTTGTCCAATTCCAGTTGCAAGGCTTCACGGTATAAGACTTCCTGCTTAATGCGTTGTTCGATTAAGTGATCTAAGGTCGTTTGATCAAGGGGATCCGAATGGGTTTGCTGCCATTCTGTGACCAGCTGGTTGATCATGGTTTTATCAATATTAATCTGCTGAGTGTCGTCATTGTCACTACTCATAACATGGTTAATGGCAAATAATATGCAGCCCAGACAAATAAAATGAAACAGCGGCTCTTTAATCAATTTAGTTAGCATAATGGCATTTAACACCTTGAAGTTAATACTGAATTAGTTTTTGTTTTGATGGTTGCTATTGGAATTAACGCTAGCGCGATTATTGGTATCTCGACTGCGGCGAATAAGCTCGTCGCCCAGTTCTACACAATCACTTTTGGCTAATCGATCATAGAGTACAACATTGACGGTGGCGGCCAGATTCATACAACCTTTGGTGGGAATATACACCACTTCATCGCACCAACTTAATTGTTGTTGTGTCAGGGAGCCATCTTCCGGCCCAAACAGATAAAAAGCGTTATCGGGATGTTTAAAATCAATTAACGGCTTTGCCCCTTCAATTAATTCAATTGCCACCACGGTCGCACCGGCAGGAATATGTTGTGCCAGATCATCCACAGCACGAGTATCGATATGCTGATGCATATTTTTGGTATCGGTATAAAACGCTTTGGCACGCTCGTAACGCTGTCCGGAATAGAGCACCGCATTGGCATCGTAACACCCTGCGGCTCGCAAGATACTGCCCACATTGGCCGGACTTTTGGGGTTAACTAACCCGATGGTGACGTGCTGTTTAGCCATTGACTGGTTCCCCGACAAAAAGAGGCAGGATTATACCCTGCATAAGGATTAAGTGAACGCAAAGACGCTCAATTGTCTATTTTTCAGGATTGGGATTAACATCAATAAAATTTTTTATTTTTTCAAACTATTTTCCAACAGGGTTCGACTTAATGTACAAAGAAAACAAAAAAGACACCAAAGGAATGCAGTTGAGTGTTTGAACAAACAGACGAGAAGCTGATCAATAAAGCGCTAAAGGGCAATAAAAACGCCTGGCTTAAACTGATAAAGCGATACGAAAAGCCAATCTATAACTATGCCTTGCGGATGGTCGGTAATGCTGATGACGGGATGGATGTGATGCAGGAGATTTTTATCTCGGTGTTTCGCAATCTGTCTAGCTATCGGGGCGAGGGCAGCTTTAAAAGCTGGATATTCAGGATCGCCAATTATCGGGTGATCGAATTTTATCGGCGTAAAAAGCCCATGCAAAGTATTGATGAACAGCCTGAAGCGCCCGACGAACAGGATCTTTCCGCGGAACAGCAAATGTTGTCTCGACGTGAGGGAGAACAGTTGGTTAATGCGATGCAAAGTTTGCCGCTGGCACAAAAAGCGGTAGTGGAATTAAAGTTTTTCGGTGAATTTACCTTTGAGGAAATCGCCGACCAACTGGGGATATCGGCCAATACGGTCAAATCCCGGTTGTATAGTGGTTTAGATAAATTAAAGCAGGTGATGGAGATTGAATATGTCTGATCTCGAACAACAATTTGAACGCTGGCTGGAGGGCAAACTCAGCCCCTCTGAGCAACAGCAATTTGAACAGCAATGTCAATCCGATCCGCTGATGGCTGACCGCTTGGCCATGGCGCAAACCGCCAAACGTCAAGTACATGCTTACGAACAACGGGATGTCCCCCAGTGGAATGCAGCGGCGACGTTTGCAGTTAATAACGAGCCTAAGGGCTGGTTTCAATGGCAAAGCTCACTGTCTTTCGCGATGTCCATTGTGGCTATTTGTATGGTGCTGTTTAAGGTAGAAATACAGGTAAACGACGGGGCAATGACATTAAGTTTTGCTGGCAAACAGCAGCAACAACAGGTTGAAAAACTGGTTAGTGACAAACTCGATGAGTTTCAGCAAAACCAGCAATTGGCATTGGCTGATTTCTCACAAACCATACAAGAGCAACAGAAGTTGAATAACGCCCAACTGACTAACTATTTACTGACTTCCAACCGGGAGGAGCGGCGCGAAGACTTTGTTGAGCTAATTAAGTTTGTTAATGAGCAGCGCAGTGATGATCAGTTATTTTTCGCAAAACAGATTAATAAATTACAGGACGACATCTATGCCAATCCCGGCAACAGTAAGCACTAATCTACTGCCGGTTTGGTTCAGACAATATTTTTTAAGAGGTAATCAAAGATGAAAAAAGCATTAATCGCATTGGCCGCTGGGGCATTCACAATAGGTTCGGCACAGAGTGCCACCAACATGACCGAATTAAGTAAAGATTTGGCTATTATGTCCAGTATTTTACAAACGGCTTTACAGCAAGGTAATGATGACAAAGGTATCCGTTTTCGTAATTTGGATGTGAGCTATCTGGCGGATCAGGGGGTGGTATTTGAAGTCAGCACCACCAAAGGAGGTTGGAACTTTAACTTTGATTTCGGTGATATTGTTAATGCCTTGCCTATTGCCCCGCGAGCGCCCGTTGCACCGGCCGGTAACGGTAATCATTGGGTCATTGATATTGAACAGGAAGATTTTGAGCAGGAAGTGGAACAGGCAATGGAACACGCTCAGGATGCGATGCGAGAAGCTCGTGAGCAACTGCGTGATTTACGCAATCGTGAACGAGAACTGAGTTGGGAGCAGCGTGAATATGAACGTCGTCGTCGTGACATCGAATTTGAAAAAAGCCATGCCGATGAAAACGATCGTAAAGAGCTGGAGCAAGAAATTAAGGAACTGAATAAAGAACAGGAAAAGCTCAATACCAAGCGTCAGGAAATCGATAAATACGCATCCGAAATTGAAAAAGAGCAGCAAAAACAGGCTCAAGCCACTAAAGAAGCGCGTGAAAAACAATATAGAGCGTTTTTGGCCCGTTTCGAAGAAAATGTTGCTGATGTCTTGTGTAAATACGGCGCCGGAGTCAAATCAATGCCTGATGATGAGCATGTCAGCTTTGTGTTAAACGGTTTTGGTGAAGAGAAAGGACGAGACCGTCAGGACAAAATTTATGTCTTCAAAAATAAGGATATAAAATCCTGTGTAGCGGAAAAAATCGATACCAATAAATTGTTATCTAACGCGCAGACTTATCTTTTCTAATGTAATGAAATATTAATCAGTCAAAGGGCAACAGCAGTTGCCCTTTTCTTTATCCCGCATAAAACAATATCATCGTACCTATACAATTACTTACAGCCGATAAACAGCGCTGTAAAAAAACGTCTTTCAGGTTAAACTTGCAAAAGTTTATTGGCAGGAATTGAATATGAACAGTAGTGTTGTTATTAGTGGTTCGGGTTTGTGGACACCCGAACATCGTATTAGTAATGAAGAATTGATCGGCAGTTATAATGCCTGGGCAGACAAATATAATGCCGAGAATGCCCAAGCAATCGAAGCCGGTGATTTGCAAGCCAAGCCTCACTCCAGTGCAGAATTTGTTGAAAAAGCCTCCGGCATCAAAAGCCGTTATGCCTATATTAAAGACGGTATTCTGGATATTAATCGAATGCGTCCGCGTATTCCTCTGCGTAGCGATGATCAACTGTCGGATCAGGCTGAAATCGCCTTACATGCGGCCCGACAAGCACTTAAAGCGGCGAACAAGTCGCCATCCGATATTGATGCTGTGATTGTCTCTTGTGCGATCACTCAGCGTTCCTTTCCGGCCATAGCGATTGAGGTGCAAGAAGCGCTGGGAATTACCGGTTTCGGCTTTGACATGTTAGTCGCTTGCTCTGCGGCAACCTTTGGTGTGCACCGGGCTTATGAAATGGTCAAAGCGGGTACAGCGAAAGCGGTGTTGGTGATTAATCCGGAATTAACCTCACCGCTGGTTAATTATACCGATCGCGACAGCCACTTTATTTTTGGTGATGTGTCCACCGCCATGGTGGTCGAAAGTAGCGAAAGTTGTCAAAGCGATAACGCCTTTGAGATTTTAAGTACCAAAGCCGTTACCCAATATTCGAGTAATATTCGCGCCAATATTGGCTATGTCAATCATGCCAATGATTCGGATCCGACCTCACCGGATAAATTGTTTTATCAATATGGACGCAAAGTCTTTAAAGAGGTCTGCCCGATGGCGGCCGAGCATATTTTGCAACATATACAAGCTCATCAACTGGAGACCAGTCAAGTCAAACGCTGGTGGCTGCATCAGGCCAACATTAATATGAACTTGTTGATTGTAAAGAAAATTTTGGGGCGCGATGCCACCCAGCAAGAAGCCCCAATCGTATTGGATGAATACGCCAATACCGCATCGGCAGGCTCATTGATTGCGTTTAATTTGCATCAACAAGATATGCATTCTGGTGATATAGGCGTGTTATGCTCATTTGGCGCAGGCTACTCTATTGGTAGTTTGGTATTACGTAAAATATAGTTTGGACACAGCAGAGGATTAAGCATGATTATCACCCCGATTTATGCAGGTATTTTAGCGTTAATATTTTTGGTGTTGACCGTTAGGGTTATCCTGATGCGTGGTCAAGGCATTAGTTTGGGCGATGGAGGCAATGATATTATGCAACGCCGTATTCGCGCCCATGGCAATTTTGCCGAGTTTGTTCCTTTTATTCTGTTAATGATCGGGATATTGGAAATGGGCCGTTTTCCGGCTTTTTGGCTGCATATTATGGGCATCGCCCTGGTCGTTTCGCGACTACTGCATGGTTATGCGCTGGCCTTTACCGAAAAATTTAAATTTGGCCGCATGTGGGGTGCTGCACTGACCTTTTTATTATTGCTCGTCTGTGGCGTGTTATGCCTGTATCAAGGTATCAATGCTTATATGATGGTAAGTTAAGTTCTGTTGCAGGAAACTGACGAATTTATTCTGGGCTATGGTAGCTTACTCAGTCACGATAGCCGTTGGCGCTATTCTGCCTTGAATACCGAGGTGATCCCGGTCAGTGTGCAAGGCTGGCAGCGAAGCTGGATCACCCGCAATATTGAAGAACAACAATCTCATGTGGGCGCAGTTGCCCAGCCCGGTGCCAGTTTAAACGGAGTATTGGTACCAACGGCAACCATTAGTGATTCATTGCGCCAACGGGAAAAAGATTATCGCTTTGCGCCGGTTTCACTGGCGCAATTAACTTTGCAGGTTCAACCTGCGCAACTGACCCCGCTAGTTGAACAGTTACACAATCGAAAAATCTGGCTATGCCAAAGCCTGGATAGTCATCCGGCCAATAGCGATTTCCCAATTATGCAAACCTATCTGGATACCTGTTTAGTCGGTTGTTTTGAAAATGGCGGTGACGATTTTGCACGGGCTTTTATTCAGACCACGCAAGGCTGGAATAGTGGCTGGGTCGATGACCGTGGCGAGCCACGCTATCCCCGTGCCGCCAAGGTGACCCCGGCGCAACAGGAAAGAATCGATTTATTACTGGAAGACCTTAATCTGTTACGACTAAGACAAACTCTGCCCACCTGCTAAACAGTCGAATTTGCTTACAATTTGCTGGTTATCACAACAAGCCAAATGCTTGTTTTTGCTGCTATTGTATCTTTGTTGTTGAATTTGCAGAAGGAGTAGGGCATGGATATTCAACGTTGTTGGGCACTAGCGGTATTCGAGCTTAACCGCTTATTTATGACCCGGCGGGGGCTGATAGCCTTGGCGGTTTTTGGTCTATTCTGGCTGATTATTTTTTATTATCTCATTTCCCGTGGCGCAGACATTCTGAATTCACCTGCCTTTGCAGAGATGGCTGAACAGAGTTTTGGCCAACTGGGGTTGTCGGAAATTTATCAGTGGCCCATGGCTGAATTGGTCATTTACTGGCTGGTGGCAATACATTTATATCCACTCATGACCATAATGATGAGTGCCGACCAAAGCGCATCAGACCGGGATCGCGGCACCTTACGGTTTTTGGTATTGCGTGCTAGCCGCAGCGAAATTCTGTTTGGACGCTTTGCTGGTCAAGTCATGATTATGGGACTGCTGACAGGAGCCAGTTTACTTGCCGCATTGGTTATGGGAGGGATCCAAAATATAGCGGTCATCATTGCCGCCAGTTTGATTGCCGTTGGTTTATGGTTACATTTGCTCATTGCATTACTTCCTTTTATTGCCTTAATGACGTTATTTAACGGTTTTTTACGTTCAGCACGTCAATGTGTGTTGGTGGCATCGCTGGTACTGGGGGGATTGAGTATATTACTGTCGTTATTAACCTACTGGTATCCGGCTTTTTCTGTTTTGGAATATCTGCTACCCGGCAATGATTTGACTGATTTACTCAGTTTACCGGGGCAAACGTTACAGAGTTATTTGCAACCGGGATTGCAAACGGTTGGATTATTGTCGTTGGCCTGGCTAATAAATCAACGGAGTTCATTATGAGCGCAATGATTCAATGTGAGCAGATTAGTCGTCGTTTCGGCCATAAAGTGGCGCTGGATAATGTCAGTTTTGAGATTAACCAAGGTGCACCGGTCGCGTTAGTTGGTCCCAATGGGGCAGGAAAAACCACCTTGTTTAGTCTGCTGTGTGGTTATTTGGCTCCCAGCAGCGGCCGGATCACCATTCTGGGCCATCCTCCCGGCAGTTCCGCACTAATCAATCAGTTATCGGCATTGCCGCAGGATGCGTTGCTCGATCCGCGTTTTAGTGTCGGCCAGCAATTGCGTTTTTATGCGCGACTGCAAGGCTTGAGTGACGCGGAGCAAAAATATGAAACAGAACGCTGTTTGGAGCTGGTATCCCTGTCGGATTGCATTGAACAGCGGCCCGGAGATTTATCTCATGGCATGCGCAAGCGAGTGGCGATTGCCCAGGCGTTGATTGGTCAGCCTAAAATAGTCATGCTGGATGAGGCAACGGCTGGACTGGATCCGAAAAATGCCCGTCAAATCCGTGACTTGGTGGCGGATTTGGCTAATGACATTACTTTTATCCTCAGCTCTCATGATTTAAATGAGTTGGAACGTCTTTGTGGTTCGGTGCTATTTCTGGAGCAGGGGCAATTGCAACAACAGCAGGTTGTTAGCCATGAGAGTGTGATGAACACACTAACCTTGCGGATGCAGCAGGTCGACAGTGATTTTATGTCGGTATTGGAAGCAATACCGGGCATGTTGAGCGTACGGGCTGGGGCGCACAATGAGTTTATTTTACAGTTTGATCCGAAGATCAGTCCGGATATGCATATACAGGTACTGAGTGTCTGTTATCAGCGCAACTGGCCTTATCGACAGCTGATTGCGGGGGCGACGCTGGAAAATATACTCTTTGAACAGTAATCGCTATTCTGGCCAGTTGCCTTTAATGACCAGAATTTTGTCCAATTCCTGTTCGAGCAAGTCAACTAATTGAGGATCAAAATGGATCCCTTTTTGTTGCTTGATATAGTTCATGGTGTCATCTATCGGCCAGGCCTCTTTGTAGGGACGTTTGGTCGTTAGGGCATCAAATACGTCTGCCAGCGCGACAATACGGCCTTCAATCGGTATATCTTCGCCTTTTAGCCCGTAGGGGTAGCCACTTCCATCCCACTTTTCGTGATGATGCAAGGCGACGGACTTCGCCAGTGTTAATAATTCGGAATCGCATTCACCAATAATTTCAGCCCCAATTAACGGGTGCTTTTTCATTTCAGCAAATTCTTCATCGGTCAATTTGGCGGGTTTGAGCATAATGCTATCGGCGATGCCGATTTTGCCAATATCGTGCATGGGCGCGGCGTGGAACAGATCGTCGGCTTTTTGCTCTGAAAACCCGTAGGCCAGTGCAATTACTTTTGAATAATGACTCATCCGAATGACGTGCAGGCCGGTTTCGTTATCTTTGTATTCCGAGGCACGACCGAGGCGCTGGATCACCTGTAAACGGGTTTTTTTAAGCTCATCGGTTCTGACTAATGATAAATGGGTTTTGACCCGGGCTTTGACAATGGGAGGAGAGACGGGTTTGGTGATGTAATCCACCGCACCATATTCGAAGCCTTTGGCTTCGTCATCGGTATCTTTTAGTGCGGTAATAAATATCACCGGAATCGCCGCCGTGTCGGGTTCAGATTTTAATTGCTGACAGGTTTCAAAACCGGTCATGCCCGGCATCATTACGTCCAGCAAGATCAGATCCGGTTTATCCCGTTGAGCCAATTTAAGTGCTTCTTCACCGGATTTGGCAAAAATTAGCCGATAGTTGTCATGTAATATCTGTTTTAACACACGCAGGTTAGCCGGCTCATCATCGACCAGTAGAATTTTTGTTTGGTTGTCAGAGGTATTTTGCATGGCGATTAATGCTCCAAATTGTCATTGTACAATTCGTTTAGCAAGCTAATGGCTTGTTCGAATTCAAAATCATCAAAGGCATTTTCGATTTTTTCCAGCAGCTTACCATGACTTCCCTGTAATCCTTGTATGAGTTCCTGCATCGCTGCTTCATCCATTTCATTACTGTTGGCGGCTTGAATGAGGGCGTCGATAACGGGCGTGAGTTTTTGCATATCGATATGGGATGGCTCAGGGGTTGAAACCCTGTCGGATGAATGGATGAATTGTTCAATTTCATTGATCACCAATGGCATATGCTGGGTGATTTCATCGATAATATCGTCGCAGATATCCCGTTGCTGTTGCTTGGCGGCAGTTTCCAGGCGTTGAAACAGCTCGGCGGTATGGTTTAATCCCAGATTACCACACAAGCCGTTAATCCCATGAGCTTGCCGAGCTATCTCTGCCAAACCTTGCTGTGTGGCCGTGGTTTGTAACGCACTAGCGATATGCTGATATTTTTCTGCGAAACGTCGCAATTCTTTGTTAAAAGTGGCGATATCACCCCATAACGATAAGCCCTGCTGGGTATCCACTAAGGCATGACTTTGCGTTAGTACCGGAGCTGGCAAGGTTTGCTCGTTAATATTGAGTTTGAGTACGCGGGCTATTTCCACGCATAATATGGCGAAATTCACCGGCTTGCTGGCAAACCCGTCCATACCGGCATTACTGGCAGCGAGTTTATCTTCGGCTAATACACTGGCGGTCAGAGCAATAATGGGCGTAGGGCTGAGTCCTTTACGCTGTTCCAACTGACGGATTTCCTGACTGGCTTGCAAGCCATCCATATGGGGCATTTGTATATCCATCAGGATCAAATCGACGGGTTGTTTGTCAACATGACTCACGGCCTGTTGACCATTCGTGACGGTCGTTACCTGATGACCAGCATTGCCTAACAGTAAAACCAGTAAATCCCTGTTCTGTTGAATATCATCTGCGACTAAAATCGATAGTGGCGGAATGGGTAAGGTACTTTTAGTGGCAGGCGCTAGCGGTTTTTTAGCCGGTATTAGCGGCAAGGTAAACTCAAAACAGCTGCCTTCACCTAATTTGCTGGTTACGTCAATGCTGCCACCCATTTGTTCCACTAATTGTTTACTAATGGTTGTGCCTAAACCGGTGCCGCCAAAACGTCGGCTCATGGATGCATCAGCTTGAGTAAAAGGTTCAAAAATAGAGGATAGCCGATCAGGCGCAATGCCGATGCCGCTATCACGAATACTGAAATGCACATGTTCTTGCGGGGTTAAATTAATGGTCACCACCACACTGCCTTGTTCAGTAAACTTTATGGCGTTGCCAATCAGGTTAGTCAGTACCTGCCGGATACGATCCGGTGCGCCATAATAATAATCTCCCACTTGTTCACTCAGTTCCAACTGCAAATCAATGTGCTTATTGCTGGCTTGAATGGAGAGGGTTGATAACACCATATCCAGTTGATTTGGCAAGGAAAAGTCGAGCATTTCCAGTTCCAGTTTACCTTTTTCCAACTTGGCACTATCCAAAATATCATTAAGCAAATGCAGTAATGAATTGGCGGCACTATTGATGGTGGACAGGTGCTTGTGTTGTTCCCGTTGCATGGGAGTGTCTAATAACACATTACTAAAACCGATAATGGCGTTCATTGGGGTACGTATTTCATGACTCATATTGGCCAAAAAGGCGGTTTTAGCGACGACCGCCTGTTCGGCTTTTTCTTTTGAATCGCGCAAGCTTTCTTCCATCGCTTTGCGGCTGGTAATATCCATAATAAAACCGTCTAGCCAGACAATTTTGCCACTGTCGTCTGTGATAAATTTACCGGTTTCCAGAACCCATCTGATCCCGCCATCTTTATGAATGATGCGATATTCCAAATTAAAAGGTTCACCGTTATTTTCTAATAGTCCTATCCTCTCAATATCATCTGGATGATATAAATCGGCGATACTGCGTTTAGGGTTAGGCATTAAAAAGTCTTCGGCCGGGTAACCGGTAATATTGGCCACCGCGTCGCTAATAAATAACATAGGCCAGTCAGGTTGATTCAGGCATCGATAAGCCGCTCCGGGGATATTATCGATGAGACTGCGAAACTTGGCTTCGCTATCGCGAATGGATTGCTCCATGGCCAGTCTTTGGCTGATATCTGCCACAAAGGCAACATACAATTCTTCGCTGGCTAACTTGACGTGTCCGACCGCTAAACGTATTGGGAAAACATGACCATCTTTATGCAATGCCTCTGATTCGAGGGCACTGCCGCCCTTTGAATCTTGTCGATTACTGGCAAAGGAAGATAAATCAAATAGTGGTTGTTTAGAGGGGGGGATCAATACGGATACATGTTGGCCAATCAGAACTTGTGGTGACCAACCATAAATTTCCAATACCGCCTGATTCGCACCGATAATAATACCGTGATGATTGACGGTGATAATCGCGTCAACAGCGGTGTCCATCATGGCCAGTAAACGTGTTTCGTTGGCATTGGATATTTTAGAAATATCCCGATACTTCAAAACCAGATTAACCCCCACCACCAAAGCGGTAATAGTGATTGTGGTAATCGCAATCCCCATGGCTAACAAGGCGGCATCGCGTCCGGTTTCTGGTGGTAAATTCATTCCCGCGGGTTGTACAAATCGCGCTGCGGCCATACCGGTATAGTGCATACCCGCAATGGCAAAGCCCATAACGCTGCCACTAATGATGTTTAAATAGTTTTCAGAAATTTTTTTGCGAAAAAAACGGTTAATCCCAAATTTGACCCAAAGCGCGATAATCGCCAAAGAGACCGCCACCACAATTGATAGCGCGAAAAACCACGGGTCGTAACGAAGTAACGGAGCCATTTGCATGGCAGCCATGCCAATATAATGCATAGTGCCAATACCGGCCCCCATCAATACGCCACCAATTAACAGTTGGCTAAGGCGAATATCGTGATCACTAATCAGCTTGAGCGCCACCCATGATGCGGCAATACTCGGCAACATGGAGAGAAGTGTTAGTTCAATTCCGTAGTCAACGTTGGTGCATAAATCGAATGCCAGCATGCCAATAAAGTGCATTGACCAAACGCCGCCCCCTAACGCAATGCTGCCAGCAGCGAGGGTGAGGTTTTTACGGGTTTTTTGTTCGACAAAACGGGCCTGACCGGCGATCTGCAATGCCATAAATGAGGTAAAAATGGCGATGGCTACGGACAAGATCACTAACCAAGGATCAAAGTTACCGTAAACCAACAAACTTTCGGCAGGGTACTGAAAATAGCTGAATAACGAATCTATCAATTTATTACGACCAGTTAAATTGAAATTAGAGCAAATATAAACCAATTATATAGGCTCTGATAGCCCAAGTAACCTGTTTAATCTGAAGTTTGTCGCGGTGAAACAGAGTATCCAGAGCATCTGCTGATTGTTAATCGCCTCATTGCGGATTGTAATCCGATTAGTATTATTTCTGGCCGTTTTCAGTGAGCAGGGATTATAACTTACTGGCGATATCCATAATCATGCGGCGCAGCCAAATATGCCCGGCATCATGTTGCAGTAAAGCACTCCAGGCCATTTTCAGTGCTATCGGCGGAATATCAAAAGGAGGGTCGAGCACAATGACATTAGGATCGTCCTGATAAATTTTGGCCGCCCGGCTGGGTAATGTCGCAATTAAGTTTTGGACTTTAGCCAATTGCAGTGCAACGTGATAATGGCGAGTAAAAGTGCGAATATGACGTTTATGCCCGAGTTTATCTAATTCTACATCTACCCAACCGAGTTTTTGCACTTCATTGGGATCAATCCCCACTCCCACCCCAAAACCGGTTTTACTAACCCATATATGTTGTCCGGCAAGGTAATTATCCAGAGTAAAACGACCAACAATGGGATTTTCGCTATTCACTACACAAGAAAAACTGTCGTACCATAAAACCTTTTGATGAAAGGACTGGGGAAGTTCTTCAAAGCGATTAATCGCCATATCCACTTTGCCTTGTTCCACATCATGAAAAGTCACATCACTGGGAGTGATGACATCCAGCGCAATATTGGGGGCTAATTGATTGAGTTGACCAATGACTGCCAATAATAGGGTTGATTCGGCATAGTCGCTGGCCATAATTCGAAAGGTGCGATCACTACTAGCGGGATCAAAATCCAATTCAGGCTGAATGGCTGCTTCCAGACGTGATAGCACATCTCTGACGACGGGTTGCAGTTCTAACGCACGTTGGGTGGGCGTCATACCTTCACTGGTACGGACTAAAACCGGATCGTTAAATAAATCGCGCAATCGCTTCAAACCATTACTCATGGCAGGTTGAGTAATACTCAGTTGATGGGCCGCTTTGGTCACTGAACGTTCGCGGATCAGCACATCAAAATAGACCAGCAAGTTTAAATCTATTTTAGCTATATTCATGAAGTAAATGGTTTGGGTTACATTGATAATTTGGTTGAATTGTATCGTGGCAGGCGAAACTTGTCAGCAAAACTTGTATCGATGCGGTGTGGGGCCGGTGTACTGGAAACATGGCAAGTGAATAGCCAGTGGCTCAAAAATAAACCTAAGCGTTTGTTATTGAATTGTCTTTTGGGTTGTATTTAGTACAACCATCACATATTTTTATGGTTTGGTATAATATAAACCAATACAGATAATCTTAGGTGTGGGAAATATGTCGGGAATACTCGCTTCGGTCGATCAAAGAACGAATTTAGTTGGTGAAAACCGACTGGAGTTATTAATGTTTCGTTTAAACTCCAGTCAAATCTTTGCTGTGAACGTGTTCAAAGTCAAAGAAGTCATCACACTGCCGAAGTTAAATACCATGCCTGGCTCTCATAGCAATTTGCGCGGTGTAACCAATTACCGTGGTTCATCTATTCCTATTATTGATTTGCGCCGTGCGATTAAAATGCCCGAGCGGGAGCCATCCGAAGGTGCCAATGTCATCATTACCGAGTACAACCGCACCGTGCAAGGTTTTTTGATTGGACAGATATTAAGTATTACCAATACCTCATGGAGTGAAATTCAACCTCCCCCCAGTTCAGTGGGAAAATCAGCCTATTTAACCGCCATCACCCAAGTGGAAGTGGAAGGACAAAAACGGCTGGTGGAGATTATTGATGTGGAAAAAGTGCTGGCCGAAATCGTCGATTATAATATCGAGGTTTCTCCGGATATTCTGGATGAAGAGGTTATTCAGCATTTAAAAGGCAAGAAAGTATTGATTGTCGATGATTCTCCCACGGCTCGAAATCAAATCCGCGATACCCTTGAACAATTTGGTCTACAGGTGATCGAACAAAATGATGGCCTGAAAGCGTTAAATTTACTGCGTAGTTGGGCTGATGCGGGTAAAACGGTTACCGATGAAATACTGATGATGTTTACTGATGCGGAAATGCCGGAAATGGATGGTTATAGCCTGACTGCTGAAGTACGCAATGATCCCCGCATGAGTCAGTTGTTTATCGCGTTAAATACGTCACTTAGTGGCAGTTTTAATGAGGCCATGGTGGAGAAGGTGGGATGTAATCGGTTTATTTCCAAGTTTCAGCCTGATTTGTTAATCGATGTGGTGCAACAACGGATGCGCCAGATTCTAGAAAACGACAATTGAGCATATCTAGTTAACCTGATTCAGAACCGTTACCCTGTGTTATTTCGCTGTGCCTTTTTCGGTTACCCAATAGCGTGCAGCGACTAATCCCGCGATAAAACCAAACAAGTGGTATTCCCAAGATACAAACAAGCGATCATTCGGTAATACACCATAAATAAAACCACCGTATAAAAAGCCGACTAGTAAAGAAATTAAAATAAGCTTGAGTTTTTTAGCCATAAATCCAGCCAGCAGTAAAAAACCGAAATAACCGTATATAAGGCCACTGGCACCGACATGATAAGCGGTGCGACCGAAAATCCACACCAATAAGCCGGATGCAAAAATGATCCACAGGCTGATCAGTACAAAACGTTTGGTGCCGTATTGCAGCATCAATAAACTAAATACGCCCAGCGGAATAATGTTGGATAAATAGTGACTAAAGCTGCCGTGTAAAAACGGGCTGCTAAAAATACCTAACAGATGATTGATATCCCGGGGTAGCAGACCAAACTGATTTAACCAACGTTGCGTTAACAGGTTTACCAGTTCAATTGAGGTCACCACCGCAATAATGATCAGTACGGCTTTAATTTGTTTGTTAAAAGGAAGTACCTGATTACTGAATACCATGATTGTCATCCACTGTCATTGGGCTATCGCTGATCGAAACATAGCTTAACGCTTGGAACAAGTCGGTTGAACCGACTTTTTGCTACAAAATGTGAGTGGTGTTTTTGTGGGGTTGGGGACCTGCCACTTGTACGACACCAATACAGGCTTGTCGAATGGCCGATGACGCACCAATACAAGTAATTTGGTGTGCCACGCTGGCGCGATCAGGTATTTGCCCATTGGCGCAGCAGATTATGGTACACACCGGTCAGTTGCACGATTTCAGGACTGTCCTGTACCTTCTCTCTTAATGCCTGAATCGCCATATCCATATCAAATAAAATCGCCCGTTTTTCGTCACTGGCAACCATGCTTTGTAACCAGAAAAACGATGCAATACGCTGTCCTTTGGTCACGGGAGTGACGCGATGCAAACTGGTGGAGGGGTAAATCACCAAGTCACCTGCGGGGAGCTTTACCTTATGGGAGCCATAGGTATCTTCCATAATCAGTTCGCCACCTTCATATTCATCCGGCTCGGAAATAAACAGGGTCATGGAAATATCGGTACGCACCTTAACCGGGGTACCGGGCACTTGGCGAATGGCGTTATCAATATGGGTACCAAAAGATTGTCCGCCCTGATAGCAATTAAATAGCGGCGGAAATATTTTTAGCGGTAATGCTGCGGACATAAATAGATTGGATTTGGCCAGCGCCTGCAGGATCATATCGCCCAATATCCGTCCGGTTTCGCTGTTATCTGGCAACTGAAGATTATTTTTAGCCTGTGATGACTGATAGCCAGCCGTCATATTACCGTCCATCCAGTCGGCTTGTAACAGCATTTGTTTGGCTTGTTTTACTTGTTCTTGGTCGAGTATTTGCGGGATTTTTAACAGCATAAATGGGTCTTTTGTTGTTCCGATTTATAAAACAAATAACTTAAGCTCAGGTTAACTATGCCCCACACCGAAGTGTGAGGCAATTATTAGCGCTGGAAACCGTTAGAAACTGTAGGTTGCACTTACTGAGATATGACGCCCAACTCCGGGGATAAAGTGTCCACCGCCCAGTTGGTCAATATAGTCTTCATCAGTCAGGTTACTGCCATTTAACCGAATCGACAGTTGTTCAGTAGCCTGATAGGCAACCATCATATCAAACAGAGTATAGGATTCTGCATAACGTCGTGTCTCGCTGTTTCCGTTATAACGTTCACCCACATATTCCAGTCCCAAACCGGCCGATAGTTGTGAAGTAATGTCATACTTACCCCACAAACTGGCTGAGTGTTTGGGGGCTCTGGCCAAGGCAAAACCCAACGTATTGTCGGCACCAGCGGTGACTTCACTATCCTGATAGGTATAACCTGCGGTTAGTGAAAGGGCGTCGGATAAGCGACCGGTTAAGCCCAATTCCATACCGGTAACTTTTTCTTCACCGTTAAAGTGATAAAGATTGCGATCGTCCGGATCACGATATTGTCCATCGGTTTTGACGGTACGGAAAATGGCAGCGTTGACCAACACCATATTGTTTAGCAATTCCCACTTGGTACCCAGCTCCAAACTCTTGTTCTTCTCCGGATCAAGTTCACTTTGATTACCGCTACTTCCACCGGTCAGATTGGTCGAAGCGGGGGTAAAGGAGGTACCATGGGCAAGATAAATACTGCCATTTTCCGCTGGCTTGTAGCTGATACTGGCATTCCAGCTTAAATCGCTACTGGACGTGCTGACATAAGTTGACAGGTCTTGATCATCATTGTGATATTGGGTGTCGAAATCATCCCAACGCAAGCCCAAACTGACTAACCACTGATTGTTTAGTTGCATATTATCCAGCACATACACGGCTTTGGTATCACCATCAGCATAGGTACGGGTGCCGTCACGGCCATATTCACCGGTAAAGGGAATACGTGGATCAGGGTGATATAAGTCGTTTAATTCTGGTGTGCTATCCAGATTGTCGTCAACCAGATCTACATATCCCCAGCGTTCGAATTTCTCTTTGGAAAACTCCATACCCGCCACCACATTATGGATGATTGAACCTGTTTGATAGTTTCCATGCAAATCCAGTTGCACAATGTTGATGCTGTTGCTGGTGTCGCGGGTTTTTTCATCACTCATACGAATATCGGTTGATTCCGACACGTTAATAAAACGTGGTGCGGTGACGACATTAAGTCTATCCACAGAAGCGGTTCTCGCTTGAGCGCGAAGTTGGGTAGAAGCATTGAGCTGGTGCTCGAACTTAACGGTTAAGGATTTGGCATCAATTTCCTCAAAGTCCCGATATAAATTGCCGTAGAAATTATCAAAATCGACCGGAGGGGCACTACCGGCATAATCCATTAGCGGACCTTCGGTTAATCCGGCGCTTACCCAGGGAATACCATAATCCGGCACGTTATCCTGTTGTAGCATATCGCCATTGATCACCAACGTGGAATCAGGGCTGATTTGAGTCATAAAGGAGGCGGCAATTCCGTCAGTGCTATTTTCAACATTGTCACGTCCGGCAACATCGCCGTCATCGGTTAACAAATTAATACGCAGGGCAGAGCGGTTGGAGACTTTGGTATTAAAATCCAGCGTGGCGCGATAATCCCCTTCCGAGCCCAAACGGCCGGTCACATCGGCAAATTCTTCCAACTTGGCCGTTTTGGTTTGTAAGTTAATACTACCACCAGCACTACCACGTCCGGTTGAGGTTGACGCCGGACCTTTGCTGACTTCAATCGCTTCGGTATTGAAGGTATCACGGCTATAACCGGCCAAATCACGAATACCGTCGATAAAAATATCATTACTGGCATCAAAGCCACGAATAGTCATGCTATCACCCGGAGGCGCGCCACCTTCTCCGGCAGCCATGGAAATACCCGGTACGTTACGCAATGCATCACGCAGGTTATCAACATTACGATCCTTCATTACGGATTGAGGAACAACGTCGATAGTTTTGGCTGTGTTGACCAGCGGTAATGGGTTTTTATATGAGGTGGATTGATCCACTTTGTAATCTTGCTCGGTTTGCGCCTGTGCCTGAGCTACCGGTAGTCGGTTAACTTCCTGAGCGGACGCTAAGGTAGGTAAAGATGCAGTAATCGCAACTGCTAATGCAGTTTGATGAAACCCATTTAGGCGAACTAAAAGGTTGGTACGACCCATTCGTGTTATCTCCTGTTAGACGTTTTTGTGTGTGAAGTTTTAATTACGTAAAACCTAAAAATACAGGTCACTAAAATTTCACTCGAAGTTGAGTGATAAGGAGATTATAATAATAAATATGCAAATGCAAACTATTATCATTTGCAATTGTTTTTTGATATATTTGGTTGTAGTATTCTGTCCATAACGGAATATTCCAGTCATTCAAAGTAGGAACTAAATGTGATTGTTATTAGGCGAAATATCATTCTTCTCAGCCGTGTTATAAGTATTTTGGTATTACTCGTAACAACGACGATTCAGGCGCAGCAACAAGTAGATAAAACTGAAAAATTGGTTCAGCAATGGCTGGATATTGAACGTCAAACCGCAGCATTAAATAGTCAGTGGCAGGAAGAAAAGCCGATGCTGGAGCAGCGTCTGACATTGCTTAATGCTGAATATAAACAGTTGCAGCAGATACTGGATAAAAGTCAGGATGTTCAGTCTGAAGTAGATAAACAGCGAACCAGCTTGCTTAACGAACAAGGTCAGTTAGAAAAGCAACAACAAACCATCGGTGAATTTGTTACCAGGTTAATTCAAACCCTGTCTGAACTTAAGGGGCAATTGCCGCCGGTTATACTGAAAAGTTGGCAAAAGGAAGATAAAGCGCTGACTGATGAACAGAATCTCTCACAACAACTGCAAGTCGCTTTGGCGAAATTATCTAAATTGTCGGAATTTGCTAATCGGATCAGTGTGAATGAAGACACAGTTACCACAGATAATGGTCAGCAGGTACTGGTAAAACAGTTATATCTCGGTGTGGCCCAAGCCTGGTTTGTTAACCATGACAATACAATTGCAGGTACAGGACATGCAACCGCAGATGGCTGGCAATGGACATTTGATACTGATCTGGATGCGACTGAAATTGCCAAAGCTATTGCTATTTTTGAAAAGCAAGCGCAGGCCGAATTGATTAGTTTGCCACTTACGCTTTCCGCGGTGGAGGCAGCACAATGAAATTATTAAAAATTACCGTTCTTTTTATCTTATTAGCGCCACAATTTGTGCAAGCACAAGCGCTCGACAAATCTATTTTGTCTGATATTAAAAAATCACAACAGGCGTTGAAAAATGCACAGGATAAAGTGGCGGCGGAGCGCGCCGTTATTGCTAAAAAACTATCTGCGGTGCAACGTCAAGTTTTAACACTGCGGGATAAAACGGCGGTTGTGCGCCGATTACAGGATGAAAATACGCTGGGGCTGACTCAGTTGCAGCAACGTATTGACGGTTGGCGTGCACAACATAATTTTCAGCAAAATCTTATTAACCGTTTTACTCGTCAACAGGACCTGCCGGTATCAGAAAAACGTGCGTCCCTTAACAGTATTTTGCAGCACGGTGAAAAGCTGTTGGCACAATTGTCGCCCGTATTTAGCCAGCAAGTGGTAATAACTGAATCAGGTGTGATTGAACCGGCTGATGTATTGTCGCTAGGACCGGTAATGTTTTACGTCAATGGTGAGCAGGCTGGCTTACTCGAATCAGGTAATAATGGGTTAAAAGTGAGTTTGCCTTTGGAAGGTGCATCCCGGCAATCACTGCTGGAATTAGCCCGAACCGGACAGGGCAGCATAAGTTTTGATCCCAGTAACAGTAAAGCGATCGCAATGGCCAAACAGCATGAAAGTGCAATCGAGCATATTAGCAAAGGGGGATTATGGGCCATACCCATTTTGTTTTTTGCGCTTTTTGCACTGATTATCGCTATCGCTAAAAGCTGGCAATTATTCAGGTTGCCAAAAATTCAGTTATTACCCAGCACAAAACTAGGAGAGTGGATAAGTCAAAAGGGAGAAAAACAAGATACCAATCTCAACGGTATGCAAGCATCTCTTATGCAAATTGCGCGTGACGAGCCGAATATCGCACATCGTGATGATTTGTTGTTCAATCAATTACAGCACAGTAAATATCGACTGGAACGTTGGTTAGGTGCGATTGCAGTGGTTGCATCAATATCACCACTATTAGGTTTGTTGGGCACCGTTAGTGGAATGATCGAAACGTTTAAGATGATGACCTTATTTGGTTCCGGTGATCCGGAAGTGGTCTCTGGTGGTATTGCCCAGGCATTGATTACCACCGAACTGGGATTGGTGGTGGCTATTCCTGCATTGATTTTGAATGCGCTGCTATCGCGCCGAGCCAAAAATTATTACCAGCAACTGGAAAGTTTTGCACTTCAAATCAGCCAGTTAAGTGAAAGTAATATAAAACTGATGCATAGCCGTGAATATGATAAATCGGCTAAGGCCGGCACATGTTAAACGATATGTTCAATAACTGGGTGTGCTGGGCAATTGCGGTGTTGGCTTTGGGGTGCTATCAGCAACTTGTTTTTGCTTTATTACAGGTTAAATATGGCGAATATTGCGAGCGAATCAGCAATCAGCAAACGATACTGGTATTGATTGGAGCCATGCCCTTACTTGGGTTACTGGGAACCATTATTGGTTTGTTGGATTGTTTTAAAGGCATCTCAGTGCAGGGGGCTAGTGGTGCTCTTTTAAGTGGTGGTATTTCTGATGCTTTGCTTACCACTCAGATGGGGTTGGTTTGTGCCGTACCAGCCTGGTTAATGCACAGTGCATTGCTGGGATATTTCCGTCGTAAAAAACAGCCTAAAGCGCTGGTGGAGATACATTAATGCAAAACCGCCTAAAACAGCAACTGGAACAACAGCAGCAAAGTGGCATTGATATGTCTCCGTTATTAGACGTGGTATTTATCCTGCTAATCTTTTTTATTGTCACTACGGTATTTGTGCGTGAAACCGGGGTGGAAGTGGATAAACCCCAATCCATTACTGCGCAACAGTTAGAACAAACCGTTATTTTACTGGCTATCACCGATGACGGGCAGGTGTATTACGATGGCAATAACATCGGTGTAGCCGGAATTCGTGGCACACTCGAACAGTTACTACAAGCAGATGATAGGCCGGTTGTAATCCAGGCAGATAAGAATGTTGCCGCGCAGCAGTTGGTGGAAGTGATTGATGAAGTCAAACTAGCGGGGGCCAAAGTCGTCAATTTGGCTACAGAAAACGAGTAATGGTGATGAAATCGTCCCGCGCTATTTCTGTACTACTTAGTCTGGTGATATTTAGCTTGGCTTTACTAGTGATGTGGTTAGGTCGTTCAGCTGCGCTTAACCCGAAAGATAGCGTTACAGTTCGTGAAATTGACGTCATACCGTCAGTGCCTCCTCCTCCTTCACCTCCTAAAGTTAAGCAGACTCAGGCAGAACAAAGTCTGCATTTAAGGGTTGAAGGACGGCAGGCAAAAGTAGTGACTGTGGATATTCCAGAGTCGAAATTAAGTATTAAATTACCTGATGTTCCGACAATAGATACCAGATTACCTGAGTGGCAGTCAGTTGGGGTAGACATGCAAGCCTTTGAGTTAGACAGCCTTGATGGGATGCCGATTTTATTAACACCGCTACGCATAAAAATGCCGCGACGGGCATCATTAAAAGGTATTCGTAAAATTATGATTTCTTTACGGGTTTTAATCGATGTGGATGGCAGTATTACCTTACTTGAAGTACTTGAGAATGATTATCCGGAGTTGTTACCGCAAATTAAAAAGATGGTGCATAACAGCCGTTTTAGCGCACCGATGAAAGATGGCGTGCCTGTCAGGGCCAGATTTGTGTGGCCGATTGCTATTAATTCGTGAGAGTTTGTTATGAATAGATTTTCGATTTTAACTAAAACCGGCTTGTTACTGAGCTCTTTACTGGCTATTCAGGTACAGGCTGGCGACATTGTGATTCAATTCGCCGAACCCGACTTTACTTTTATTCAGCGTCCAGCATTGAATCAAACTATTGCCAAAATATCCCCAGGAGAAACTGAGTTTGGCAAAAAGATCGAACCTTTGCTGGAAAAGCAGGAGTATCGTCTTGTTATCAGGGCTTTTGAGGAACGGGATGATTTTCTTGAAAAAGATTTTCGAACTGATAGCCCCGCACTAAAAGTGTTACGTGGGCAAGTTTACCTGAGTCTTAAAAGTTATGATAAAGCAGAGCGTGTCCTGACGTCGGCACTAAAAGATATGCCCGACTTACTATTGGCACACCGCACGCTGGGTATGCTGTATATGTTAAAAAAAGACTATAAGCAGGCTAAGAACCATATTTCACGCAGCATTGAATTAGGGACTTCTGATGCACAGTCATATGGTCAGCTGGCATACCTTAACTTCCGTAATGATCAGCCTTATGCTGCTATTGCCGGATACCAACAAGCGATGTACTTGTCGCCAGACAACGAACAATGGTTGCAGGGGTTGTTGTATGTGCTAATTCAATCTCGTGCTTGGGATTATGCCAGCGCATTGTTACAACAACAGTTAGCTACCCATAGTGATGACCCGCAGTTTTGGCTTATGCGAGGTCAGATTGCCATGCAGCAACATCGATATAAGAGTGCGCTGGCGAGTCTCGAAGCAGCGATCCGTTTGGGAGACGATAACACTAGTAATCTGCTCACGGCAGTAGGTTTGCATGCTCATGAAGGCAGTCCAAAACGTGCTGTGGCGCTTTTATCACAAAGTCTGCAACAACTGGACAATTCAAACCGGGAGCAGGTGATAGCCGTCTTTGATCAGACCCTGCCGTGGCTGATCGATCAGAACAAAATCTCACAGGCGGAAAGTTTGATTGGTATTGCTGAAAAAGCCTCGTTAACCGATCTACAAAAAGACAGTCTCGACATTTGGAGTGGCAAACTTGCGTTAGCACAACACGATTATAAAAAAGCCAAGATTTTTCTACAAAAGTCAGTGGATAGAGACCCTGCAAATGGACAAGCCATTCTGGCTTTAGCTGATGTTTATCGTAAGTTAGACCAACCCCAGCAAGCAGAATTATATTTGGTACGTGCCACTAGTTTAAAAGATACCCAGATATCAGCCTTACTGGCCCATGCGCAGCTTAAAATTGATCAAAAAGATTACCAGAGTGCTCTGAAGTTATTGCGTAGGCTACTGGATATTGACCCCGACCGAACCGGTGTTCAGCAGAATATCCGTCAGCTTGAGCAATTAGTCAATCAGTCTCAGTACACGTCGTGATCTAGGTCGGAGTTGCGTCAATGGTAAAAACAAAAGCACGAATTTCCCTCGGTTCTATTCGCCAATGGCACTGGGTCAGTTCGGCTATCTGTCTGGCTGCCATGTTGTTATTTGCCGTCACTGGCATCACCCTAAATCATGCTGCGGATATCCCTGCCAATATCAATGTTACGACTGTGGAACTGACCCTGCCGGATGATATTCAGTCCAGTTTACATGATGTACAGCAAGGTCCGTTGCCCACTGAGCTTACCGCGTGGTTGGCCCAGCATAAATCAGTGCATTTGCCCATCAGTGATAAGGTGGAATGGGGGGAAGACGAAATATATCTATCCCTGGCCGAACCCGGAGGTGATGCGTGGCTGAGCATCGACAGACTAAGTGGTGATTTGATTTATGAGCGCACGACCCGCGGAGTGGTGGCGTATTTAAATGATTTACATAAAGGCCGCAATACCGGCGAAGTCTGGTATTGGTTTATCGATATATTTGCGCTGGCTTGTGCGGTGTTTTGTCTGACCGGGCTGGTTTTACTCTATCGCTATGCGGGTGGCCGCCCCACGACCTGGCCGATGGTCGGTTTTGGCGTGTTGCTGCCGGTGTTGATTGTGATTTTATTTGTCCATCCCTAGAGAGATTAATATGAAGAAGCTGTTGCCATTGTTAGTGCTAAGTCTGCCCTTGAGTGCAGCGACCATTGAGGCCAATGTGGAATTGCCCAAACTGGATGTGGCGGAGTATCACGCGCCTTATCTGGCCATGTGGATCCAGAGCCAAGATCGCAGCCAGATCAAAAATCTGGCGCTTTGGTACGACCATGACAAAGCCAACCAGAAAGGTCAGGAATGGCTGAAAGATTTACGCCAATGGTGGCGTCGCAGTGGACGCAGTTTAAGCTTGCCAGTCGATGCGATTACCGGTGCAACCAAAACTGCTGGCAGTTATCAGGTGAGTTTTGATTCAGAGGCACTGGCTCTGAATGATTTACCCGCCGGTGAATATCAGTTTTATATCGAAGCGGTACGGGAGGTTGGTGGCCGTGAGGTGTTATCGGTGCCTTTTACATTACCGATTAACCACACGCAAACCCTTAATGTTCAGGGTAAGAAAGAACTGGGCCGCATCGATTTGACCATCAAACCCTAATGAAAGGACTGAATATGAAACGTACATTTTCTACTTTAATTGTAAGCACATTGGCAATGAGTTTGTCTTTTGCGGCTCAAGCTCACCGTGCCTGGTTTTTACCTGCTGCGACGGTTTTGTCAGCAGATAATGCCTGGGTGACGGTTGACGCCGCGGTATCCAACGATATTTTTCATGCTGATCATGCCCCTTTTCGTCTGAATTCGGTTGAGGTCCTTAGTCCTAACGGCAATAAAGTGGAACTTAAAAATGCCAATACTGGTAAATACCGCAGCAATTTTGATTTGCAATTGGCGCAAGAGGGAACCTATAAAGTTTTTAGTGCCAGTAGCGGTATACGTGCCCGCTGGGTCGACGCCGAAGGCAAGCGTCAGGGTTGGCCTCGCCGTGGACAGCCAGCAGAGATGGCCGAGTTTGATAAAAATGTTCCGAAAGACGCCAAAGATTTGAGTGTTAGCCAGTTTTCACGCCGTGTCGAAACGTTTGTTACCGCGGGTGCGCCTAGCAACCAGGTATTCAAGCCAAGTAATGAAGGGCTGGAGCTGGTACCTGTTACTCATCCCAATGATTTATATGCCGGTGAAAGTGCCGAGTTTACCTTATTGATTGATGGGGAGCCGGCTGCGGGGGCGGAAGTATTAGTACTGGCAGGCGGTATGCGTTATCGCACCTCCCAGAATGCAATCAAAGCAGTCGCTGATAAAAATGGTCTGTTTAGGGTAAGCTGGCCCCAAGCGGGAATGTACTGGTTATCGGCCAGTTATGAAGATGACAACGCCAAAGCGCCCGCAACTCGTCGCAGTGGCGGCTACAGCGCAACCTTTGAAGTGTTGCCACAGTAAATTAATCTTGCATGTCTGAATCCGAACGTCTGTTACTGGCCATCCTGACGATTGCCCTTTATAGCCTGCTTTGCTTGTTAAGCTGGTTTAATTATCAGCGTAAATCCCGTCAGAAAAATGCGCAGATGCGTAGAGATGACGGCACTATTTTGGTGGCTTATGCCAGTCAGACCGGCACGGCTGAATCCATCGCGCGGCAATGTGCCGCGTTATTTGATGGTCAGTTACCGGTGCAATTATTATCGCTAAATCAGGTCAATGAAGATGTGCTGGCAACAACGCGTCAGGCGCTCTTTGTGGTCTCTACCTATGGAGAAGGCGAGGCTCCGGATAATGGCGCTGCATTTGCCAAACATTTTTTAACCGGCAGCTTGCAGCAGGATTTATCTCATTTGCAATTTAGCGTGATGGCGTTGGGTGACAAACTCTATCAACAATTTTGCGGATTTGGCCATCAACTCTATCTGGGGTTGTGCCAGTTAGGCGCGTTGCCGATTATTGAACCGCTGGAATCCTGTGCCAGTGAAGGGCATCGTCCTCAAGCATTGATCAGCAAATGGCAAAGTGCGTCGGGTTTACATTCGGATCTGGTATTTGAACAACAGCAAATCTCGCCCCCCGCAGAAAATCAGTTTGAACCATGGCAACTGAGTCAGCGGCAATTACTTAATCAGGGCAGTCCCGGTGCTGATGCATACTTTATCACCTTGCGTTCATTAGTTAATCGTCCGGAATGGCGGGTAGGTGATATCGCCGAACTGCAATTTAGTCGCGGCGTGACTCGTCAATATAGTATTGCCAATTTGTCGGGAACCGGTGTTATCGAACTGATTGTGCGTCAGCATCAGTTTGCTGATGGTTCACTGGGGGTAGGGTCAGGCTGGTTAACCCATTTAGCAGGACTTAACGATATTGTGGAATTGAAAATTAAACCCAATCCGGCTTTTTACGCGGTGGATGCCGATATTCCGGCAATTTTTATCGGCAGCGGTACAGGATTAGCTGGTTTACGCGCACATATATTGCAGCGTCTGCAATATCCGGGGAGTCGAAGCTGGTTGATTTTTGGCGAACGTGATCCGGATAAAGACGCTTTTCTTGGAGACGAGGTACGGAGTTGGCAACAGCAGGGAGTGATCGTTAGCAAAGCCTTTTCGCGGGATAAAACATGTCCCCGCTATGTGCAAGACGTCATGTTGGCGCATGCAGATAATTTAAGGCAGTGGATCGTTAATGGGGCGTTAGTTTTTGTCTGTGGCAACCGCAAAGGCATGGCTCAAGGTGTCGATAATGCGTTACAGCAAATCTTGGATGAAACTCAATATCAAGCGTTGATTATCCAGCAACGATATCGGCGCGATATTTATTGATGAAATTAATTAACAACTAAATCAGTAAAGCGTTGTCACAAGTGTTAGAAATTATTCATTAAATTAGGAGTAATTGAACTTTTCATAATTTAGCAAAGCAACTTGGTTTTGAATTGAATATCTGATGAAGTAATCGAATTATTTTAAAAAGGACTTTAAATGAAAAAAGCACCCACTATTGTTTCCACAATATTTCTATCGACTGTTATTGCTCCTGTATCAGCTAAAACAATTGATAATTGGTATGTTGGCAGTTTATATACGGAACAAAAAATCTCTTTAAGCCCCGTCAGTCGGGATTTCAATACCGCAGGTCTTATTGTCGGTTATCAATACAATAACTATATGGCAGTTGAAACACGATTTTCAAAAGGCACGTCTGGAAATACCTTTAATGTTAGTTTAGGCGGTTTTCCCGCAGAAAGTTTTGATACCGATATAAATTATCAAACTTCACTATTAATTAAGGTGTCTTATCCACTTACTGATAGATTTGGTATTTATGCTACATCGGGTTATTCCAAGACTAAAATAGACCAAAATGGTACTTTCGATTCAGGGGATATATTAACGGACGTCAATACAGCAAAACATTCATACACTGAGAGTGGCTTAATTTATGGCCTTGGGTTTGATTATAAAGTGAGCAATAGTGTTAGGTTTTTTATTGATTATAATATGCTTTCGGAATTCAATCCGAACCCTGCTATTTCAGCAGATTGGAAGAGTATTAATATTGGTTTTAACTACGCTTTTTAACATAGTTTACGAGTAACGGGATAGGGCTGACTTTAATGATTAAATTTTTAGCCAGCCATATCTAATCTACTCGTTTAAAGCGTTTTGTGATCCATTCAAATGGTTATCCCCTGCACAGCTCACTAACCAGATACAATCCCATCGAATATTGACAGTCGTAGCGAGATTAGTATATTTGCTGCGATTTTTCGCATTATTAACTCATTCGGGGAAAGCAGTGAATAAGAATATAGTGACAAACGGTCTGGCGTTTTTGTTAGTGGCGGTGGGGATCATTCTGGACAACGATATTGCTAAATCCGTCGGATTATTTGCGCTGTCCGGTGCGCTTACCAATTCACTGGCAATCTATATGTTATTTGAGAAAGTCCCCGGTTTATATGGCTCTGGGGTAATTCCGGATCGCTTTGAGGAATTCAAACAGGGGATTCGCAATTTGATGATGGAACAGTTCTTTACTCATCAAAATATTCAGCGGTTACTGAGCCAGGAGCATGACAGATTTGATCTTGATCTGTCGCCAATCATAGCCAAAGTTGATCTGGCGCCCACGTTTGATTCCTTGGTTGAAGTGATTAAAGCGTCGTCTTTTGGTCAAATGTTGGGAATGTTTGGCGGCGCTGCCGCACTGGAGCCATTGCGAGAACCTTTTATCAGCAAGATGCAATCGGCGTTACTGGATATTAGTCAAGATGACAATTTTAAAAGCGCATTGCAGCAGCAATTATCCAAACCGGGGCTGACAGACGAGATGCATCAGCAAATCTCACAGATTGTGGATAATCGTCTGAATGAACTCACCCCGCAACTAGTCAAGGAAATCATTCAACAAATGATTAAACAACATTTAGGCTGGCTGGTGGTATGGGGCGGTGTCTTCGGTGGTTTGATCGGTTTAGCTGCGGCGCTATTGAGGCTTTAACCCAATAGCAATGTCACACATCGGTGTGTGATAATCACGTAACAAAGAAAGGCTTTTTCGTTATTTTGAATGACACAAACGAAGTTTTTATTCATTCAAATCATTGAGTTAACGCTCGGATAGAACAGTAATCACTTTCTCCTTACGCGCCGCTCTGCCTTTATCATCCCAGACAATCAGGGTGACACGGTATGATCCTGGCTGGGTGTAGGTGAAGGTGGGGTTGTTTTGGTTACTGGGTAGACCATCATCGAAATCCCACAATACATGCGCGCTATTGCCTGCCGAATCCTTGGAAACAGATGAATTGATAAATTGAATTGGGGTATTCATCCTAACAGTTGCGTCATTGGTAAAGTTGACAACAGGTAATGCGCTACGCACAAATCCTGAAGATGCCGGAACGTTGTCGTCGCCATTACCATTCACTTTATTATTGCTCCATTGCAGATCCTTACCCGGGTAAGTAGTAATGGCTGCTAACTTATTTCCAACTATGCTGTTGTTGATAAAGGTAAATTGGTCAATATTCGTACCATTAAATTCAATGCCTAGTCCCTGATTGTTGTTGAAGGTATTTTGTTCTAGAGTGATGTGATGTGTATTGCCATTAACCCGAAAGCCATGTCCCTGATCGGGGTAAGAGGATTGGGGATGATTTCTGTAAGTATAAGAAAATGTATTGTGGTAAAAATAATGGTAACTGAGTCCCTGTGATTCTCCTTGCAACTGCGCCCCCCAGTCTGCCGCATGTTTGATGGTGTTACGTCCCCAAAAAATATATTCCTTTGGATAATTTATTGATATGGAAATACCGGTTTTTGTGCCGCCATCAACCAGGTTGTCGGTAAATATATTATTGGTGCCGCCCGCAAGTTCCAGCGCGGCATATTTCCAGTCTGAGGATTTATCGGTCGTTATTTTATTGCGACGTATCGCGCTGTAGTTAGTTTTATCCAGACTAATCCAGTGATCAACGATGTTGTCTTCAATAGTGGCACGATTGCATTCGGTATGTACCTCAATAGACAGGCCTTCAGCCGCTTTGCCAATGCCACTAATACGGTTTTCACGGATAATGAGATCGGTAGAGCCCTGATTGGCCAGTATTCCTCCACGCCCAGTATCGGTGATGGTATTGCTTAAAACTTGATTGTGTGACGCACCATTAGCCAATCGAACTGCGGCGCCCCACGGTGAGTTAACGCCAATATTTCTAAATGTGTTGTCCACTATCACGCTGTGGGTTACTGAATCCGTCCAACTGGCACTACCGGAAAATAGCACTCCATGCGGTCCGAAGCCGTTGTGATTGAGATTTTTTATGGTCAGATGATGCAGTTTATGGCCACTGCCTTTTTCGGCAAAAATGGCATTGGCCACATCGCGATTATTTCCATCCAACGTCAATGAGGCAATTTCTACCCTGGATACACCAGATAACGTCATCATCGAATAAATGTTATCTCCAGCAAACTGAATAACGGTATTGTTTTGTGATTGACCGGTAATCTTGATGTTTGTTTTTAACAGAATAGGGCGGCTAATTTTATAAATCCCGTCGGGAATAAACAGCGTATCACTCGCGCTGGTTTCATTAATAGCTTGCTGAATGCTGACTACATCGTCGGTATTATCATTTCCTGTGGCACCGTAATCTGTCACGTTAATGGTGGTGGCGCTGACTGAACTCTGTCCAATCCAGACCGGTAGAATCCCAAAAACTAGGAATAGCCCAATAAATTTGTGAAGGCGGCTAGCCATCGTTATTGTTCCTATAAAATAATATGCGGTAAGTAGCGGGACATATCCTGAGTGATGGCCGATTTGTCTTCCCTTACCGATATACCCGCTGGCTGGTCATCCACTAACCATGAGCCAATTAAGGTATGGTTATCACCGAACTTGGGTAACCCATACCATTGCTGATAAATAAAGCCTTCTTCGCCATAAGGGCCATCGGCATCGATAATGGTTTTACCGTCTTTAATCACGCTAACGTTGGCACCTTCTCGGGAAAATATCGGCTTTTTGACCAGTTGGCTCTGGTCGGCCAGATGCAGTTCATCTTCAAACCAGGCGGGTAGTAAATTAGGGTGTTTGGGAAACATTTTCCATAACATCGGCAATAAGGCTTTGTTGGATAAAACCGATTTCCATAACGGTTCCAGCCAATTAACCTCGGCTGTTTCAATATGCTCGCCAAAGGCCTCGCGCTGCATAAACTCCCACGGGTAGAGTTTAAACATTGATTGGATAGGCTTATCCACTAAATCGGTAAAATCACCTGATTCACCCAATCCAATATCTTCGATAAACACAAAGTCGTCGCGTAACCCTGCTTCTTTGGCGCAATCCTGTAAATATTGCACCGTGCCACGATCTTCCTCGGTGTCTTTGCAGCAGGCAAAATGCAGCTGATTAATTTGATAATGACGGGCGATTGCATCAAACCGGTTGACCAGTTTTTCCTGTAAGGAATTAAATTGGTCAGCGGCTTGATTGATATGCCCCTGATTAACCAAATCTTCCAGCCATAACCACTGCCAGAAACCCGATTCATACAGGGAAGTAGGCGTATCGGCATTGTTTTCGTAAAATTTGGCAGGGCCTGTGCCGTG
This sequence comes from Neptunicella sp., assembly GCF_048268085.1. NCBI lineage: Bacteria > Pseudomonadati > Pseudomonadota > Gammaproteobacteria > Alteromonadales > Alteromonadaceae > Neptunicella > Neptunicella sp. The sequence continues at coordinate 194,053 of NZ_JBLWWF010000006.1, read as the reverse complement.
ATAGGCTAAATCCAGACGGGAATAGAGACTCGGATCCTGACGTTGCCACGAATCGGCAATGGGCTGCCAAAAGGCTTGAGGAATTTGGAACTGCTGTAATAACTGTTCATCGTTAACGACTTTATCCACCACTTGCAAACACATCTGATGCAACTCGGCAGTAGGATCTTCCAAATCCTGTTCGATTTGTTTGAGACTGAACTGATAATAAGCCGATTCATCCCAGTAGGGCTCACCGTACAAGGTGTGAAAATGAAAGCCAAAGGCTTTCGCCCTGGCTTGCCAGTCAGGGCGCGGTGCTGAAGCGATGCGTAACATTTGTTCTCAATTATTGGCTAACTATTATATTGCCGAAGCTCGAAGCTCGAAGCTCGAAGCTCGAAGCTCGAAGCTCGAAGCTCGAAGCTCGAAGCTCGAAGCTCGAAGCTCAATCCTATCCGCCCCAACCACCTTTACTGGAACTACCCCAGCTAGATTTTGCTCTGACCGAAGAACCAAAACCACCCCGTTGCATGGTTTTGGTAACAGTGGGTTTAGGTTTGTAAGCATTTTTACTGACGCGCAGATTACGGTTACGCAAGTCACCATAATCGTTGCCATCAGCGGTTATCCAGTGGTTACGATACGGTGAATAACGCGAATAGGAAGTAAATAGCGGTTGCGAGTAGTAAGGGCCAGGACTGAGTAAGTTACTTAGCATATAACCGGCCATAAAGGGCATAAAAAACGACCCTCCACCACTATGAGTCTGGCGGCACTGATTGGCACCAAATTCATATTCACAGTCATTCATGCTGTTGTATTTTGGCGCGGTACGTTCGGCATCTTGTAAAGCCTGCTGATAGGCCGCCTTACATTCTTGCTCGTGTCCTGGATTGGCACTGGAGCAGTCATCTTCACTGGTATAAACCGTGGCGTCTTGTTTGGGACTGCTGCAGGCACTGAGCATCACCGCCGTGACACTAAGGGCAAGAGGTTTGAGTGCAAAATGCTTGCGCATTCTACTTAGGTTGATTGTGCGACTACGTTTAATCGATTCATTCACAACATTACCCCCTAATAACTCATGCAAGCGGCATTGAGCAAACCAACTGCAACTGACATGCCGGCCAACATAATACCGGCGGAGGTTTCATTGTTGCTGATACGTTCAGCAATCATGGGCATAAAGGTAAAACGTAATAAACCAAAAGCAAACAATTGGGCAAGCAATGCCACGATGCCCCAAATTACAAAATCAACTAAATGGGTAGAATTAGTGGCGGCACTGGCTAATGCCAATGAAAAACCAATCATGGCGCCAGCAAAACCGATAGCGGCGGCATCACTCTTGTCTTCTTTAACCAGTTTCCACTCATCGTGAGGAGTGACAAAAGCGTAAGCAATTTTAAAGATAAACAGCAGCGCAATTGAGACGATAAAATACAGGGCAAAATTAGTCAGGCCGCTTAACGATTGTAAAATCAGTTCCATCATAGTTTCCTTTAATTTATTAAAGTGTTATCCGTTAATACGAATATCCGCAGGTTGAAGATTAAACCCGGTACTGATTACCCGGCAGCGGTCAAGATTGTTACCCACTTGTTTTTCTTCGCCGCTGACCATCAGTGACTCAAATTCGTCTTCTCCAATGGCTCGTTCATATAACATCACAAATTGATCCGTTTCGCTAACATCACCATCCTGTTCGTAGGTTTTTTCGGTCATCGCCACCGGTGGAGACTGTTCACCTACGGCATTCCAGACGCGGCTGAAGGTTTGTTGTTCCAATTGATACTCAGGTTGGGAAATATCCGAGTTAACAAGCTGTTGCCACTGTTGGTCATTGCCAACGGTTTGCGTGTCGAAAAAGTACCATAGTTTTACATCCGTAATATGGTTTTCGGTATCACCGCCATCCATTACCACCTGCACAAACGCATCGTCATCGGTGTAAAAACGTAAAATTTTACCGCCAGTATCGAGGTGCACTTCACCTACGGCCTGAATCAGATGCTGACTGGCGGCATTCTCGATAATCAGTTGTGGCTCGATTAAGCGTAATTTCAATGGATCGATTTCAAATGAGCCGCCCAGATACAAGCCCATTATCTCTGGAGCATCGACTTTATTGTCAGTGTCTTTTTTGCCAAACCATTTACTGAACATGAAAGGTCTCCCAGTCGATATTTTTCAGCCTGCGAGAGGCGATATAGTAAATTTTATCGCCTGGCGCTAATAAGGTGGTCAGATTCGGATTAAGTTCAATTTGTTTAAGGTGATTAGCCAGTCCGATGACGGTCGCGTTATAAGACTTTTTCAGGCCAATAAAAAGTTGCTCTACCGTAATTGGCTGCTGGAGTTCCGGAACGCTAACCGAATATTGGGCCTGCCCGTCGTCTTCCACATTCAGCAAATCGTGATGCAGAGAGCTGGAACCGGGATCAAATGCTGATTTAGCCAGCATTTCCACTGCGACGCTGGGAGTGCATTCGACATTGGTACAATGTTGTTTAAGCAACTTACTTAAACTCTCGTCCTCAAAGTAAACCAGTAGATGATTGTTCGGGTTACGTTGATGGCAATACAGCGCGGTGGTCATGGTTTCGTCGTCACGGGGATTGTCGACGATAATCACCGAGGCATCGGCTATGCACGCCCGATTCATATCCACATCTTTATTAAACGAGTTAACCTTTACAAATTCAATCTGTCCGGGAAGGGGATTGGCTATATCAGCGCGAACACAAAGTACGATTGCTTGTTGTTTATTCGCTTCGTCACGTTCACGTAATAGTAAATTGAGTAAGTGCATGGTGCGTTCACCGTGCCAGCCGATGACTAAAATATGCTGAGAAACATGAATTGCTTTCAAACCTTTTACTCCTTTATGCCATTGCTGTGAGATCCAGGCGGCGGCGCGCCCCACAATCAGGGCAAAAATACTGAGGCCGAAGGGAATAATAAAAATACTGGTGACGTATTTTCCCGCATCAGTGGTCGGCGACATATCGCCATAGCCTACGGTTGAGCCGGTTACCATTAGCCAATAGAGAAAATCAGGCCATTGAATTAATGCGGTTTCATTACTTATCCATAACAATAGCCAGCTTATTGTGGCATAAACAATAAGCGCCAGTACTACAGAGTACCAGCGCATATGGATAAAATGTTTCAGGACCAGTTTTCTGATTTTCTGAATCATTGGCATAGAGCGATTATTTTCCTAATATTCGGCTTAACTCATCATCTGCGGACGTTTCGCCACCTTTGATGCCAGCATTGGCCAGACGTTTTTCCAAATCATCGGTGGATTCATCTGCAGCCAGTTCTTGAGCTGCTTGCAGTTCGGCATTACGCATATTCTGCTTATCCTGAATACGTTGTAAAGACTCGGTAGCCGTTTTCATTTTGCTGTTGGCACCCATATGGCGCGATGATACGGCAACCTGCGCTTTTTGTACTGACTCGGTGGCCTTAACCATATCCACTTGCTGCTCCAGGCGGCGCAAATTGTTTTTGGCTTGGCTGATATTTTCGGCCAGCTGTTTTTCCGATTGCTTGAACTGATCCAGATATTGCTGTTCTGTATTCATTTCAGCTTTTAGGTCGGCCACTTTCTGGGCGCAATCCAACGCTAACTGACGATCGGTATCAATGGCTTTGCGAGCATGTTCTTCATACTGGCTAATCGATGACTGTAAACTGTCGACCTTTTGTTGAGCCAGTTTACACTTGGCCAGAATTTGCGTACGAGCATGATCTGAACGACGTAATTCTTCTTTGGCATCACGAATTTCCTGTTCAAGGATACGAATTGCCTGACTATCGGCAACCGCTTCAGCTGCTTCGGTAACGCCACCTTTAACGGCAGTAACTAATTTTCTCCAAACAGACATAATTGTCTCCTCACACTGTGACTAGGGTTATTTCAGATGTTCCTGATAGGCATCCAGGAAGCCGGCAACATTCTGAAATAAGGTTTCTATTTCAATCAGCACGCTTTGTTCTTTGGACTGGGAACTAAGTGCACCAAATGCGATGTAATATTCTTGTCCGGAAATGTTTGAAATACCCACGGTACTCAACGGAAAAATCATATGTGTCTTGAGTATTTCTGCATTCAGGGCGGCTGTGTCTTTTACTTCGTCGATTGAAAACAGTAACGACTCAACCAATATTTGTTCACCGCTAATGGCTAACCAGGCATCGATACCATCTGAATTAGCGATTAACAGACAATTTTCTTCATGAGTGACGACATAGTCATCATTACTACTGATAAGGGTCTTAAGTTGGTCAAGATCCCAAGTCATGGCTACTCTCCTTTAAAGCATCTGACTAAGTTGTTCTGGGCACTATAATAGTCAGTAAAAAAATAGTTAGTCAAACATTAATTTATTTTATTTGAATAAAAAAGTGTTTGAATGTAAATTATACGTCACATTTGTTGTGGGTTAATTATTATGCATGCAAGTCCAAAAACGGCCGATTGGCGCCAATTAGTTCAACGCTTACTGAAAGCTGAGATGTCTCGTCGTGGTGTTAAATACCAAGATCTCAGTGACCGTCTGTCCAGTATCGGCATAGATCAAAGCGCAGACAACCTGAGAAATAAAGTGAATAAGGGAATATTGGGTGCGGATCTATTGTTACAAATTATGTTTGTACTCAATGTGAGACGAATAGAGCGGGAAGATATGTTAGATATTTTTGCCGATATGGGCATCGCGACGGATGATAACTAATAGCAAACCGTATCAGCGGAAAAAAGATAAAAAAAACCCGGCGGGAGCCGGGTTAAAATGTTAGACAGGGACATAACCTGTTAAAGCTTTATGGAAGAAACAGACTGAATGATACGTATAAATATTATTGATGTCGGTATTAAAAGTGCATTAAAGGTATAAATTAAAATACCTAACTTGCTGCAAAATCACGAATATAGCCTAACTTGAGATAGTTAGGGGATATACGTAAAATGCGCTGTGAATTTTTCTGGTACCCCTATGAAACTGTCTGATTTTAATTTTGAACTTCCCGATGAACTAATTGCTCGCTATCCGATGAAAGATCGTTCTGCCAGTCGTTTGTTGCATCTAAATGGCCAATCCGGTGCGGTACAGCACTTACAATTTAAAAATATCTTTGATCTGCTCAATGAAGGCGATCTTTTAGTATTCAACAATACCCGGGTTATTCCTGCGCGACTACTTGGACAGAAACAGTCTGGTGGAAAAGTTGAAGTGTTGGTAGAACGTATATTAGATGAGCAACGAGTGTTAGCTCATGTGCGAGCCAGTAAAGCACCTAAACCCGGAACGATACTCATTCTGGAGCAACAGGTTAAAGTGGAAATGCTGCAGCGCCACGATGCCTTATTTGAGTTGCAGTTTTTAACCGAACAACCGGTACTGGAGGTATTGGAACAGTTTGGTCACATGCCATTACCGCCTTATATCGATCGTCCTGACGAGGATTCGGATAAAGAACGTTATCAGACGGTGTATAACGATAAACCCGGAGCGGTAGCCGCGCCAACGGCAGGATTGCATTTTGATGATCAAATTCTGCAACAACTCAAGGATAAAGGGGTTCAACAAGCCTTTGTCACCTTGCATGTGGGAGCGGGAACGTTTCAGCCGGTGCGGGTAGATAATATTCTGGAGCATCAAATGCATGCGGAATATGCCGAAGTGCCACAGGAGGTGGTAGATGCCATCCTGGCCACAAAAGCAAAAGGTAAAAGAGTGGTAGCGGTGGGAACCACATCAGTACGTTCTCTGGAGTCAGCCGCTCAGGCCGCGTTGAAACAACAAACGGATCTACAACCTTATTATGCTGATACCGATATTTTTATTTATCCCGGTTATCAGTTTCAGATTGTTGATGCCATGTTGACGAATTTTCATTTACCCGAATCGACTTTATTGATGTTAATCAGTGCTTTTGTAGGGCGAGACAAGGTGATGAGTGCCTATCAACAAGCCATAGAGCAGAAATATCGTTTCTTTAGTTATGGTGATGCGATGTTTATTGAGCGGGCTGAACAGTAAATTTACTTTATAAAATCGAGGCGTGTTCGTATATAATCAGCGCTCTTTTTTCTCAGCTCCGGACTGTTTTCCGGTCTGCTGTCAGGATTTTTTATGCAATTTGAATTAATTAAAACCGATGGAAAAGCTCGTCGGGGTAGAATGACTTTTCAACGTGGAGTGGTGGAAACGCCTGCGTTTATGCCTGTTGGTACCTACGGCACGGTTAAGGGAATGACTCCGGAGGAACTGGAAGATACCGGTGCACATATCTGTTTAGGTAATACCTTTCATTTAATGTTACGTCCCGGCACTGAAGTGATGAAGTTACATGGTGACTTACATGACTTTATGCATTGGGATAAACCTATATTGACTGATTCCGGTGGTTTTCAGGTATTCAGCTTAGGTGAACTTCGCAAAATTACCGAGGAAGGTGTGACGTTCCGTTCCCCCATCAACGGTGAAAAAATCATGCTTACCCCGGAAAAGTCCATGCATGTCCAGCGTGATCTTGGCTCGGATATCGTAATGATTTTTGATGAATGTACGCCTTATCCTGCGGAAGAATCAGTAGCACGTAAATCGATGGAACTCTCATTACGCTGGGCACAGCGCAGTAAAGATGCCCATGCCGGTAACCCGTCAGCGTTATTTGGCATTATTCAGGGCGGTATGCATGAAGGTTTGCGCGATATTTCGTTGCGAGGATTGGTGGATATTGGTTTTGACGGCTATGCCATTGGGGGATTGTCGGTAGGCGAACCTAAAGAAGATATGATCCGTATTTTGGATCATACCGCGGAAAAGATCCCGGCAGATAAGCCTCGTTATCTGATGGGAGTCGGTAAACCGGAAGATATTGTTGAAGCGGTGCGCCGTGGCATTGATATGTTTGATTGTGTGATGCCAACCCGTAATGCTCGTAACGGACATTTGTTTGTCACCGAAGGTATTGTCAAGATTCGCAATGCCAAGCATAAAACCGATACCGGCCCATTAGATGAAAAATGTGACTGTTACACTTGTAAAAATTATTCGCGGTCATATTTACATCATTTGGACAAGTGCAATGAGATACTCGGTGCCAGACTTAATACCATTCACAACCTGCGTTATTATCAACGAGTAATGCAAGGATTGCGGGATGCGATTGATGCCGGTCAACTTGATCAGTTTGTGACTGAGTTTTATCAACAAAAAGACATGCCAGTGCCAGCACTGTGATGCTTTATAAAATATAAAAATTTATTAATTAGGGGAAAAACATGAGTTTATTTATTTCAAATGCCTACGCACAAGCTGCACCTGGTGGCGCGCAAGATGGCGGTATGTCAATGCTGATTATGTTGGGTATTTTCGGTCTGATTTTTTATTTCATGCTGTATCGTCCACAAGCTAAACGCGTTAAAGAGCACAAGAATCTGGTTGCTTCGTTAAGCAAAGGGGATGAGGTGCTAACGCAAGGTGGCATGGTAGGTAAAATAGTAAAAGTAAGTGAAGAAAAAGATTTTGTTGAACTGGCATTGAATGAAGCCACCAACATTGTGGTACAGAAATCGGCTATTTCGGCAGTATTGCCCAAAGGCACGATGAAAAGCCTGTAATTTTTGAACTGGGTTTACCTGAGTATGCCGGTGCTTGTTTGCTACTTAATGAATAAGCGCCGGTTAGCGAGGTTTTATCGTCAACCCAAACAAAGGAATATCTTGTGTTAAACAAAACTCCATTATGGAAGTACCTAATGGTGATTTTTATTATCGCCATTGGGGCTTTGTATGCTTCACCGAATCTATATGGTGAAGATCACGCCATTCAGATTTCGGCTGGTCGTAATGCCACCGTCACCATGCAGACATTAAAGCAGGTTGAAGACGATCTGCAGCAAGCAAATATTAAAATCAAAAGCGCTGTATTAGAAAACGATCAAATTCTAATTCGAGTGCCCGATTCAGAAACTCAATTACTTGCTCGTGAAATGTTAGATAAATCCATGGGTGACAATTATTACGTAGCCATGAATTTGGCACCGGATACACCAAAATGGTTAGAGTCATTAGGGGCTGAACCGATTAAATTGGGACTGGATTTACGTGGTGGTGTGCACTTTTTGATGGAAGTGGACATGAACTTGGCCATTGCTAAATCCATGGAAGACATGGTTGGTGATTTCCGTACTTCATTGCGCGAAGAAGGAATTCGTTACCGCACTGTTCGCCAGTTGGACGAAGGTGTTGATATCCAGTTTCGTGACCAAGAAACCTTGGATCAAGGATTAGCGTTTTTAAAGAAACGTAATCCAGACTTAGTCTTCAATGAAAAAGATAATCTAATGATTCTGGCTACCATGTCAGAAAAGAAGTTACTTGAAACTCGCGATTATGCCGTAAAACAAAATATTACTATTATGCGTAATCGGGTTAACCAGTTAGGTGTTGCCGAGCCGTTAATTCAACGCCAGGGTGCTGATCGTATCGTGGTGCAATTACCGGGTATTCAGGATACTGCTCGGGCGAAAGAAATCCTTAACGCTACAGCCACACTGGAATTGCGCATGGTGGATACCGAACATGATGTAGGCTCGGCTGTTGACGGGCGCGTACCACCGGGTTCTCAATTAATCAATGACCAAAGTAATCGACCTCATCTGCTTGAGAAAAAGATCATGCTTACCGGTAATCATATTATCGATGCAAGCAGCAGTCTGGATGAGTATGGTCGTCCACAGGTCAATATTTCACTCGATTCAGATGGTGGTAATAAAATGTCTGCCGGTACCAAGGGCAACATTGGCAAGCCCATGGCTACCGTGTTTATTGAATATAAGCCCTTAGCTGAACGGGATGAAAATGATAAACCGAAATTTGAAAAAGTAGAGCAAATTATCAGTGTTGCGACAATTCAAAGCCGTTTGGGGCGTGATTTCCGTATTACTGGTTTAGATTCGCCTCAAGAAGCACAAAACCTGGCGTTGCTGCTTCGCGCGGGGGCCTTGATTGCGCCGATTCAAATTGTGGAAGAACGTACCGTTGGCCCAAGTCTGGGACAAGAAAATATTGATTTAGGAATGCAGGCCATCGTTTGGGGCTTTGCGTTAGTGTTGATCTTTATGGCGGTGTATTACCGTAAATTTGGTTTAGTCGCCAATGTGGCGCTTGCTACTAACCTGGTCATGATTGTCGGTATTATGTCAATGATTCCGGGTGCCACATTAACCTTGCCGGGCATGGCGGGTATTGTTTTGACCGTAGGTATGGCGGTAGATGCTAATGTACTGATCTTTGAGCGTATTAGAGAAGAAATGCGCGACGGCCGAGGCCCTCAGCAAGCTATTCATCAAGGTTATGATAGTGCTTTCTCAACTATTTTGGATGCCAATATCACCACCTTAATCGCTGCGATTATTTTGTTTGCCATCGGTACCGGTTCAATTAAAGGTTTCTCAATTACTCTGGCCATCGGAATTATCACTTCGATGTTTACCGCTATCGTGGTAACACGAGTGATCATTAATGGTTTTTGGGGAGGCAAACGCCTCGACAAATTGTCGATTTAGGCGGAGTAACGACTATGCAAATATTAAATTTTAAAGAAAACATCAAGTTCATGAAACTGCGCCTCCCGGCTCAGATTTTTTCTGGTGTGCTTATCTTGATATCGATATTTAGTTTATCGACTAATAGCCTAAACTGGGGACTGGATTTTACCGGTGGAACTCTGATTGAAGTCGGTTATCAACAACCAGCTAAACTGGATAACATTCGTAAACAACTGGAAAATGCCAGTTATACCGATGCCGTGGTGCAAAACTTTGGCACCAGTGAAGATGTGCTGATCCGTTTGGCTCCTCGTGAAGGGGTGAAAGCATCTACATTAGGTGATGAAGTGCTAAGTGCATTGCGTTCTGACGGTGATCAGGTTGATATGCGCAGGATTGAATTTGTCGGTCCGAATGTGGGTGACGAATTGGCAGAACAAGGCGGCTTGGCAATGTTGACCGCACTGTTATGTATTATGTTTTATGTTGCTGTGCGTTTTGAATGGCGTTTGGCACTGAGCTCAGTTATTGCGTTGGCCCACGATGTCATTATTACCCTTGGGTTATTCTCGGTATTGCAACTGGAATTTGATCTCACGGTATTAGCCGCGGTATTAGCCGTTATCGGTTATTCCCTGAATGATACCATCGTTGTCTTTGACCGGATTCGTGAGAACTTCCTGAAAATCCGTAAAGCAGAGCCGGAAGAGGTCATTGATACATCGTTAACTCAAACCATGAGCCGGACTATTATTACTTCCGGAACCACTATATTGGTATTGGTCGCCTTGTTCTTTAAAGGTGGCGCATTAATTCATGGTTTTGCGACTGCATTATTGTTCGGTATTTTCATCGGTACTTATTCCTCTATCTACATTGCTAGTGCCATTGCGCTAATGTTAGGTGTGAAGAAAGAGGATTTGATGCCTAGCGAAGTGGAAAAAGAAGGTGCTGATCAGGATCCAATGATGTAATCCATATCTTCTTCTAAGATCTAAAAAGCCGGGTTTTTCCCGGCTTTTTGTTATCTGAAAATAGTATTAATTGATGGTCTAGCTTTTTAAGTGTTTAACCAGATTTTGTACTACTTTAGGATTACCACAGACGACGCTGCGGGTTTTCATCGGGTTATTACCACCGTCATAATCGGTAACCAGTCCGCCGGATTCTTTTACCAATAATTCACCCGCAGCAATGTCCCAGGCGTTGATGCCTTTTTCCCAGTAACCGTCGTAACGACCAGCAGCTACATAGGCCATGTCCAAAGCGGCAGAGCCAGCACGGCGGACATCGCCAGATTTCATGAAAATAGCCTGAAAGCTGTCCAAACATTGCTGGGTTTGTTGTTTGGCTTTGAAAGGGAAGGCGGTGGCCAGAACAGTATTGCTTAAATCACGGGCTTTAGAAGTACGAATACGGAAACCATTTAATTGTGCACCCGATCCTTTACTGGCGGTGAATAATTCACCACGGATGGGATCAAAGACAACTGCCTGATCAAGACGGCCTTTATACAATAATGCGATGGAAACCGCGAAATGAGGAATTCCACGGACAAAATTGGTGGTGCCATCAAGCGGATCTATTACCCATTGGTAATCAGCGTCGCCTTCAACTATGCCGCCTTCTTCACCTAAAAAACTGTGGGTAGGGTAAGATTGTTGAATTTTGCGAATAATGGCCTGTTCCGCTTCTTTGTCAATTCGCGTGACATAATCGTTGTCACCTTTTAACTCAGTCATTAATTCATCACGGTTTTCAAATCCTTTGAGGATTATGTTTCCGGCCGTGCGCGCAGCGCGCACCGCAATATTCAGCATTGCATGCATAAATGGTCCACCAATTGTAAAAGAACAGAATAGGGCTCGTGTTAGACAAGCCGCTCAAAAAATCGCCGCGAATTCTAACAGAGCCGCTTAAAAAGGCAAGTAAAGATGACAGTTACTGTCGCTGTGGTATTATTCGCGCCTGAATTTTCGCGGCCTATCAAATACTCTCACATGCTAGAAAATATTAAAGTTGTCTTAGTGAATACCTCCCATACCGGTAATATTGGCTCAACTGCACGGGCGATGAAAACCATGGGGTTAAGCCAGTTAGTACTTGTTGATCCGGTTAGTGCACCAGATGGACAAGCCAGTGCCTTAGCTGCTGGTGCGACGGATGTATTAGCCAATGCAATAACGGTTAATTCCCTGGCCGAGGCAGTGGCTGACTGTGGATTAGTAATTGGTACCAGTGCCCGTTCCAGAACCTTATCCTGGCCGATGATTGAACCTCGCGGATGTGGTGAAAAATTAGTAGCCGAATCGGCTAAGTACCCGGTTGCTTTGGTATTTGGTCGCGAAAATAATGGTTTGAGTAATGAAGAACTACAGCAATGTCATTTTCATGTGTGTATTCCGGCTAACCCTGAATATAGCTCATTGAATTTAGCCGCAGCAGTACAAACATTATGTTATGAAGTCCGAATGGCGCATTTAGCTGAAAGTCCGAATGAAGAAGTGGAAGAAGATTATCCCTTATCAGAAGATTTGGAACGTTATTATACCCATCTGGAACAAACCCTAACCAAAACGACTTTTATTGTTAAGCAACATCCGGGTATGGTAATGACTAAATTGCGTCGCTTATTTAATCGTGCAAGACCGGAACGGGAAGAACTGAATATCCTGCGCGGTATTCTGGCTTCTATTGATAAATCTATTACTGCTAAAAGTAAGTAGAAAATTACATGTTTGAACGAATAAAAGAAGATATTGCTAGTGTTTTTAGTCGTGACCCTGCGGCTCGAAATACCTTGGAAGTATTAACCAATTACCCTGGTTTGCATGCTATCTGGATGCACCGATTAGCCCATCGCTTGTGGCGAGCCAAATGGTACTGGGTAGCACGGAGCTTATCTACTTTTAGCCGCTGGATCACCGGAATCGAAATTCACCCCGGTGCCACTATTGGTCGTCGGTTCTTTATTGACCATGGCATGGGAGTGGTGATTGGTGAAACGGCCGAAATTGGGGATGACGTGACCCTTTATCACGGTGTGACCTTGGGGGGAACCAGCTGGAATGGGGGCAAGCGTCATCCAACGTTAAAGGATAATGTGGTTATTGGCGCCGGAGCCAAGGTGTTAGGGCCAATTACCATCGGTCAAGGTGGTAAAGTCGGTTCCAATTCAGTGGTGGTCAAGGACGTGCCAGACGGTGCGACAGTAATAGGGATCCCTGGACGAATTGTAAATAACGTACAAGATAAAAATAAAACCAATAAGCGTGAACAGATTGCCCGTCAGTACGGTTTCGACGCTTACGCTGTCTCACCCGATAACCCCGATCCAGTTGCCAATGCGATTGGTACCATGCTCGATCATGTGCATTTAATCGATACCAAAGTTGCCGATATGTGCAAAGCCATTAACGACATGGGTGGCAAGGTCTGTGATAAATCCTTGCCCAGTTTAAAGCTGGAAGAGTTTTCTGAAGCCGAGAATGCCGCTTCTGAACTGCGCAAAAACAAGCCTGAGTCCTTTGATCCCGGCATATAAAACAATCATAAGTCGAAATGTTGAATAGGGATTAATACTTGACTAAATTAGTCGGGTATGTGAAAATTTCAGCCATCAATAGCCATGGGTTCTGAAATGAAATTAACCTCCAAAGGACGTTATGCGGTTACCGCGATGCTGGATGTAGCCTTACATTCGCAACGTAATCCGGTTTCATTAGCTGATATTTCTGAACGTCAGGGAATTTCCCTGTCTTATTTGGAACAGCTTTTTTCCCGCTTACGTCGTCATAAATTAGTTGATAGTGTTCGTGGACCCGGTGGCGGTTATAAACTTGGTCGTGAAGCCAGTAAAATAGCGGTCGGTGAAGTGATTAACGCAGTCGATGAATCTGTCGATGCCACTCGCTGTAGCGGATTGTCAGATTGTCAGGGCGGCCAACGTTGTTTAACTCATAGTTTATGGACTGATTTAAGTGACCGAATCAGTATCTTTCTTAACAGTATCACCTTGGGTGAACTGATGGATAAAAATGATGTTCAGGTGGTCGCAGAGCGCCAGAACAAGAATCAGCATTCGGCGGAAACGCCTATTTCCGTCACCTTGCAGTTGTAATTGGAGCAAGTAATGAAATTACCTATTTATCTGGATTATTCAGCCACTACACCGGTTGATCCTCGTGTAGCCGAAAAAATGATGGAATGTCTGACCAACGAAGGCAATTTCGGTAATCCTGCGTCACGTTCACATCGTTTTGGATGGCAAGCCGAAGAAGCCGTTGATATTGCGCGGAACCAGATTGCAGATTTGGTGAACGCCGATCCTCGTGAAATTGTTTTCACCTCTGGTGCCACTGAATCTAACAATTTAGCCATCAAAGGTGCAGCGCATTTTTATGCTAAAAAGGGTAAGCACATTATTACCGTTAAAACTGAGCATAAAGCGGTACTTGATACCTGCCGTCAGTTAGAGCGTGAAGGCTTTGAAGTCACATACATGACACCTCAGCCCAATGGATTATTGGATTTGGCTGAATTAGAAGCCAATCTGCGTGAAGACACAATATTGGTGTCTGTAATGCATGTTAATAATGAAATCGGTGTGATTCAGGACATTGAGAAAATTGGCGAATTATGTCGTTCACGTAAAATTTTGTTCCATGTCGATGCTGCGCAAAGTGCCGGTAAAGTGCCAATTGATTTGCAAGCTTTGCAAGTCGATATGATGTCGTTTTCGGCACATAAAGCCTACGGACCGAAAGGGATGGGGGCTTTATATGTGAGTCGTAAACCTCGTGTTCGTTTAGAAGCTCAAATGCACGGTGGTGGACATGAGCGAGGTATGCGTTCTGGTACCCTTGCCACTCATCAAATTGTCGGTATGGGCGAAGCATTCCATTTGGCAAAACAGGAAATGGCGGCGGAAAACGAACGTATTTTGATGTTGCGTAATCGTTTATGGAACGGCATTAAAGATATTGAAGCGGTTTACGTGAATGGTGATTTGGAGCAACGTGTTGCTAACAATTTGAATGTTAGTTTTGCTTATGTTGAAGGTGAATCACTGATTATGGCACTTAAAGATATGGCCGTGTCATCAGGTTCTGCCTGTACTTCAGCCAGTCTTGAGCCGTCTTATGTATTACGCGCGTTAGGACTCAATGACGAATTAGCACATAGTTCAATTCGTTTCAGTATTGGTCGTTTTACCACTGAAGAAGAAATCGATCATGTGATTAACGTGGTCTGTGGCGCTATCGACAAATTACGTGAAATGTCACCACTTTGGGAAATGTACAAAGATGGTGTGGATTTGGACACAGTTGAGTGGGCTCACCACTAAGCAACAGAAATAAATTTTCCGGAACGGTTTAAATAACGGTTCCCAATACAGAGGTATGCAGTCATGGCTTATAGTGACAAAGTAATTGACCATTATGAAAACCCTCGTAACGTGGGTGGTTTTGATAAAAATGATCCAAGCATTGCGACTGGTATGGTAGGCGCACCCGCGTGTGGTGACGTGATGAAATTACAACTGAAAGTGGGTGAGAACGGTATTATTGAAGATGCCAAATTCAAAACTTACGGTTGTGGTTCCGCTATCGCATCCAGCTCACTCGTAACCGAGTGGGTCAAAGGCAAAACGCTAGATGAAGCGGTGTCGATTAAGAATACTCAAATCGCTGAAGAGCTGGCGTTACCGCCGGTAAAAATTCACTGCTCTATTTTGGCCGAAGACGCCATTAAAGCTGCAGTGGAAGATTATAAGTCAAAGCGTCCGGCATAGGATTGGTTAGTGGCTATTACCGTAACTGAAGCTGCCGCTAAACGAGCTAAAACCTTTTTGGCTAATCGAGGCCAAGGACTTGGTTTGCGTTTGGGGGTTAAAACCACCGGCTGTTCCGGCCTGGCATATGTGCTGGAATTTGTTGATGACGTTAATGAAGATGATCAAGTTTTTGAAGATAATGACGTCAAAATTGTTGTCGACGCCAAAAGCCTGGTCTATCTAGATGGTACACAGCTGGACTTTGCCAAAGAAGGCCTGAATGAAGGTTTTCAATTTAACAACCCTAACGTGAATGGCGAGTGTGGTTGTGGCGAGAGTTTTAACGTTTAGACGTATTCCAGTGCCGAAGTGTATAGAAGTCGGCCGGTTGGCCGATTTTTTTATGCTTTGTTTATCGTCTTAAACAACTTAAGTAAGGTGTTATGAATCATTTCGAGCTCTTTAATTTACCGGCCCAATTTGATTTGGATTTGACCCAGTTGTCTGTCAGTTATCAAAAACTGCAGCAGTTGACCCATCCGGACAAATTCGCCACTGCCAGTGATCAGCAACGCTTTTTATCTGTGCAAAAAAATGCTCAACTGAATGACGCCTACCAGATATTAAAGTCTCCGCTATTACGGGCTGAATATTTACTCGAACTAAAAGGAATGGATCTCAAGCACGAGACTTCCACCATGCAGGACGGCACGTTCCTGATGCAACAAATGGAGTGGCGTGAGCAGCTTGAGGATATTCAGCACAGCAAAGATTTAGATGCACTGGAAGACATGGATGATGAAATTAGCCAACAAATTGCCGCACATTTGCAACAACTAAAAAAACTTCTAGCCAGTAACAATGGGCAAGATGATTTAGTTGCTGCCAATGAAATCCGTAAACTTAAATTCCTGTATAAATTACGCAGCGAAATAGCTAACCTGGAAGAGAAACTGCAAGACTAATGGCATTACTTCAAATCGCAGAACCGGGCCAAAGCACCGCCCCTCATCAACGTAAACTCGCCGTCGGTATTGACCTTGGTACAACTAACTCGTTAGTGGCCACGGTACGCAGCGGAGAAGCGCAAACGCTAGCCGATAACGATGGTTTACATATTTTACCTTCGGTTGTTCATTATCAAGCTGAGCAAAAAATTATTGGCATGGCCGCACGTGAATCGGCCAGCAGTGATCCGGCTAATACCATTTCCTCGGTGAAACGTTTCATTGGTCGTTCCCTAGCGGATATTCAGGCGAGTTACCCTAATTTGCCTTATGAATTTTGCCAGCTTGAACAAGCTGTTCCGTCTATTCAAACTGCGGCGGGTAAAGTGAATGCGGTACAAGTCTCGGCGGATATTTTGTCGGCATTGAAGCAGCGCGCTGAACAAAGTTTGGCCGACGAACTGACGGGTGTGGTTGTCACCGTGCCGGCGTATTTTGATGATGCCCAGCGCCAAGGCACTAAAGATGCAGCCCAACTGGCCGGACTGAACGTATTGCGTTTACTCAATGAACCTACCGCGGCGGCCATTGCTTATGGACTGGATAGTGGTCAGGAAGGCGTGATTGCGGTTTATGATTTAGGTGGCGGCACCTTTGATATTTCTATTTTACGTTTATCCAAAGGGGTGTTCGAAGTTTTAGCCACCGGCGGTGATGCCGCATTAGGAGGAGATGACTTTGATCATCTTCTGGTTGATACAATCCGTCATCGCTTAAATTTACCTGAAAAACTGCCATCTCGATTACATCGAATCTTGTTGGATCAGGCTCGTTCAGTCAAAGAAGCATTAAGTGATGCTCCATCTGCAACGGTGCGTTTTACCGACGACAACGACAATGCGCTGCAATGTGATATTAGCAAAAGCGAATTTGAAGCTTTAATTGGCGCATTGGTTAAGCAAACCTTACGGGCTTGTCGCCGCGCAGTAAAAGATGCCGAGATTGAAAAAGAAGATGTGATTCAGGTGGTGATGGTTGGCGGTTCAACTCGCATTCCATTGGTTCGTGAACAGGTCGGTGAATTTTTTGGTCAGACGCCGTTAACCTCAATCGATCCGGATAAAGTAGTCGCTATTGGTGCTGCCATTCAGGCCGATATTTTGGTCGGTAACAAACCCGATGGTGAAATGCTGTTACTGGATGTATTACCGCTCTCATTGGGAATTGAAACCATGGGTGAGTTGGTGGAAAAAATTATTCCGCGTAACACCACAATTCCGGTTGCCAAAGCGCAGGAATTTACCACCTTTAAAGATGGTCAAACGGCGATGATGATCCATGTGTTGCAAGGTGATCGTGAACTGGTATCAGATTGCCGTTCGTTAGCCAAATTTGAACTGCATGGCATTCCACCGATGGCAGCAGGGGCCGCGCATATTAGAGTGACATTCCAGGTAGATGCGGATGGATTGTTAAGCGTCACCGCGATGGAAAAATCCAGTGGTGTGCAAGCCAGTGTAGAAGTAAAACCATCCTATGGATTGAGTGATGATCAGGTGGCAGAAATGCTTAAATCATCCATGCAGCATGCCAAACAGGATATGCAATCCAGAATGCTTAAAGAACAACAGGTTGAAGCCGAACGGGTCAGAGAGTCACTGCAAGCGGCATTAGCCGATGATGGTGATGAATTACTGTCGAGTAATGAAAAACAGCAAATTGAACACGCTATTGCTGCCATGTTAGAAGCCGCTCAAGGTAATGATCCTCAAGCAATTAAAACCGCGATTGAAGTGGTTGATCAACATAGTCAGGAATTTGCCCAACGGCGCATGGATAAGTCTATCCGCAAAGCCTTGTCTGGCCATAACGTTAGCGAAATTTAAATTTCAAACAGGATATAAAGAATGCCACAAATCATATTTTTACCCCATAGCGAATTGTGTCCCGATGGTGCTGTATTGGATGTTGAGGAAGGTACAACAGTACTGGATGCGGCCCTGAAAAATGGCATCGATATTGAACATGCTTGCGAGAAATCCTGCGCTTGTACAACCTGTCATGTAATCGTGCGTGAAGGTTTTGATTCGCTGGATGAGAGTGATGAACTGGAAGATGATATGCTGGATAAAGCCTGGGGTTTGGAGCCGGAATCGCGTTTAGGCTGTCAGGCGGTGATGAAAGATGAAAATCTGGTGGTAGAAATACCTAAATACACCGTGAACCAAGTCAGCGAAGCGCATTAAAATAAGGTTAATCGGTACAATATAAAACAGGTCGGCAATGCCGGCCTTTTTATTGGGTAAAGGATTGGAATTATCTTTGGGCAGTCAATTCGACGCGTGATTCATCAGCTTATTTACCAAGATTGTACATACTAAAAAAGCGGCTTATCAGGCCGCTTTTATCAGAGAGACAACACAGTAGAAGAACTTATTCGGGTTTATTCTCGATTAAGCTACTGCCTATTTGAATCTTGCGAGGTTTCTTGGCTTCGGGAATTATCCGTTCCAAATCAATGTGCAGTAAACCATTTTGCAGGTCGGCTGCGAGCACCTTGACATGGTCGCCTAGTTGAAACTTGCGTTCAAAGTTGCGTTCTGAAATACCCTTATGCAGGAATTTACGTTCCTCATCTTTCGCTTGCTTATTACCGGTGACCAGTAGCGTGTTTTCCTGGGCTTCGATTTCGATTTGATCTTCAGCGAAACCGGCTACAGCCATCGTGATCCGATATTTGTCTTCGGCGAGCAATTCGATGTTATAAGGTGGATAACTGGTTTGTTTTTCATTGCGTGAGGCGTTGTCAATCATAGACGCCAAGTGGTCAAAACCAATGAAAGAACGATAAAGTGGAGATAGATCGATGTTACGCATTTGCATATCCTCTTAATTAAGCAATATGTGATGGGCTGCCGTTTTGTTGTGACTAGACCATCAATGTTTAAGTTTGCCCCGATAATCGGCGGCGTTTTTGTCAACCCTTTCGGCGTCGACAATTTATATATATGGCAGGCCAAGCTTTTTTCAACAGAAAATTTTAAAATATTTTATAACTAATTGAATAATAAGTATTTTTAATTTGAATATTGATGATTGCCGGATATTAAAAGGAGTTATCTGGAAGGATCGATGCAATCACCCAAGCTGTTATTGACGCGAAACCAGCCGGTTAAACTATAGCGATTTTTGTTGGCGGCTAAGACTTCATGTGGAAAGCGTTCGCTCAGAAATACAATAAAGGATCCTAGCTTGGGGATCACGGTTAAAAAAGGTTCTTTAACTTTTTTACGGTACATTAATAACTCGCCGCCATCAGCCGGATCCCAGTCAGGATTAAGATACAACACGGTAGATAAAACCCGGTTGGTATTACCTTTAAATGCATCCAGATGGCGTTTGTAATAACTACCTTGAGCGTAATGGGCAAAGTGACATTCATAGTCAAACAGCCCCATAAACAAACGTCGATTAAGCTCGATACGCAAATCTGACATAAGTTTCATATAGTGTTGCTGTTCTGGGGTTTCTCCACTCAGCCAGTGAATGTGATCAGTGCGCACAAATTGGTTAATTTGTTGTTCGGTGGCGCGCCCAATGGCTGCACGTTTAAAATAATCATCCGGTAATTGACGGACTTGCATAGCCAGCTGGCTGATCAAAACGGGCGGGAAAAAGTCTTCAATTAAGCAATAACCCTGTTCAACTAATGCATCGGCAATATGATCGAGTTTACCGGTAGATAAAGCATTGTCATTAGGTAGAGCGAATGCGCTCATAAGTGTACTACTCAGCGATTGAAGGTGACGCTTTATATACGCAAATTAGTCATTTGTCTTGCTAAAAATAAACAAAAATGTATTTTTTATTTAATTGCATCCCACGACCAAGCTAAATCAGGTTAAAATAGCATTTTTACGCAATTATCTGCGTTTACTACCTTGGAATATTAGATGATTCATAATGACGTTCTACGCCGCCTGCGTTACGCCCTAACTATTAATGATACCGCCGCTATTGCCATTTTTAAGTTGGCCGATTACGACATGGAGTTGGAATATTTACACGGTATTATGAAAAAAGAAGACGAAGCCGGCTTTGTTCTGTGTCGCGATAAAGTATTGTCATTATTTTTGGATGGCTTGATTTACAAAAATCGGGGTAAGCAAGAGGGCAGAGAACCCAAAGTACTTGAAGCAGGTGAAAAGTTAACAAATAACGAAATCCTGAAGAAAATCCGCGTCGCATTAACCCTGCAAGAACAAGACATCATCAATATTATGCAGTTAGCGGATTTCAAATTAGGCAAAAGTGAACTGTCCGCGTTGTTTAGAAACCCACAACACCGCAATTATAAAGAATGTGGCGACCAGTTTTTGCGTAATTTTTTACAAGGACTGACTAAAAAATATCGTCCTGCCGATCACTGGAATCCTTAACCACTCTGTGCATTTGTACACAAAAAAACGGCGATAATTCGCCGTTTTTTGATGGGCTAAGAAAGCCCGACTTATTCAAATAAGATTATTGTTTAATACCTTCAACAATTAAATCAAATTCGACTTTGCCGAAATCCATTTTGGTACCGAAGTCACCCATACTAATAGTGGTTGTTCCCTCAAAGCCTGCGCGATAACCGCCCCAAGGATCTTTACCTTCACCAATTTTAGTCGCTTCAATCACGATAGGTTTAGTGACACCCATTAAGGTTAAATTACCTTTGATATTTAGTTTACCGTCACCAGCATCTTCAACGTCTGTACTAACAAATTTAGCGGTACTGAATTTATCTACGTTTAAGAAATCGTCACTGCTAATGTGCTTGTTACGTTTAGCATGGTTAGTATCAACACTGCTGGTATCGATATTAACCGTTACCGTTGATGCTTCAGGTTTGGCTGGATCATAGCTGAACTTGCCATCAAAAGTATTAAAGCGGCCTGTCACATAGGAATAGCCTAAATGGCTCACTTTAAAATTGATGGATGCGTGAGCCCCTTGTGTATCGATCACATAATCTGCTGCGCTTGCAAATGGTGAAGCTGCCAGTAACGCCGTAGTAAAAATCAGTTTTTTCATTAATTATCTCCGTTGGTTTTGTTGTTTTTGGCAGGTTTTAGCATTCTGCTCAAGGTTGAATCTTTATCAATAAAGTGGTGCTTAACGGCGGCTAAGGCATGTAAACCGGTTAGTCCCATTAATATATAGGCGCCCCAACGATGAACATCACCGCTAGTGGTGCCTTGATGCTGGAACAACTCTCCCATTGAGGGAAGGGTAAACCAGTCAAACACGTCAATGCCACGACCGTCTGCGGTAGGGATCAAGTAACCGCTAATAAATATCAGTATCAGCAGCAAATACAGTAATCCATGCGCAAATTTGGCTGACATCTTTTCCCATTGCACCCCTTCAAATACGGGCTGAGGCTGACTAAAACGCCATATCAGCCTGAATACGGTTAATACCGCTAATAATATACCGATGCTAACATGCCACATCGGTGCGGTTTGGTACCATTTACTGTAATAAGTCAGGTCTACCATCCACCATCCCAATACGAATAAGCCTACTATGGCTGCGGCACTAAGCCAGTGAACAATAATACTGACCCAACCAAAGCTGGATTTACTGTTGGTTAATTTCATTATCATCCTGTATAGATAATTTTATATAACAAGCTTACTCGAAGTGTATAAATGAAACAGCGCGAAATATAGATAATAATGATTCGATTTTTAGATGGATTAATCTAAATTCTCTGTAGCCAGTGATAACCGCTCAATTCCTTATCGCGTTCTCTCAATCTGATAACCGCACATTGATCAATTTAGTACGTAAATCGAGCTTATTCAGAAGCATGGGATTTTAGTGTTTTGTAAAATTTACATTGTGTAATTTCTATTGTGAAATTTTAGTTAAAACTTCACTAAGATGACTCCCGAGTGTTCAAACAATGTTCAATGCCTAGCAAAGTCATTGCACTAAACATAATAATACGGAGTACCCTATGCAAAACTATAAGACTGAAATCAATCAGGCTCAGACAACGCTTAATCAACAAGGGGCAGGATGGCAGGCAATTGACGCTGAATCCGTTGCCCGTATGCGTTTGCAAAATCGTTTCAAAACCGGGTTGGATATTGCCAAGTATACTGCCGCGATTATGCGTGCAGATATGGCTGCCTATGATAATAGCCCGGCCAACTACACCCAGTCGTTAGGTGTCTGGCATGGTTTTGTTGGGCAGCAGAAAATGATTTCGGTTAAAAAACATTTCAACACCACTAAAGGGCGTTATTTGTATCTATCCGGCTGGATGGTAGCGGCCATGCGCTCTGAATTTGGTCCATTGCCCGATCAGTCCATGCATGAAAAAACCTCAGTTCCCGCCTTAATCGAAGAGCTTTATACCTTTTTAAAACAAGCCGATGCGCGGGAATTGCAACAGTTGTTTAGTGAGCTGGATGCGGCGCGTGAAACGGGTGACGAAGTTAAAGTACAGGCAATTCAAAAGCAGATTGATCACTTTCAAACCCATGTAGTGCCGATTATTGCCGATATTGATGCCGGTTTTGGTAACGAGGAAGCCACCTATTTGCTGGCGAAAAAGATGATCGAAGCGGGCGCCTGTTGCATCCAGATTGAAAATCAGGTGTCCGATGCCAAACAATGCGGCCATCAAGACGGCAAAGTAACCGTGCCCCATGAAGATTTCCTGGCCAAAATTAACGCAGTACGTTATGCCTTTATGGAAATGGGCGTTGAGGATGGTGTTATTGTTGCGCGCACCGATTCACTGGGCGCTGGGCTGACCCAAAAAATTCCGGTATCTCAACGGGCTGGGGATCTGGCAGACCAGTACAATGCATTTATTGATGGCCAAGCTATTACGTCACTGGATCAACTCCAATCTGGCGATATGTTGATTAAACAGGGCGATAAGCTGATCAAACCCACACGTTTGCCAAACGGACTGGTGCGTTTTAAAGCCAATACCGGTGAAGATAGGGTGGTACTGGATTGTATTACTTCATTGCAGCATGGTGCTGATTTATTGTGGATTGAAACCGAAAAACCGCATATCGGCCAGATTGCCGGTATGGTCAATCGTATTCGTGAAGTGGTGCCAGACGCCAAGCTGGTTTACAACAACAGCCCTTCATTTAACTGGACACTGAATTTCCGTCAGCAAGTATTCGACAGTTGGCAGCAGCAGGGCAAAGATACCAGCGGCTATCAACGCGATAACCTGATGCAGGCGCAATATGACGAAACCGAATTGGCAATGGAAGCCGACCAAAAAATCCAGCGCTTCCAGCGTGATGCGGCCAAAGAAGCGGGCATTTTCCATCACCTGATTACGCTGCCAACCTACCACACAGCAGCATTATCCACTGATAATCTGGCTAAAGACTATTTTGGTGAGATGGGTATGCTGGCTTATGTGGATAAGGTACAGCGTCAGGAAATTCGTCAGCAACTGGCCTGTGTTAAACACCAGAATATGTCCGGCTCGGATATTGGTGACGAACATAAAGAGTACTTCTCTGGCACCCAGGCACTTAAAGCGGGTGGTAAAGATAACACCATGAATCAGTTTGCTTAATATACTGGCACTTGGGAAGAGTAAAAAGGCGCATTAAGCGCCTTTTTTATTGCTGTCACTGCATAATTGCGACAAACCTTATTGCGTTTTACCCACGATTTCGATTGCCGGTAAGTCTTCGGTAAGCGGCAAACCTAAAACTTGCGAGTAGAAATATAGCTCGGCATTTAGTGCCGTAATAATATTCTCAGATTTTCTGAAACCATGGCCTTCACCTTCAAACGGAATGTAAGCAGTAGGAATGCCTTTAGCTTTGAGTGCATCGAATATCATTTGCGACTGGTTGGGTGGCACGACTTTGTCATCCAAGCCTTGCAGCAATAACAGGGGCGCGTTAAAGCCATCCAGATGATGAATGGGCGAGCGGTCGATATATAAATCCTTGCGCTCAGGGTAGGGGCCAATTAGTTGATCCAGATAACGCGATTCAAACTTATGGGTATCACCGGCCAGCGCTTCAATATCGCTGATGCCGTAATAACTGGCACCCGCTTTAAATACATGGCTGGTGGCGAGAGCCGCTAGGGTAGTATAACCGCCAGCACTGCCGCCTCGGATAATCAGTTTTTCCCGGTCGGCCAGTTGTTGTTCGCCCAGCCATTTCGCCCCGGCAATGGCATCTTGTACATCGGCAATGCCCCATTCTCCATATAGTGCTTTACGGTAATCGCGGCCATAACCGGTACTCCCGCGGTAGTTCACATCCAAAATGGCAAAACCGCGGCTGGTCCAGTAATACTTGCTAACTGCATAAGTGGGAGATGAACTGCCCGTTGGGCCACCGTGGATCATGACAATCAGTGGTGGAGCAGAACCTTCAGGTGCAGACACATCTGGGTTAGTGGGTGGATAATAGGTGCCGTAAGCGGTGGCGTTGTCATTGACCGGGAAGCTCACTTCGCGTGTTGCGGGTATCCATGCTGGATCAAGGCTATTATCTTTGGTTTTTCTCACCACATTGGTTTTATTACTGCTGATATCGGTTACTGCGACCAGTTCAGCTGGACGTGTTTTCGGATCCTGAACAATAAACAGGCCGCTATCGCTATCGATAAAATCGCCAATCGCGGCACTGTCAGGGGTAATGGATTGCGCCTGTTGGGTTGCTGGATTAAGCAAATACAACTGACTAACTGCGCCCTGAGTAATTTCGGCCAGTATCGAACCATCGTCACGGATATGGTAATAATGTTTGCCTATCGTCCAGGCTGGCCCGCCCAGTTCGGAATTCTCCGGTTGGCTGGCTACTAAAGTGAATTCAGCGTCGTTTACCTGATATAGCGACCACCAGTTATTACGATCGCTAATCGCATAAAGGTTACCTTGTGCATCCCATTGGGGATCAATTACCGATTCCTGCGTGTTCGCATTATGTTCAGTTAACTGGCTGAGCTTGCCGTCAGCATCAAATGCGGCTGACCAAAGCGTGGTATTGTCCCACGGCATATTAGGGTGATTCCAGCTGATAAAAGCAACCGACTTACCATCGGGCGACAACCCCGGTGCAGACACAAAACTGCTGCCCTCGAATAATACTTCGCCTTCCGACATACCGTTGGCTGGCACACTGACTAAAGTATTTTTAGGCTCTTTTAAGGCGCGGTGATCTTCACGAATACAAATCAGGCGATCACGCAGCGCATCCAGCTCACAGGCACCAAAACGGATTTTATCTTCAGGGGTGATCGCTTTAGGCGCTTCGCCAATGGGCATACGATACAGGCGCTGATCGGCAAAGTTGGTAAACCAGATGGTATTATTGTGCACCAGCACCGAACGCCCACCGTATTCCTGTACCCGGGTTCTGGCATTCCACGGGGCGGCCAATACCTCTTGTGCGGCTGAACCTTCTTTCCAGCGCATAATGGTGTTACGACCGCCTTCTTCGGGGCGCGATTCCACCCAATACACATAGCCATTGTCATAGGCTAATGTGGACAGTCCACGGCTGCCTTCGACGATTGAGGCGGCAGAAATCGGTGACGGCCAACCGCCGTATTCGATGGTTTTAGTCATAGTTTTTGTGTCCGGTGTTTGTGGCTGGCATGCGGTGATTAGCACAACCAGCGGAATCAACAGATAGCGCATGGAAATATCCCTTTATCATCATAAATGGAAATTAAGAAGTCGATTACTGTAGCGCGAATAAGGGGGAATGGCTATTCAGAAGCGTTGGCGCAGGCTGAAAGGTGAAGGGCAGGAAGTCCGCAGTAAAAATCCTTCAATAATTAATCGTGCTTTAATCATCCCTGACATTTTTCACGCCCAGTCCTATGGGCGCGACCCTATTGGATTTTACAGCTATCCTTAGCTTTTTTCTCCCCGCATCCATGCGGGGCGAGCCCCTTTCTTAGGGATAAGAAAGAGGCGAAAGAATCCCTAACTCCGCCAACTTGCTGATCTTGTTGCGGTTTCACTTGTTTATTCGAACCGGTACGAGGCAGCTATCCATGCAAAGCACGCACCTCGGGAAAACGTCCTGTTTTCCCGTTCGAACAAGTTTCACCTGCACAAGGCAAGTTGGAGTCGCGATTAGCCAAACTGCGTTTGGCCGCTGTCGCGGTGAAGACTCAAAATTTTAGTTTTCCTAGTCAGTCGCAACAGAAGGGATGTGGATTTGCAACGTTGGCGGTTTACCTGAATTTAAAATTGACCAGATACAGTGCCTTTAGTTGGAAAGTGTTGACCGCGGGGTTCTTAGGGGGCTGCGGCCGAACAGCCCACTGAGTTGCAGTCGCCAACGCGACGCCATATTATCGGTTTTGGATTAAGTTTCAGATTTAACGTTAAACTGAGCCCAGTTATGAGAGGCATCTGTAATGGATTACACAGTATATGGAGATGAAAGTGGAACAACTGG
The DNA here is from genome assembly GCF_048268085.1 of Neptunicella sp. NCBI lineage: Bacteria > Pseudomonadati > Pseudomonadota > Gammaproteobacteria > Alteromonadales > Alteromonadaceae > Neptunicella > Neptunicella sp. The sequence goes on along the minus strand of NZ_JBLWWF010000006.1, from coordinate 167,309 downwards.
TAGCGATCGATGCTACTCGATTGGACTTCTATGCGTACCAACGAAAAGCATAGATAAATTTAATGATTACATGCTTGAGCAGAAAAGTAAGTGGGGCATTACTGGTGAATTAAAGTGGTCAAAAATTAAGAATAGTGCTGGACAAGCAAATATGTGTTTAGCTCTTCTAAATATGACGTTAAAAAGCCAATGTTGTTTTCACTCTATTGTTGTGGAAAAAAGTATCTATAGAAATTGGCGGTCCGATCGAGAGAAAGCTTTTTATCAAACATATACTAGCCTAGTTAAAGCTGTCGCTAGGCATACAAAATCCAAGCTTACTGTTCATATTGATCAAAAATCTGACAAATACAAAAGAAACGACGAAGTCATTGGGATAATTGCAAATAACATGCTTTCCAATATACGTTCTTCTGGATCCGTAAATTCAGTAAAAATGGAAGATTCCAAACTTCACTTGGGTCTTCAAGCAGTAGATATTCTGACAGGCGCTGTCAACTCTGGTTATATCAAATTTCTTAATCCAAGTTTGCGCCTTTCAAATGCAAAAGAAGCTGTCTTACCGAAAATGGCTAAAATGCTAGGTTGGGATAGGCTGATTTATGACACTTACCCTAATAGAAGTTTCAATATTTGGCACTTCCCAGAAGAAAATAGAGCAAGACCTGGTACAAAACGTGTCAACTATAATCCTAAGATTAGTAAAGTTAGTAGGGACGAAATATAACAAACCACTGTAGTCAATCTTTGGGATACAAAGGTTCCCTTCGCTTCGTTCTGTATTTTAACCTGCATATTTGTGCAGCTAAGTGAGGCGTTACTGAAGGTATGCTCATGGAACTAAGCTGATCTAGTTAACTTGAAAAAACTGACGGCCTCTAAAAGGCCGCCACCCTTCCTACTTATGCCTTTCCTTCAACACCCCAACTGCATCATTCAAGCTCAATCCGCTGGCTTGTAGCAATACAATCAGATGGTAAAGCAAATCTGCTGATTCGTTTTTGAGTTCTTCCAAATCACCCACAGTAGCCGCTAGCGCGGTTTCAACACCTTCTTCACCGACTTTCTGGGCAATGCGTTTAATCCCACTGGCGTATAAGCTGGCGGTGTAGCTGCTATCTGCGGCAGCGTCTTTGCGGCTGGCGATTACTTGTTCCAGTTGCGCAATAAAGCTTAAATCCGGCGTCGCTGCATCGGGCCAGCAGGTGTCGGTGCCTTTATGGCACGTGGGGCCGTGGGGAATGGCCAAGGCTAAAATCGCATCCAAGTCACAGTCGGCACTGATTTGTTTTAGCTCCAGTACATTGCCGGATTCTTCACCTTTAGTCCAAAGGCGCTGTTTGGAGCGGCTAAAAAAGGTGACCTTGCCGGTTTCTAACGTTTTGACCAATGCGGCTTTATCCATATAGCCCTGCATTTGCATAGTGCCGGTGATGGCATGTTGAACCATACAGGGAATAAGCCCGTCCATTTTGTCCCAGGCGAGTTGCTCGATGTTGTCTTTATTAATGATCATATTTATCCTTTCCTGAGCTACGAGCTACGAGCTACGAGCTACGAGCTACGAGCTACGAGCTACGAGCTACGAGCTACGAGCTACGAGCTACGCTCACTGTAGTTTTTTCATTAGTGCGCCAATCATTTTAGATATTTCTTCTATCTCAATGATTAATGGTTCTGCCAGTTGAGCAGTCATATAGCCTATATCTCGCGCTAACATTAATTGAGTTTTTAACTCACCGGCAGAGCCTTTGGCGATTGATAAAAACCTGAATTTTTCTTTTTCGCTAAAACGTTCCCAGCCTTCAGCAATATTACTCGGTACTGATAACGCACTTCGGGTTATCTGGTCTTTAAACCCATAATCCTTGCATTGTTTAAATACCGAGTAGACGTTTTTTGTAACAGCATAACTTCTTTGCCAAACATCCAGTTTTTCATAGTTCATAAAAGTCCTTCTTTAGCCAAGAGTTTCGAGCTGCGAGTGGCGAGCGAAAAGCGAAAACAGCGATGGACTGCTTGTTCTTTGCTCGTAGCTCGAAACTCGTCACTCGAAGCTATTCTCTTATCTCCACGCCTTGTGTGCGCAAATACTGTTTCAGTTCCTGAATATCGATAATGGCTTTATGGAATACCGAAGCCGCTAGTGCGCCGTCTACATCAGCTTGCTGATAGACGTTTTTAAAGTCTTCCATTTTACCGGCACCGCCGGAGGCGATTAGCGGTACATTGCATGCTTCACGAACTAAACGCAGTTGCTCAATATCGTAGCCCTGGCGTACGCCATCTTGATTCATGCAATTGAGTACAATTTCACCGGCACCCCGTTGTTGCACTTCTTTAACCCAGTCCAGCGTTTGCCATTTGGTGGTGACGGTGCGGCTTTCATCTCCGGTAAATTGGTTTACCTGATACAAACCGGTATCTTCGTTATAAAAACTGTCGATGCCGATGACCACACATTGCTGTCCGTACTGGTCGTGCAGTTGGGTGATCAGTTCGGGGCTAGTCAGAGCAGGGGAGTTAACCGAGATTTTATCCGCGCCCATTTCCAGAATACGGCCGGCATCTTCGACTGATTTAATTCCGCCAGCCACACAAAAAGGAATATCGATGACCTGGGCAATACGACTGACCCAGCTTTTATCTACTACACGGGCATCGCTGGAGGCGGTGATATCGTAAAATACCAGTTCATCGGCACCGGCTTTGGCGTATTGTTCGGCCAGCGGCACAATATCACCGATAATCTCGTGATTACGGAATTTAACTCCTTTAACCACTTTGCCGTCTTTGACATCCAAACAGGGGATAATACGTCTGGCCAACATTAGCGCGTCTCCCAAGTTTGGATAGCTTCGCTAAGGGTAAATTTACCTTCCAATAATGCCCGACCTAGAATCACGCCCGATACGTTGGTAGGCTGCAAAGTTTTAATATCGTCCAGACTACCGATGCCGCCTGAGGCTTGCCATTCAATAGTGGGAAACTGCGCGGTCATTTCGCTATACAGTTGGTCATTGGAGCCTTTTAAGGTGCCATCGCGGCTGATGTCAGTGCACAATACGTGTTTGGCACCTACAGTTAAAAAGTCTTCCAGTAATACTTCCAGCGCCACGCCGCTGTTTTGTTGCCAGCCGTGAGTGGCAATGTGTTTGTTGCCTTGCTCGTCGATATTGACATCCAGCGCCAAGACAATTTTTTCCGCGCCGTATTTTTCTATCCAGCTTTTAACCAGTTCCGGCTGTTTAACCGCCACCGATCCAATGACTACGCGGCTGATACCGGCGTCCAATAGTTGTTTCACATCCTGTTCATCACGTACGCCACCACCGGCCTGAAACTGCATTTTGCCGGTGGCTACCATTTGGCTGATCAGTTTAAGCTGGCGTTTACTGGTGTCTTTGGCGCCGGTTAAATCAACGATATGTAACCAGCTTGCCCCTTCGCTGGCGTATTGATTGACCACTTCTATAGGATCAAATTGATATTCAGTTTTTTGTCCGTAGTCACCTTGATAAAGGCGTACTACTTTGCCGTCTATTAAATCTATGGCAGGAATAATCATCTATTTGTGTTCCCTTGTTTCAGGTGTTCTCAATAAAGTTCTGTAATAATTTGGCGCCGGCATCGCTGGAGCGTTCCGGGTGAAATTGCACCCCGTAAAAATTGTCTTGGCCGATACTGGCCGAAAAGGCCATACCATAATCACAGCTGGCCAGAGTGACATCGCTAACCGGCGCGGCAAAACCATGGACAAAATAGAAATAGGTACCATTTTTGATGCCCGCAAATAACGGATTGTCCTGAGTAACATTAATTTGGTTCCAACCCATGTGGGGTAAACGCAATTCACCGACCTGCATTTTTTGCACATCGGTATCAATTAAACCCAGACAATTTACATTGCCTTCCTCAGAATGGCGGGTCATTAACTGCATGCCTAAACAGATCCCTAAAACAGGCTGTTTAAGTTGTTGAATCACCGGAACTAACCCTTTTTGCTGAATTTGTGCCATAGCGGCATTGGCCGAACCCACACCGGGCAAAAAGACTTTGTCGGCTTGCTGGATAATTTCGGCATTATCAGAAACCTGTACCTGATAGCCCAACCGTTCTACCGCAAATCGCACCGAGGAAATATTGGCGCAGCCGGTGTTGACAATCACCAACTGCATCACAACGCCCCTTTACTGGATGGCAGTTCATCACCCTGTTTGCTAATTGCTTGGCGCAACGCACGGCCAAATACTTTAAACAGGCTTTCTACCTGATGGTGAGCGTTACCTTCGGTGGTGGATAAATGCAGGGAAATCCCCATGCTGTCCGACAACGAACGGAAAAAGTGGCCAATCATCTGTACCGACATTTCACCTACGCGCTCTTGCGTAAATTCAGCATCGAATTTTAGCCAGGGGCGGGCGGAGATATCCAATACACATTCGGCGCGACATTCGTCCATCGGCAAGGCAAAGCCAAAGCGACCAATACCGCGTTTATTACCCAGTGCTTTACGCAAGGTTTCACCTAAGGCCAACGCGGTATCTTCTACCGAATGGTGTTCATCGATATGTAAATCACCGTCTACTTTGATGGTCATATTAAAACCGCCGTGGGTAGCGATTTGATCGAGCATGTGATCAAAAAAGCCGATGCCGGTGTGGATCTCTGATTTAGCGCTGGAATCCAGATCTACCTTGACCAGAATATCGGTCTCGGACGTTTTACGGTGTACTTCGGCAGTGCGGTTCTGACTGGTTAACTGTTTTTCAATCGCGTTCCAGTTGTTGCTATCGCGGTGATATAAAATACCCTGAATACCCATATTCTCAGCTAACTGTATATCGGTTTGACGATCACCAATCACAAAAGAGCGAGTAAAATCCACTTTACCTTGCTGCAGATAATCTTTGACCAGACCTAGCTTAGGTTTACGGCAGCTGCAGTTGTCGGCATCAAAGTGCGGGCAAATTAAAACATCATCAAAGATCACGCCCTGACTGGTAAACAAATCCATCATCTTGTTATGTGGCGCGGCAAAATCCGCCTGCGGGAAGCTGTCGGTGCCCAAGCCATCCTGATTGGATACCATTACCAGACGAAATCCGGCTTGTTGCAGTTTGAGCAACACGGGTATTACAGCGGGTTCAAATACCAGCTTTTCCAGCGAATCCAGTTGTTTATCTACAGCCGGTTCTTCAACCAGCGTACCGTCACGGTCGATAAATAAAATAGCGTGTTGACTCATGAGTTACTGCTCTCCTGCTGAAAAAATTGCTGAATGGCGCTGAGCACCATTTTGTTCTGTCGGTCATTGCCAATGGTAATACGTAGGCAATTATCCAGATTAAGTTGTTTGGACTGGTCACGAATTAAGATATTTTTTGCCACCAGCGATTCAAATAAAGCCTGTTTTTGCCCGGTTCTGAACAAAATAAAATTGGCCGCTGTATCGCCCACTAAAGTCACTTGTGGAATTTGCGCCAGTTGTTGCTGAAGTTGCTGTTTTTGCTGATTGATAATTGCGACCTGATTGCGTGTGCGTTGCAACCCTGAATCACTTAATGCCTGTTTGGCGATTTGAGCCACCGGTTCAGGCACCGGATATGGCGCGATCACTTTGAGTAAAGCCTGAATCACGGCTTCATCGGCTAAGGTAAAACCACAACGGATACCGGCCAGTGCAAAGGCTTTCGATAAGGTACGTAGTACCACTAAATTGGAGTAATTGGCCAATTCATCCGCCCAACTGCCTTGCTGGGTAAACTCGATATAAGCTTCATCCACTACGACCAATGCCTTGCCGGCAAAGGCTTCCAGTACTTGGATTAACTGTTGTTTACCTACATCGGTGCCGGTGGGGTTATTCGGTGAGCATATAAATACCAGTTTTACCTTGCCGACCTGTGCTTTGATGGCCTCCAGATCCAGACTGAAATCATGGTTTAACGGGGCTTTTTCCACCCCGATATTGAAGGTTTCAGCACTGATGGCATACATGCCGTAAGTGGGTGGGCAGATTAAAATTTTATCTTGCCCCGGCGTGCAAAACGCGCGAATTAATAACTCGATACCTTCGTCCGCGCCCCGTGAAGTTAAGGTTTGCGCCGGTGTTACCCCCGCATACTTAGCGTAAGCTTTGATAACTGATGGAGGCTGGCAATCGGGGTAGCGGTTTAAGCTGGCACAATTTAACGTGTACTCATTAGCAAAAGGTGATTCATTAGCATTAAGCCAGGCAGGTTGATTTTCGTCAGCGCCATCGATACCTTTTTCTCCAGCTCCTTCACCAGAAAACAAGCGCCGTGCCGATTGATAGGGCTGCAAGGCTTTTAAATTTTCACAAAGTAGCTGGTCAACTAAATTAGCTGCACTCATTTTAATGCCTCCAGTCGAATGGCCACGGCTTGTCTATGCGCATCCAGTCCTTCGGCATTGGCTAAGGTCATAATCGCTGGGCCAATATTTTGTAATCCCTGACTGCTCAGTTCCTGCACGGTATAACGGCGCAAAAAATCCATTAATCCCAGACTGGAATAATTACGTGCATAACCATAAGTGGGCAATACGTGATTGGTACCGCTGGCATAATCACCGGCTGATTCAGGCGACCATTGGCCGACAAAAATCGAACCGGCATTGGTTAATTTAGGCAAATAATTGCGGGCATTATCCAGTTGCAGAATAAGGTGTTCCGGCGCATAAGCATTGGATACTTGTAACGATTGCTCGATAGAGTCAGTTAAAATATAACGACTGTTTTGCATCGCTTGTTCGGCAATGGTTTTACGGCTTAGTTGTGCTAGCTGACGTTCTACCGCCTGTTTGGTTGCGTCAATGACTTCACGGCTATCACAAACCAAAATGGCTTGTGAGTCGGTGCCATGTTCGGCTTGGGATAATAAATCCGCGGCGACAAATTCGGCATTAGCGTTGCTATCGGCAATGACCAATACTTCAGACGGCCCAGCCGGCATATCGATGGCGGCACCGTCAGCAACTTGGCTGACCTGCTGTTTGGCTTCTGTCACATAGCTGTTACCCGGACCAAATATTTTATCTACTTTGCCAATTGATTCAGTACCAAAGGCCATGGCCGCGATAGCTTGTGCGCCACCAACCCGATAGACTTCATCAATACCGCACAATGTTGCGGCATAGCGAATTTCGGCGGCAATGCGGCCATCTTTTCCTGCTGGTGTGCAGAGTATTTTACGTGCACAACCGGCCACTTGCGCGGTGGTGCCTAGCATTAACACTGTAGAAGGCAAGGGCGCCGTACCACCGGGAATATACAAACCCACGGCAGCAATCGGGCTATGTTTAAGTTCGCAAATTACCCCTGGGGTGGTTTCGATTTTGCTATCTTGCGGCATTTGCGCGGCATGAAACTGGCGAATATTGTTGTATGCCAACCGGATCGCCTGTTTTATCTCTTCGCTAAGTTCTTGTTCAGCACTGGTTAATTCAGCCTTAGGCAAGGCTAACTGAGTTAAATTGGCACCATCAAATTTGCGATTAAAATCCAGCAATGCGCTGTCACCTTGTTCGCGCACGGTTTGAATGATCTGCCGCACGGTGTTGGTTAGTTCAAGGCTATCAGACAGGGCCGGGCGCGCTAATAACGCCTGTTGTTCTGTACTATTGAGTTGTGACCAAATTTTCATTTTCGTTGTCTACTCTGCCCGTTAACCCATCATTTTTTCGATTGGCATGACTAATATCGAACTACAACCCAGTGATTTGAGTTTTTCCATGGTTTCCCAAAACAGCGTTTCGGTACAAACCACGTGAATCGCCACGGTATTGTCATTACCTGCTAACGGCAACATGGTGGGGTTTTCCGCACCGGGTAACAATGCTTTGACTTGATCTAACTTGTCTTTGGGGGCATGCAGCATAATGTATTTGCTTTCTTTAGCTTGCATTACTCCAGCAATCCGCGGCATTAATTTATTGATTAACGCCTGTTTGGATTCAGACATGGTGCCGCTGCGCTGAATTAGCACTGCGGTGGAACGGAATATTTCCTGTACTTCATGTAAACCGTTGGCTTCTAATGTGGCACCGGTAGAAACTAAATCACAAATGGCGTCAGCTAATCCGGCACGAGGAGCGACTTCTACCGAACCATTGAGCATAACGGCACTGACATCGACATTTTCTGATTTAAAATAGCGTTCCAGCAAGTAAGGGTAAGTGGTAGCAACGGATTTACCATTAAAATCCTGTACCGACTGATAGTTAAACTCATTGGGTACCGCAATGGACAAACGACAACCACCGAAATCCAGTTTGGTCAGTTCCTGGTAACTGGCATTGCGGCCGGTTGCCTGGCGTTCGAGCATTTTTTCTTCCAACTCGTTTTCACCAATAAAGCCTAAATCGACCACACCATCCATCACTAAGCCGGGAATGTCGTCATCACGTACCCGCAATAAATCAATTGGCAGATTGGTAGAATGAGCAATAAGCAGTCTGTCACGGATAGAAAGTTTAACCCCGATTGCTTTAAGCAGTTCCATGCTGCCATCGCATAAACGTCCGGATTTTTGTACGGCAATTCTGAGTCGGTTGGTATCTGTCATTGCTATATGTCGCCTTTGTTGTAATCGAAAAAGTATAAACCTGAAATAAAAAACCCCCGGTAGTCACCTGCCGGGGGTTTAGTCGTTAAACTGTTCCACTGGAAGGTGTCCATAGACCTTCCAGCACGAACCTGAAAGGTTATGCTATATGATGGTGGTGATGTAATGCTTTCAGGTTGTTCATAATTTTTTTGCGTTTTCATTATTCGCTAAGGAAGGCATAAATTAACCAATGCGTAGTGGCATTGCAATGGATAATTATGTATTTATTTATAATTTTTACCCCATTGTTATTGCTAACGGTTTTAAGCTGCATGTTGATGAGACAAATATAAAAGATTGAATTTATATTGCCAGCGTCGGTCAGACTAACTAAGGTGGTTAAAGTTTAATCAATTTAATCCGATATGATTGTAACAACGATAAGGGATCCCAAGGGATAAGATAAAACCTATGGTCAGTGATTTAATTTTTTCTGTTTTACCCAGAGAAGGGCAAGTTGCTATTGTCAAAGACGAATTTAAGGTAGAGCAAGTCAGTAAAGAAGCCAAAATTCGTGAAACCAATGACGAAGAAAAGTCGCTGACGGCTGAAGAAAGAGATGCCCGTGAAAAACAGGAAAAGAAGCATCAAGCCAAGTCTAAAAAGCCCAAACAAGAGCAGGATGCTGAATCCGATGATGATAAAGACGAAGATGGTCATCTGGATATTTATGTGTAAAACCGCTTAAAGCTGATTTTTTATTTACATCGTAAAGTCACCGTTCTGACAGACTTCAACCCATTACAAACTGGCACTTAAATCATATTTACGTCTTAAATCATTTACCAAACGTTGCCGTGAACTGGTTTTACGTTCATGTGGGGCAAAGAGTGCGCTAGCTTTATCGAGTAAATTAATTGCCTGTTCCAGTTGTGATAACTGTGCTGTTGATAGACTGGGATGCTCAATGAATTGATTAATCACAATGATGGCCAGTTCCTTGGCGGCAATATCTTCCGGTAGCCCGCTTTGGGTGCATAATCCGTAAGTGCCATCCAGAAATGACCGCCATTCCTGTTGAATATGCGCCTTAAAATTATGGTTTAATTTATCGTGCCTGTTACTAAATCCTTGCTGTTGTAGCTGATCCAAACGCGCTTTATAGCGTTGGCTAAAAAGCGCAAATACTTGCTTGGTATCTACGCCGGTCGACAGTATTCCAATCCAGCTTATATAGCCTTTAGCATAATATTCAACTTGTTGATGTTGTGTGGATAAACCAAAAAAAGAGTCGCAATCTAGCTGAATATCCAGGCGATACGAGGCTTGTGGCATTATTTTGTCTGACTGCCATTGTTGCATTTGTTCGTCACTAATCTGGCTAATGCTTAGCAGTTGTTCGCGAGTATAAAAATGTTGATTAAGATAGTTAAGCAATTCCATTGTTATTCCTTGTGTTAAATCTGTGTAAGTTAGCTAGAGCCTGTCATCCGGAGCTTGTTCACGTTGTTGATGGTTGTAATCACGGCAAACTTGCGCAACACGAATACGGTAATGTTCAAAAAGCGTATCGCGTCCTTGTCGTTGGGCCGCTCTGTGTTCGGTCAAATTACGCCAATGGCATACTGCTTCTTCATCCCGCCAAAATGACAAGGATAAAAAGGTGTCGGGGTTGGTCAGACTTTGAAAACGTTCTACTGAAATAAACCCGTCGATTTTGATTAATGCCGCTTTGAGATCGGCAGCAATATCAAAGTATTGTTGCCGACCTTGGGCGGTGGGCGTGACTTCAAAAATAACCGCTAGCATGGTTGTACCTCAGTATTGGCAGGTCGCATATAGGTGGTATCGATCGTCCGCAAAAAGCTGCGTTTTTCCTGTAAAATAAACTGTTGTTGTTGGGCAAATTTGAAATTATCTTTGCCGTTACAACACTCGCGCAATCGCTGTCGATAGGCTTCATAATCGGCGAGACTGTTAAAGCTGATCAGGCCATAGGCGATATTGTTGCTGCCCTCGTGCGGCATAAAATAACCGACGAGCTCGCCTCCGCAAGAAGGAATAATCTCAGCCCAGTTGTTGGCGTATTGCTCAAATTGTTCCAGTTTTGCCGGATCAAGCTGATATTCAATAAAACAGGTAATTGTCATTGTATGTCTCCGCATGAATTTTGCGGTAATCTAACAGGATGACTTATACATGCTTCGACGCGGATCGAACTAAGCGATGATTTCAATCCAGCCAGATATTTCAACTGTTGCCAGCCTGATTGGTGAGCCAGTCCGTGCAAAAATGTTGATGGCATTGATGGGAGGGAAGGCCTTGACCGCCACCGAACTGGCGCTGGAGGGTAACATCACTGCGCAAACGGCCAGCAGCCACTTGCTTAAGCTGGTGCAAAGCCAGCTTTTAACTGTACGTAAGCAGGGAAGGCACAAGTACTTTCAGTTAACAGATCACACTATTGCCGAATTGCTGGAACAGCTGTTGAATATTAGCGCCAGCTTGAATGCGTCCAATATTGTAACCGGACCAACCGATACGGCATTAAAAAAATCCCGTGTTTGTTATGACCATTTGGCCGGTGAATGGGGCGTTGCATTGTATAAGGCGTTAGTTGAACAGGATATATTGCTGGATAAATCAGACATGACTGTGCTGACAGATAAAGGCAAAGGTTTCTTTGAGCAAATGGGCGTTGATATTGATTCACTGAGCAGAGCTAAACGACCCTTGTGTAAGTCCTGTCTGGACTGGAGTGAACGGGTTAATCATCTGGCCGGGAGCTTGGGAAAGTGGATTTTGCATGACACGTTAACTCGTCAGTGGGCAAAGCAGGACCTGGATTCGCGCGTTATCCGTTTTAGCTCAGCGGGTCTTAAACAGTTTTGCAAAAAATATACTATTGCTCCTCCCGGACGCGCATAAAGCTGGCAAATCGTGGTATGCCTCTGCTGGTTTTCCCATAGTATTTAAAAGTAACTAATGACCCTATTGGCGGTGGATTTTGTCGTTGTAAGTCACTAAATCCGCTGCCTATTTTAAATTGGGTACCGTCTTCCAATTCTACTAACAACGCGCCCAGCATATTCTGGTATTTGCCTTTTCCGGGTAGGTGAGCAATAACGGTGGCTTCGGCATCTTGATACTTTTTTAGTTTAAATAACTTATCGCTGCGGCCATCTTGATAAAATGCATCCTGATGATGCAGCATCAATCCTTCTGCGCCTTGAGCGACCAATTCATCTAACTTGGCGGTTAACTGTTGTTCGTTATCCAGTCTAAATTGCGGGATCAGCTGTAAATAAGGGCTATGGGCGTTACTGACCAGGGTTTCCAATATGGTCAGTCGCTGACTAAAAGTGCCGGGGTCATTGGGTAAATCAAACAACATCAGTTTGACTTTTTGCCAACCTTTACCCGGTTTGTCATCTAATACAATCGAGGTTGTTTGTTCAAAACTATTACGCGCAATCCATAATTCACCATCCAGACTCTGTTGTGGAAAATCTTTAACAAACCATTTGGGCGCATGGATTAGATTGCCATTGCGGGTCAGTAATTGCGTGCCATCCCAACGGGCGCGAATACCGTCCAGTTTTTCACTTATCCAGTATTCATTGACCGGAATTCCGGCATGATAAATATTGGCTAGTTGTAATGGCTGATGGTTAGCTGGTGGTATGGACAAGCAATAAAAAGGCAGACCAACAACGATAATGACAAGGGTATAACGTAATGTGAGATTTAACATATTCAGTGACATCCATATCGGTGAATAAAGTTAAGTGTAGTCGAGTTTGTATAAAAGTAAGCCGTCGAAATTAGAATGCATTAATGTGGTAGTGATTGGATTTATGAAATGGTTTGACGCAAGGCCATCATGGCCTTGCGTCAATGTTTGTGCTTACAGGCTAAAATCCTTCTAAAACCACTTTTCCCATGGCCTGTTTACTTTCAATATGAGCATGTGCCCGTTTGAGGTTGCTGGCATTAATGGTTCCGTAATGTTCACCAATAGTGGTTTTAATCACGCCCTCATCAACCAGTTTAGCCACTTGCGTAAGCAAATCATGTTGTTTGCTGATGTCCCATGTTTTGAACATGGGGCGGGTAAACATCAATTCCCAATGCAAAGACAACGACTTTAACTTTAGTTTCATAATGTCGATCGGATTCTTGAGGTCATCGATCAACGCCAACTTACCCTGTGGTGCTAACACTTCTACCAGTTGCTCAAAGTGCTGATCAGTATGGGTCAGACTAATGACATGAGTAACGTTATCGATGCCAAGTGCATTCAATTGCGGTAATAATGGTTGATGGTGATTAATAACGTGATGCGCGCCTAACTGCTTTACCCACTCTTGAGTTTCGGGTCTGGATGCGGTGCCTATCACCGTAGCATTGGTGATCTGCACGGCCAGTTGAACCAGAATAGAACCCACACCGCCAGCGGCACCCGTAATTAAAATATGTGGCTGAGGTGTTGACGTTTCGGCGGGGGAAGGGGGTTGTCCTGCTTTTGAAGGGGTAAAGTCTAACCGGTCAAACAATAATTCCCACGCGGTGATAGCCGTTAAAGGCATCGCTGCCGCTTCGGCATTGGTTAACGAAACCGGTTTTTTTGCGACGATACGTTCATCTACCAGCTGGTATTCAGCATTTGAGCCTGAGCGGGTAATGTCACCAGCATACCAGACCTTATCTCCCACCTTGAAAAGACTAACCTGTTCGCCAACGGCAACCACTTCACCTACCGCATCCCAACCGAGGATTTTATGTTCGCCCTCATTGGGGGTTGCTGAAGAACGCACTTTCGTATCCACTGGGTTAACTGATATGGCCTGTACTTTAACGAGTAAATCGGATCCGGTAACTTTTGGTGTGGCCAATTCAATGTCCATTAGCGAATCTTGCTGTTCAATGGATTGAGGCTGTAAATAACCAATTGCTTTCATATTTAATCCTGTTTGTTTGATTTTATCTGTGACGTAACACGGTTAGTTAGGTTGTAAAATTCAGTAGGACTATTATTGACGAATATAATCATGCTATAAACAGGATAATAAGCGAAACATAATCAAAAAATATTTGATAATGAATACAAACGATCTTGTTCTTTTTGTGCACACTGCTGACAACGGCAGTATATCCCGGGCTGCCGAGCAACTAGATATGACCTCTGCGGCGGCCAGTGCAGCCCTTAAACGGTTAGAGAAGCAACTTCAAATTCAATTGTTTATTCGTTCTACCAGACAACTTAGGCTCACAACTGAAGGGGAACGATTTTTAGTTTATTGTCGCGAAGCATTAGCTAATCTGGAAGCGGGTAGAGCAGCTATCCATGCAATAAAAGGGGAAATTGCCGGTGAATTAAGAGTATCGGCTCCCTCGGATCTGGGGCGTAACTTACTATTAGGTTGGATGGATGAGATTATGGATCGCCACCCTGAGTTATCTATTAGTTTGTTGCTGGGCGACTCGATTGCCGATTTTTATTTGGATAGAGTGGATTTAGCCATTCGCTATGGTAACCAGCATGATTCTTCAATGGTGGCTTTTAAACTCGCAACTATTGATCGAATATTGTGTGCATCGCCAAGTTATTTAACGACCTTTGGTGTGCCAAAAAAGCCGGAAGATCTGTTACAACACAATTGTTTGGTGTTTCAACTTAACAACCGTATTAATGATCGCTGGGAATTACTGTCCGAGCATAAAGACAGAGTTAAAATTAAAGTCCAGAGTAATCGTTGTGCTAATGATGGTGATGTAGTGCGCCGCTGGGCACTTGCAGGTAAAGGTATTGCGTTTAAATCCCGCTTGGATTTAAGTGAAGACCTCAGAGCTGGAAGACTGGTTAGGGTGTTACCTGATTATCATTCTCCCAGTATTGAGTTGAATTTAATGAGTCCTGGCCGTACACAAATTACCCCCGCAGTACTGATACTTCGAGACATGTTGAGGGACAAGTTTAACCAGCTTTTAGGGATGTAAAGTTAATCTGATAGAGACTGCGTTTTGTGCCTATTAGCGCATTAAATAAGTTCGATTCCAATTTAAATCAGTATGTTGCAAAACTTGGGCAGGTAATCAATTAAGCGGTGTATTGGGTTGTTAAAGTCACTAGCTACAGGCAAAGAACGACAATGATTTTTCGTCTAGTGGTCAATTATCGCCAGTTAGTTAAATTAAGAAAATTTATGTTGAATACTGGCTTTTACCAGGGAATCTCCTGTATAACAGAGCAATGCTGTCCTGTTGTTTACTCAATTGACAGTGAGAAATAGATAAATTTAATAAGTATGAGGTGTTAAAAATCGGGGGCGTTAGCCCATATCACTCGCTTTTTCGTAGATCCAACTAATGTAAGGACGTGAAAATTATGAGTAACATTATTGAATTTCCTACCAAATCAGTCAGAGACTGGATTTCCATCGAAAACACAGTTCGTTCATTACTTAATCAATCCAATGCTTCAGATAAATTGACCGAAGTGGTCGTTGATCGCATGAAAGGCGCATTGGAAGAACATCAATTTGAATATTCGTTATCGCTTAATGTTAAAGAAGAGCCGGTCGAAAAGGTGAATCACAAAATTGCCGACTTTGCCAAGGCATTACAGGACCATTCCAATAATTTGCTGCTAAGCCGATTATTTTTGGAAGTGCGTCTGGCGCAAGCGGAAGGACACAGTTAGCGTACTATTGGCTAACCTTGTATGTAATCTTTAATCAGCAAGGTTAGCCAGTCCATAAAAACCTGAACTCGCTTCTGCTTGCCTCATTATTGAGTGGCGATAATCAGTGGATTACGGCACAGCGCATTGAAGTCTCTGGCGGCATGTTTTTATAAAAAGGATATAAAAAAGCCAAACATCATGTTTGGCTTTTAATTGATTAGCAATACTAAGGGAGGTTTACCCTACTAAAACTACTTGCGTGTCGCTAATACCTGAGTCAGGTAATCTGGCTTATCTTTAATCCGTACCAGATGTGGGTACTGTAGACCACCATGATAATCAATTTTTATGGTGTGATATTGGTTGAAGTTTTTCACCAATAATTCAATAGGTGCTTTACTGTCTTTAGCGGCAGTCACGGCATCTTTAATTGTTTCACCATCAAACTCAATTCCGTTAACGGCGAGAATGGTCATGCTCGGTGCTAATCCTGCATTAAAGGCAGGGCTGTCCCAGATAACATCTCTAAGTGTTCCCTTATTGGAAACCATAAAGCCTAACGAATACAATAGATCGGTACTTTTGTAGCGTCCTTCAATGGCTTTGACTGCATCAGAGGCTTGATCATTATAAATTAGCTTCCAACCTTGATCGGCCATTGAATCTGACAAATTAACATGGCCTTTCAGGCGACTAGTTAAAAATGTTGTCCAATCGTATGCTTGCACCTGATTAAGCGTGTTGACCACATCTTCAAACTCATAGGTATTCACTTTCCAGTCACCCGGATTGATCCCGAAGAAAGCTTTGGCAAAGTTATCCAAGCTCTTTTTATTGCCCGAAAGGTCACGGATTTTTGCATCCACCGCTAACCAAATAAGTTGACCACCACGATAATAGTCTTCACTCATCTGGTAGTTACGATAAGGCAATGGGGAACGTTGAGCGATGGTTGGATCATTAGTCGTATCTAAAATATTACGCCATTGCATACCGGGACGACCACGATCATAGGTTGCAGCCAGGCTGGCCATCATATCCATGGTTTTGTCCTGATCAATCAAACCTGCACGGGCCGCAAACACGTTGCCCCAGTACTGGGTTTGACCTTCATAAACCCACAAACCATGATCACGTTTGACCTGATTGTAGGTAGGCGTCCAGATACCAGCGGGGCGGCGGTACTTACCATCCCAGGAATGGTTAAACTCGTGGGCGAGTAAGTCACGGCCTAACCAAGACTTATCCCACTCGGAAAAATAATTTTCCTTGCCACTGTTTTCACTGGAACGGTGATGTTCCATGCCAATGCCGCCTAACTTGTCGGTCAACGCAAGCAGGAAATCATAGTGATCATAGTGGTGAGCGCCATACACTTTGTAAGCTTGTTGGATTAGGTTTCGGTGAGCTTGTAAGCCTTCGTCACTGATTTCCAGATCTTTTTCCCGGTCGGCAAATATATTCAGGAATACAGGGGTGTCAGCACCGGGATCTAAATCGACTTTCTTGTAGTGGATACCGGCAAACATGGGGGAGTCAACCAAGTTTTCAAAATCAATATCATCAAACTTATAGGTATTACCTTTATGGCCGTCCTGTTCAAGTGCAGTGGCAAATTTCCAGTTTTTAGGCAAGGTCACACTAGGTTCAACCTGAATCTGACGAGTGTAATAGCCGGCTGGGTACAAGGCCACGGTATCCCATTGTAAATTGAGCATTTCCGGTGTCATAACCACTCGGCCTTGATCGGAGTTTTGCGCAGATAAATATTCGAAACTGACATCAATTTTTTTGACGCCTTTAGGAATATTGATATTAAAGGCGTAAACGTTGCCTTGATCCCGTTCCCACTCAATCACTTTGCCGTTGGCGGTAATTTTCAGACCTGCCAGTTTATCGATGGGGCCAGTTGGAGAATGGTGTCCCGGGATCCAGGCTGGATATAATAAGGTCATCGGACCGGCTTGAACCGGAACGGTTTCCTGCACACGGAAAACTCGATGGGTTAGATCTGTGGCATCAACGTTAAGCTTAATTGTGCCGTGATAGGCTTTATCTTGCGGCTCGGGAATATCAGCCTGGGCAGATTGAGCCATTGTCATCATGGTACTGAGTGCAGCAATGGCGAAGACAGTTTTTCGCATTAAATGCTCCTTTGGATAAGGGCAGCGTTTTTAGCTACCAGAAAAAGACGGTTCCGTTTTAACAACAAGGAACGGCAAGAGCAGAAACGTTTTTCTGCGAGTGCTGTTATCTTAAGATATTTTGTTTTCAAGCAGCGGCATTTGAGCGTAATTAATCGTTGTTTTATCGATATAAAGCAGATAATTTTCCGCGCTTCAGGTTAGTATTATCCGTTTTTACGCAGAATTTACGGGCGTTGCAGACGGTTACCCATTACATTATTTGTCCGCTTTAAGGGAGCGTCTGTTTCTGATTTGCATAGGCTGACAACATGCGAATGTTACTTGTAAACCGATACTGTTTATGGCGCAATTCGCGCTTCGTTTCAGCTTTTTAACTAAGTTACCCTCATCAATGGAATATCAATTTACCCGTAATGACAATGCTAAACCTGTTGCGCACTTTTCAATGGGCGCAGAAGCTTTTGGCCGCTGGTTCAGTGATGAGTTGGCTACCCATTCAAGCGCCCAGCATTTGTTATTAATCATTGCTCAATTGGAACAGCGTCAAATCGATGAGTATCGCTTGGTTGGACAGGAGTTTGTGCTTAATTTAAGTCAAGATGAAGTGGATGTTATCAGTAAGGATTTGCTGGTTGGTGAGCAAAGTGAATTGCCCGAAGGTACAGAATATTACGATCAGGAGCATCAGGCAGGTTGTGGTTTAGCCGACTTTAAACAAGCGTTACTGTCCTGGTCAGAATTTATTGGTGGTTAACATGCAAGAAAGCAAAATTAAGGTGATTGTCGGGTCTACCAATCCGGTTAAAGTTAATGCCGTGCGCAGAGCATTAAGTGCGGTACTTGAGTCATCATCCATTGAATGTGTGGGGATAAGCGCGCCTTCGGCGGTTGCTGATCAACCTATGAGTGCCGCTGAAACCCTATTAGGTGCTAAAAATCGGGTGGAGTATTGTCAGGCTCAGCAAGACGCTGATTATTATGTGGCGATTGAAGGTGGTGTTGACCAGTTTGAATACGGAGCCGCCACTTTTGCGTACGTGGTGATTAATGATGGTAAACGACAATCCATTGGTCGTAGCGCCAACTTACCTTTACCTCATTCCATTTATCAGGCGTTGTTAAAAGGAGAGGAATTAGGCCCCCTTATCGACAAGCTATTTAATACCCACAATATTAAGCAAAAAGGTGGTGCCATTGGCCTATTCACCAACGGTCATGCTAGCCGGGAAAGCGCTTATCATCAGGCATTAATACTGGCGATGGCTCCGTTTCTTCACGGTGAACTTTATTAGCACGCGCCGCTTTATGCATCAGCCATATTTCTAAACAAGCGGTGAGGTGGTAAGTTAACTCCATTCAATGACGTAAGTGGATTTAACGGTGCCAACATTTTCCAATCAACCTATCGCCAGTGACGAGCTTCCCCAAGTCGAACAACAAACCTACGAACCGCTAGCCGATAACGCGCCTTGGGAGTCATTCTGGAGCGCGACTATTTTCAACAGCATTTTATTGGCCGGTGTCGCTATTTTATTGGTGGTGGCGAATATCCCATTTACTTTATTGGTTAAGCTAGGGTTGCTGTTGGTTGTATTAGTGATGGCGTTCAGCTACTGGCATACGTTTGCCAGCCATAAATACAAAGGTGTGCGTTTGCGTGAGCAGGATATTTTATTTAAAAAAGGCATGTTCTGGCGTTCGGTGACAATTGTACCGTTTAATCGTATTCAACATCTGGAAACGCATCGCAGTCCAATTGAACGAAAATTAGGTTTGGCCAGCTTAAAATTTTATACCGCTGGTGGCGCTGGGGCGGACTTAAAAGTGTCTGGTCTTGAAGTGCAGCGGGCTGAGCAAATTAAGTACAAAGTATTGCAAAAAGCCGGTTTAGACCTTGCTGACCAGGTTGAGGATAAGCACGATAATGATGACATCTGAAAAAACGGTGTCTCGTGCGGCCAATACAGCACAAGCTTGGACACGGCTATCACCCGTCGCCATTGCCTATTTTATGGTTAAATTCACCCTGCGCTTTATAAAAGAGGGGTTGCAAACTGCATTGCCTGGCTTAGCGGTATTTATTGCGTCGGTGGACAATAAATTGTTCTGGTTGAGTATTACCTTGCCGGTGCTGCTGTTGTTGATTGTATTGTTTGCCGCGTTGTATTGGTGGAACTACAAATTTCGTATTCAGGACAACGAGATTTTAGTGGATCAGGGCGTGTTTAAAAAACAGCGTTTGAACCTGAATTTCTCCCGAGTGCAAAACGTCAATATCGCCATTCCCTTTTATTTCAGTCCGTTTAAATTAGTTAACTGTATTTTTGATTCGGCCGGTTCCAGTAAAGCCGAGGTGAATTTACCCGGTGTCAGTGGTGATTTTGCCACTCAAGTGCGTCAGGCAGTGTTTAATTATCATCGTCAGCAACATGACAACAGCCGGTCATCACAGGATGTGGAAAACCAGACGGAAACAGCCATCCATGACAGTGGTGAACTGGTTTTGCAACTAGATAATAAAGAGGCTGCTAAATACGGTTTAACCAATATGACGGTACTGGTATTGCTGGCAGCGTTTATGCCCTTTATCGATGATATTGGTGAGCTAACCAAGCGTTATGTGATCCCCGAAATAGAACATATATTGACGTTCATGGGGATCGAACTGCAAAACGGTAAAGCCGTGGCGGCGATTGTGTTACTGATATTGGTTGTGGCTGTGGTGATTGGGTTTTCGGTGCTGGCAGCCTTGCTGCGTTATTATAATTTTCGTTTATTTGATGATCAGAGCAAATTGACTCGTTTTGCCGGTTTATTGGAACGCCAGCAAATATCGGTCGCAAAACATAAAGTCCAATCGATTCAAATCTCGCAAAATATGATCGCCCGATTACTCAACCGTGTTTCTCTAAGTTTTAAACAGTTTGGCACGGCTAACTTCAGTATGGCAGCCAGCAAAGACATTATGATCCCGTTGTTGCCGCCCGATAAATGGCAAGCCATTAGTCAGCGCGTTTTTGCTACCCATGGTGGCAACCAGGCCTTTACGCCCATTCACTCAGCCTATGTGCGACGTGTATTTGGTTATTTTTGGCTGCTGCCTATTGGTTTACTGTGTGGGATTGGGGGCTGGTTTGCTCCTGTAATATGGTTTGGTTTAGTGTTACTTGCGCCACTATTGCTGATTATTTACCTGAATTATCGTCGCTATGGTTTATGGTTCGATCAGGACTATGCTGCGGTGCGTAGCGGTTTTATTGGTCAAAAAATCACGCTTTTCCCTTTATATAAAGTCCAGAAAATCAGCTTCAGTCAATCGCGTGGGCAGCGTCGTTTGGGGGTAGCAAACGTACAGATTATTATTGCTTCAGGCGCGTTATCATTGCCTTATGTACCGATTGATAGTGTTTATCAGTTAACCAATCGGGCGCTTTATTTGGCGGAGTCCGATCCACGAGACTGGATGTAACGGACGCCTATGAGTACCTATATTACCACCGCTATTAGCCGCTACAGTCACGGTCAATTCGATTCCCAACAGGATATTGTGGTGTGTGAAGAACCGTTACAAATCCACTTGCGTTCTGTGCAACAGGGCCGATACCGAACTGATGTCTTTGCCAGTACCATGCGAACCGCAGATGATGATGAACATCTGGCGGTTGGACTATTATTAAGCTGTGGCGTTATTCAATCCGTTGACCAAATTGAACATATCAAAATGGCGCACCGTCAGCGTAACCCCAATTCTAATATGCTGATTGTAACAGTAAAACCGGATGTGCATCTTCAAATCGATGCATTGTCACGACAGGTCGATGCAAATTCGGCTTGTGGTGTGTGCGGGCAACAGCGTATTGAACGGCTTTACTTACAACGCTGTGATGCGCCCCAGCAAAGTGCCTTAAGTTTGACTGCGCAGCAGGTCTTGCAATTGCCTCGGCAACTTAATCAACAGCAAGCTTTGTTTAATCAAACGGGTGCCAGTCATGCAATGGGATTATTTGATCACAACGGAACAATAGTCGACATCGCCGAAGATATTGGTCGGCATAACGCAATGGATAAATTACTAGGTCGTCACGCCGCGCAGTTATTACAACCATCAGACGGATTTGGCGTATTACTGAGTGGCCGTGCCAGTTTTGAGTTAATGCAAAAAGCCGCAATGTTGCATATTCAAATGGTAGTGGCTATTGGTGCGCCCTCCAGTTTAGCCGTGCAGGTGGCACAGGAGATGGATATGACATTGATTGGTTTTGTCAGCGGTGATGGCTTTAATTTGTACTGTGGTCAGCAACGGGTATTGTCATGACAACTAAAACAAGCAAGCCAAATAGTGAGCAAATTATTCATATTTCTGCTCCCAAAGAATGGGCAGCGGGTGTGCCTGCGGTGCTTAGTGCCTATCGAAATGCTGCCACCAAAGTAGGCCCCTTAAAAGGGGCAGGACTGTTATTGAAAGCCAATCAGATTGAAGGGTTTGATTGCCCCGGTTGCGCATGGCCGGATCCACTCTATCAGCGCGCCACCTTCGAGTTTTGTGAAAATGGCGCTAAAGCCATTGCCGACGAAGCCACGAGTAAAAAGGTTGATAACGCTTTTTTTGCTCACTATTCCATTGAGCAACTCAAACAACAACCGGATCGTTGGCTAAATGATCAAGGCCGATTAGTGGAGCCGATGTTTTTACCCGCAGGGGCTAGCCATTATCGGCCAATTAGTTGGTCAGCGGCCTTTGAGTTAATCGGTAAACAGCTACAGTCATTAGATTCTCCTGATCAGGCGGCATTTTATACCTCCGGTCGCACCAGCAATGAAGCGGCCTTTTTATACCAGCTGTTTGTGCGCCAATTCGGTACTAACAACTTACCGGATTGCTCCAATATGTGTCACGAATCCAGTGGGGTAGGATTGGGTGAAACCATCGGTCTGGGCAAAGGGACGGTGAGTCTGGAAGATTTGGAACAGGCCAAGGCAATATTGGTGTTTGGTCAAAACCCCGGATCTAATCATCCCCGCATGTTATCCAGTTTACAGGCAGCCAAACGTCAGGGCGCCAAGATAATTAGCATTAATCCGCTGGATGAAACCGGCCTGAAGCGGTTTAAAAATCCGCAGGAAGTGTCGGGCGTATTGGGCAGCGGTACGGCATTGCGGGATCTGCATCTGCCGGTAAAAATTAACGGTGATGTGGCACTGCTAAAAGGCTTATGCAAAGGACTGTTTGAACGTGACAAGCTAGTAACTAAACACGCAGAAAAAGTATTGGACCACGATTTTATTCAGCAATATTGCCATGGGTTTGAGCTGTTTAAACAGGATATACAACACACCGACTGGCAGACTATTGAACAGCATAGCGGTGTCAGTCGCAGGTTAATCGAACAGGCTGTGGACATTGTTTGCCAGTCGAAAAAAACGATCGTGTGCTGGGCGATGGGCATGACCCAACATAAAAATGCGGTAGCCAACATTCAGTTAATCACTAATTTTTTAATGCTACAGGGTAATTTGGGCAAACCGGGAGCCGGTGTGTGTCCAGTGCGGGGCCATAGCAATGTGCAAGGTGATCGCACCATGGGCATTTGGGAAAAACCACCGCAGCGACTATTGGATGCCATCGAACAGGAATTTCATTTTACCCCACCAGCTCATCATGGTACGGACGCGATTGAAACGGTGCATGGCATGTTAGCCGCTAGAATTAAAGTCTTTATAGCCTTGGGCGGTAATTATTATCGTGCCATGCCGGATCATGATTTAACTGAACAAGGCCTGGCTAATTGTGAGCTCACGGTGCAAATCTCGACCAAATTAAATCGCTCCCATTTATATACGGGTAAAACCGCGTTGTTGTTACCCGCTTTGGGGCGTACCGAACTGGATCAACAACCCACAGGCGTGCAGTTTGTCACGGTGGAAAACTCCATGGGCGTGATACAAACCTCCCACGGCAAGATTCCACCGGCATCTTCTGCCTTACTAAGTGAAGTGCGTATAGTGGCCGAAATGGCCAGAGCCAGCTTGCCTGAAAGTCAAATCAACTGGGGCGAACTGGCGGATGATTATTCCCGTATTCGTCATCATATTGGCAAGGTGATCCCCGGTTTTGAGGATTTTAATCAGCGTATTGATAGTTTAGGCGAATTTCCTTTACCTAATGCTGTACGGGACGCTCGTCAGTTTAATACCGACAATCAGAAGGCCAATTTTATCGTTCATCCCATTGAGCCTGTTGAGGTACCACAGGGATGTTTGTTGATGATGAGTATTCGCAGTCATGATCAGTTTAATACCACCATTTACACCGATAATGATCGTTATCGTGGCATTAGCGGCACCCGGCGGGTGGTATTTATTAATCCCCAGGATATTGCGGATTTAGGGTTTGTAGATGGCCAGTCGGTGGATATTACCAGTCATTGGCAAGGACAAACCAAAACGGAAAGCGGTTATCGGCTGGTCAGCTACGCCATTCCCCGTGGCAATGTGGCCAGTTATTATCCGGAAACCAATAATTTAATTCCGCTGGCCAGCGTCGCTGATAAAAGTAATACACCGGCGTATAAATCGATAGTCGTGAGTTTGAAAGCTAGTGCAGAGGCTTAGTTTTATTGGCTTCGCCAACACGGCACTAACCGGTCATTCCGGCAGTGTTTTGAGCCGGAATCCATAGTGTTACAAACCTATAAAATGCATCTATTGCTGTGCAAATCAGCGGAGTAATAAAAGTTTAATTTGGGCGTCGCGCTGGCGACGACAGCCAAAGGGGAATAAATGACGATTCCCCTTTGGAATCCCCCGTCACCCTTGCAGTAAAAACACAAAAAAACTTATTCAGGCATACCGATAACGCGTTAAATCCACATCCCTTCAGTTAACGCTTTGTCGCCATCCATGGCTCGAATATCGTTATGCTAATCTGAACAAGGTTTTTGCTTACTGCAAAGGGCAAGTAAAACCAAAACCGTTCGTCCTGAGTATGAGTAGTCGAAGGGATAATTCACCATCATTACACCGCGTCATACCCGCGAAGGCGGGTATCCAGAACTTGCGAGTGAAAAGCCTTGTTTGTTTTTTTGACTCATCAATCATTCATAGCTAACAGATTGATTTACCTGAATATGCAGCGTATTGTCAGAAAAATAAATCAGCAAAGAAGGAACTTCACCCGGCACGAATACGGGATTAATTCCTTCTATTAAGTTGTTATACATACAAGGAAAAGTAATTGAATCAATCATACCTTAGTCAATTGGATCTAAAATCACTTATTAAAGTGTCTGCAACTATAGGGTGCGGGGGTGGCGTTGTTGTTGGACTAATAATGCTAATTATCGCTATGTTTTCTGATACTAATTTTGTTGGGTTCTTAAGTATTATTGCCACACCATTATATGGTCTCATTAGCAGCGTTATATATGCTGTTTTGGGCTATCCAATATATAAATGGTGGTGCAATAAAATAAAAGGCCAAAAAATATCTGGCATATTTGTCGAACATCAGCAATGAGTATGCATAACAAGTTGCTTAATTTCGTTCATATACTCACTAGGAAAATTACTGCTGGCCGTTCCGGCCAATGCGCAGTATTTTCCCATTAGCAAAGCGTTATGTTTCAAATGGAGATTTATGAAAAAGGATAAAACAATAAAAGTACTCACTAGTTTTTTGAGGTTGGCAAATTGTCCTGATGACTTTACTTTTGAGATGAAAAAGCAGGTGGATATTTTCTTTTCTCTCAGCGCCTTAATACTTTGCTATCCTGCGTATGAATTGATAACCAAAGGAGATATATCTTTATTTGGTTTATTGCCACTTACAATTGGGAGTTTCTTTTTTGGAAGTACTCTCATGATGAAGTTTAGTGTTTCAACACTGAAGACCATCAGCCCATATTTAAATAAGAAAGCGCTAGAAGAAGCTGTCAATAATGAAACCTGACAAGCCCAATATCGCCGCACACAACGCGGCTTGGACAAATACATAAAGGGTTCAGGGCAACGAGGTGTTTTAGCTCGTAGCCCTAAGCTCGATACTCGTCGCTAATCCCCTAACGCATCGCCGGTTTTAGTACGCTTAACTTACCGTCAATATCGTCTGGGCTGGTTAAGTTGAGAATATCCATAATGGCCGGAAACACATTGACGTTTTCAAATTCATCAATGACCAGGCCGGATTTAAAATGAGGGCCATTGGCGATGAAGATTGCGCCCATATCTGGCACGGTATAAGGGTTAAACCCATGAGCGCCACCGGCAAATTTAACGGCTTTTCCGTGATGGGGGAAAAATGCAGGGGGGATGGGCTCTAAGACAATATCGGCAATCCGTGCATTATCGTTGTAATGCAAGCGCTCTGGGAAGTGGCCTTTTAAATAGGTGTGATATCGACCTTGGCTATCTTGCTTGAGTTGTTTGGCAAGGGATTGTATTTGGCTTTCAGTGGTACCGGGTTTGGCATATAGCATAAATTGGGTACTGCCATCGACCACCCTGAAGTTCTCCAGTCCTTGCCAGTCGGCCCACAGAATTTGCTGTTTGGCGTCGATGTTTTGCATACCGTGGTCGGAGACCACAATCAAATCTACCGGAAAATCGATTTCCTGATCAATCCGCTGCTTTAGTTGACCAATATAGCTATCGACCATGGTGACCGCTTCAGCGACCTCTGCCGAATCGGGACCATATTTATGCCCGGCGGTATCAACGGCTGAAAAATAGCTGGCGATAAAGGATGGACGTTTATCTTTAGGCAGTTTTAGCCATTCAATAATTTTATCGATGCGTTGTTGATAAGGTGTGGCTTTATTGTAATGAAAATAATAGCTAGGCAAGGTGCCGTCGAGTTTGGCATCGGATTCTGGCCAGAAATAGGTCGCTGTGGTAACGCCTTGCTGTTCGGCTAGCACCCACAACGGTGTGGCTTGTAACCACGCCGGTTGTTGGGCCGCCTTACCCATTTTGTACACGTCATCTAATGGTTTGTCGTAAAAGCTGTTATGTACCAAACCATGATGTTCCGGGTATTTGCCGGTAACAATACTTATATGATTGGGAAAGGTCACCGAAGGATAACTGGGGCGCATTTTGGTGGCGCGTACACCGTCAGCGGCGAGTTTGTTTAAGTTAGGTGCGGAATATTTATCCAGATAATCGTAACGAAAACCATCAAGGGAAAACAAAATGACAGTATTGTCAGTATGGTTAGCTTGTGCGGCGCTGGACCAGATACTTAATGTGAGTAAAAAAAGCCGCGCTAGTGCGCTTAAATTCAGAGGAAATATCGTTATTCTGGGCATCATCAACTTGGTTAACCACTCACCTGACATTCAGGATTAATGTTAATTTTGAGCAGAATGCTACTCCATCAACTATGACTTTTATATTAAAATACGTCCAAATCTATAAAATGTTCGATGTACAGTGGCATTTTTCAACTTCAAACAGTAACAATGTCACTATCACTGGCTGTCTGGTTCAATATCTTGTATAAACGGCAGTTTTATTAAATGCGGGTACACTGGCCTGCTTAAAATGGGTAAGCCGTTATTGTGTTAAAACAATCCTTATTGTCCGCTATGTTATTGATGTTTACTGTCAATCCATTCTTTGACGTTATTCATGCCAACAATTAAACAAGCATTTGCCAAACAAGGTTATTTATCCGAAGCCATCGATGGGTTTATCCCTCGTCAGGCGCAAACTGATATGGCAGTGGCCGTGGGACGGGCGATTTCTACCCGCACCGCACTAGTGGTTGAAGCGGGAACCGGTACCGGTAAGACCTTTGCCTATTTGGTACCGGCTTTGCTCAGCGATAAAAAAGCCATTATTTCTACCGGCACCAAAAACTTGCAAGAACAGTTGTTTCATCGTGATTTACCCTTGGTGAAACAGGCGCTGGATTCCAACAAACAAGTGGCACTGTTAAAAGGCCGTTCCAATTATCTGTGTTTGCATCGTTTGCAGCAGCATAGTAGTAGCACCACGTTATTAGAAAAAAACACGCTGGCTGAGCTGACCCAAGTTCGTCAGTGGGCTAACAGTACTAAAAGTGGTGATATTGGTGAATTAAAAACCATTCCGGAAGATGCTCGGGTATTGCCTTTTGTAACGTCGACCATCGACAACTGTTTAGGTAAAGATTGCCCTGATTATGAAGACTGTTACATGATCAAGGCGCGAGCCAAAGCGTTGGCGGCGGATTTGGTGGTGGTGAACCACCATTTGTTCTTTGCCGATATGGCACTTAAAGATACCGGTTTTGGCGAGCTGATTCCGGAAGCCGATTTAATTGTGTTTGATGAGGCGCATCAAATCCCGGATATTGCCAGTCAGTATTTTGGCGAATCCGTTTCCACCCGGCAAATTGCCGATATGTGTCGTGATACCGATATTGTTTATCGCACCAGTCTTAAAGATGCTGAACAGTTATCCAAGATGGCGGATAAATTGAAAATGGTCAGTGCCGACTTGCGGATTTTTTATCCGGAACAACCACAAAAAGGCAATTGGCGCGAACAACTTAATCGGCCTGAAATTAGCACCCAGATGAGCCGGTTGTCTGATACGCTGGAACAATTCTATGCGGTGTTGAAACTACATTTAGGTCGTGACAAAGATCTGGATACGATTTTTGAACGCTGTATTAAAGTTCGCTCCAATTTAAAAGTGGTGAACGATGTCCAACAACAGGGCGTCAGTTTATGGTATGAAACCACCCCTCGGCATATTACCTTGCACCTTACCCCTTTGAGTATTGCGCAGAAGTTTGCCGATTTTATTGCCGAACCCAAACGGGGTTGGGTATTTACTTCTGCCACCTTGATGGTGGATGGGGGATTTAGTCATTTTACCCGCCAAATGGGGTTAAATGGAGCCGATACGTTATCGCTAGGCAGTCCTTTCGATTATCCGCAGCAAGCCATGTTATGTGTCCCCCGCTTTTTGCCGGAACCTAGTTCCCGAGATATGAAAAATGTGTTACTGGAAATCGCCATTAAGCTGATTAACGCCAGTCGGGGTCGCTGTTTCTTGCTGTTTACCAGCCACGCCATGTTGCGCCAAATTGCGGCGTTGCTGGAAGACAAAATCGATAATCCTATTCTGGTTCAGGGGAGTACCAGTAAGCGGGCATTGTTAGACACTTATGTGCAAAGCGAAAATGCAGTTTTGTTAGGTACCGGAGCGTTTTGGGAGGGGGTTGATGTGCGCGGGGATGATTTAACCTGTGTATTAATCGATAAACTGCCTTTTGCATCGCCGGATGATCCGTTGCTACAGGCAAGGATGGAAGATTGCCGAAAAAGTGGTGGTAATCCTTTTGGTCAAATCCAAATCCCTCAGGCCGTTATTGCCTTAAAGCAGGGAGCAGGGCGGTTAATCCGGGATGCCAGTGATAAAGGTGTGCTGGTGATCTGTGATAATCGACTGGTGACCCGAGATTACGGTAAAATATTTTTAGCCAGCTTACCCGATATGCAACGTACCCGAACATTGTCTAACGCGTTGTCATTTTTAGAACAAATCCATCAGCAGGAAAAATAGCCCATGAATATTTTGATTATTGATACCTCCACCGAAGCCTGCTCTGTGGCATTGCAATTGGGTGAGCAACAATTTCACCGTTTTGAAATTTGCCCGCAGCAACATAGCCAGCGTTTGTTGCCAATGGTGGATGAAGTGTTGATGGAAGCCAATATTAAACTGGCACAGCTGGATTATCTTGGTTTTGGCCGTGGTCCGGGCAGTTTTACCGGCGTGCGGATTGCGACCGGTATGATTCAGGGCTTGGCATTAGGAACAGATTTACCGGTGGTGGCAATTTCGACTTTGGCCGCCATGGCGCAACAGGCTTACCAGCTTTATGACGTGCAAAATGTGATTGCCGCTACCGATGCCAGAATGGATGAGGTGTATATTGGTCACTATCAGTTACAACAAAATACCATGCAACTTATGGGTGATGAACAGGTGTTAGCGCCAGAGTTGGCACATCAACAAATTATTCAACCCTTAGTGACTCAACAAATGAGTTTGATGGGCACCGGAACAGGCTGGCAAGCTTATTCAACCTTAAATGAAGGGGCAGCGGTAACACCTTATACGGATATTTTGTATCCCAATGCGCGTTATATGCTAAAACTGGCAGAACAGGCCATTGCACAGGGCGAGACGCAATCCGTCGAACAAATTCAGCCGGTGTACCTACGAGATAAGGTGACCTGGAAAAAGTTACCGGGCCGGGAATAGGTCTAAAAAGGAATGATTCTTGCCTAATTTGTGATTTGATTGCATTATAACGATCGACTAGGATATTTATTGTTATCCAACCGATGTATGAATACTGGAATTTTGCTTAAGTGGAAATTGAATCTTCTTTAGTCGCTTCTCAGAATGCGTTAGCTGTTAATCCCCCGGTTCGTGAACCGCAGCGGGAGGCTCAGTCACGCCAGCAGCAAGAGCAGCAAAAAGTTACCCAGTTACCGGCCAGTCAAGTTGTAGTGCGCCAAGGAAATGCACAAGCATTTGAAGAAGCCGATAAATATCGACAGCAAAAAGCCGTGTATGATCAACCTGAACCCAGAGCTCGTCAGGCAATAAGTGCCTATCAAAGTTTGCAGCGTGACGGTCAGCGCAGCGATATTCACCAATCATTAGGTGTTGATACCTACGTTTGACTCCATTCTTTTTAATCCTTCATACGGATTTTTTACTGTAGCCATGGTTTTAATTCAGTTATTGTTCAGTTCAGCCTGTGCATACTGAGCATAATGAAATAGATTTAGCAGCTTACTGTGAGGAATATATGTATAAAAAAATAACCCTTTTATTCGCGGTAATGATATTGGCCTCTTGTGCCAGTGTACCTGAC
This sequence comes from Neptunicella sp., assembly GCF_048268085.1. Taxonomy (NCBI): domain Bacteria; kingdom Pseudomonadati; phylum Pseudomonadota; class Gammaproteobacteria; order Alteromonadales; family Alteromonadaceae; genus Neptunicella; species Neptunicella sp. Next base: position 137,027 of record NZ_JBLWWF010000006.1, on the reverse strand, counting down.
AGCTTGAAAGTCGCTGAGGGCCAACAATTAGTGACTTATCCGCAAGTGATGGCTAATCCTCAAGGCAATGTAGGTCAAAATGCCCGTTGGGGTGGTGTGATTGCTAATGTTGAAAATAAAGCGGATAGCACGGTAGTTGAAATTGTCGGGCATGAACTGAAAAGTAATGGCCGTCCGGCACCGTCTGATCAAAGTATGGGACGTTTTCGCGTTTATGTGGACAGCTTTTTAGATCCAATGATTTATCAAACCGGTCGTAGTATTACGTTTGTGGGACAGGTGCGTGGGACTGAATCCGGTTTAGTGGGTGAACATCCTTATACTTATCCTGCGTTGCATGCCAGCAGCTATTATATGTGGGATGTAAGAAGTCAGGTGGATGTGACTAGTGTGTCAATGTCCATGTGGCCTGGTTCTTATTGGGGTGGTTGGTATGGCTGGGGGTATCGCAGCATGTGGCCAGTCCATCAGCGTGTGATCATTCGTGATAATGATAAACCCGCTGTATCAGGTATGGGGCCTCAACCCACCCGTGTAAGAACCAATACGAATCCAAGAATCGATCCGCCTAAAGGTTTAGGGTCGAGCCAGCATCATGCTGATCGGCGAGTACGCGAGTAAGTCGTTGACCTATCTGGCATCGTTTGGCTTTTCTGCTTGTGATAAAACATAGCCCTAGTTAAAAAGCGGCAAGATTTTGCCGCTTTTTGATGTCTGATAAAGAATAAACCATACCAGTGATGAAATATAAAGATAAACAGACCCCAATAACAGAAGTGACTAAATGCAAGAAGTAAGCTTTAAACTCCCTAATATAACTCTGTCGGCATTGGCGTTTGGTGATTCATCTAAACCGCTGATTGTGGCATTACATGGGTGGTTAGATAATGCTGCCAGCTTTATTCCTCTGGCTCCCTTTTTAGCTGATTACCATGTTATTGCGCTGGATATGGCGGGGCACGGTTTGAGTCAACACCGCAGTGCGGATGCTAACTATCATTTAGTGGATTGGGTGCAAGATTTACATCAGTTGTTTGAACTTAATCAATGGTCGGAAGTGATACTGCTCGGTCATTCGTTAGGCGGGATCGTGGCATCGATGTATGCCAGTTGTTTTCCACAACAGATTTCAAAGTTAATTGTGATGGAGTCGTTTGGACCGTTAACTGAAGCTGCAACAACCAGTCCCGAGCAATTAAAGCGTTCAATCATCAGCCGTATCGAAATAGAACATAAAGTGGCTCGTCATCCAGCTACAATCCGACAAGCCGTACAAGCGCGAAAAGTCGCTGGGGATTTGTCGTTAGATGCAGCTCGATTATTGGTTAGCCGCAATCTGGATGATTCTTCTGGCGAGTTACGCTGGCGCACCGATCGTCGTTTGCGTACCGTATCGTCTTTACGAATGACTGATGAACAAGCCCAGGCGTTTATGCAGGCGATTAAGGTACCGATGCTGTTAATATTAGGGCAAAATGGCTTTGAAAAATTAAAGGTTAACTTTCAGCATCGTCAACAATGGGTGGCAGATTTACATAGTAGTACCTGTCCTGGTGGGCATCATTTGCATATGGATCATCCATTTGCGGTAGCGGAAAAAATAAAAACATTTCTCCAGTCGTAATGACAAACTAATAAAAAATAAGCAATATTGTCGCTAAAATACGACAGTTATAGGTAATTTTGCCTTTAACAGCATTTATCTTTCTGCCGTGGTTGGTTAATATAACGAGATCCTTACAAAATTTACGTAACTGACACATTCTGTCACTATTTCCTCAATAATAATAATGCCTATAACTTGGAGGTCATGTGGAAAAAATTTGGCTAGATAGCTATTCGTCTGAAGTGCCCCACGAGATCGATCCTGATTGTGTTCCGTCTTTAGTTGATGTTCTTGAGCAAAGCGTAGAAGCGTTTTCTGATAAAGTTGCATTTATCAATATGGGTCAAACAATGACCTTTAATCAGCTTGATCAGTTGAGTCGTCAATTTGCCGCTTATTTGCAAAATAACGGCCTAAATAAAGGTGATGCGGTTGCGGTGATGATGCCCAATTTGCTGCAAAACCCGGTCGCCATTTTCGGTATTCTGCGTGCTGGTATGGTTGTGGTTAACGTTAATCCGTTATACACCGCTCGTGAGCTAAAACATCAACTCGTTGATGCCAATGTAAAGGGTATCGTCATCGTTGAAAACTTTGCTCACACCTTGGCGGATGTCATTGATGAAACGGCGGTATCCCATGTATTTACCACGCAATTAGGCGATATGCTGCCGTTTATCAAACGTACCGTGGTTAATGCGGTAGTTAAATATGTGAAGAAAATGGTGCCATCATTTCAACTCGCTAACTCCGTCAGTTTTGTGGATGCAATAGCGCAGGGAAAAGATTTATCTTATCACCGTCCAGAGTTGGTTGGTGAAGATGTGGCCTTTTTGCAATATACGGGGGGAACTACCGGTGTATCCAAAGGGGCCATGCTAACACACCGCAATTTGCTGGCGAATTTGGAGCAAGTAGTCGGTATTTTGGGCTCGACTATTTCCCGAGGCCAAGAATTAGTAGTAACCGCGCTGCCGCTTTATCATATCTTCGCTTTAACCGCTAATTGCCTGGTGTTTGTTAAGTTTGGCTGTCAAAACTTGTTGATCACCAACCCACGGGATATGCGTGGTTTTGTTAAAGAATTAGGCAAATATCCATTTACCGCAATAACCGGAGTTAATACTTTATTTAATGGGTTATTGAATACACCAGGGTTTAAAGAACTAGATTTTTCCAAATTTAAATTTGCCTTAGGTGGCGGTATGGCGGTGCAACGCAGTGTGGCTGAAAAATGGGAAGCCACAACCGGCCATGTATTGCTGGAAGGCTACGGGTTAACTGAATGTTCGCCATTAGTTACAGTTAATCCTCCCAGTGTTAAAAAATATAACGGCTCAATTGGTCTGCCCGCACCGTCTACTGATATTAAATTATTGGATGAACAAGGTAATGAAGTCCCCATGGGCGAGCCCGGAGAGATGTATGTTAAAGGCCCGCAAGTTATGAAGGGCTATTTAAACCGTGAAGAGGCGACTCGCGAGATCCTCAATGATGGTTGGCTTGCGACCGGGGATATTGCCACTTGTGACGAGAAAGGGTTTTTCTATATCGTCGATCGTAAGAAAGATATGATTCTGGTGTCTGGCTTTAATGTGTTCCCCAACGAAATTGAAGATGTTGCAGCAATGCATCCGGATATTTTAGAGGTGGCCGCGGTGGGAATACCCAATGAATCAAGCGGTGAGATCGTTAAACTGTTTGTCGTGCGTAAAGGCCATGATTTAACCGAAGAACAGGTAATTGCGCATTGTCGTCAACATTTGACCGGATATAAAGTACCGAAAGTGGTAGAGTTCAGAGATGAGCTACCGAAATCTAACGTAGGTAAAATTCTGCGTAGAGAGTTGCGGGACTAATCCCGGAGATTGCCAATTTAATGATTAAAAAAACCGGCTTTGGCCGGTTTTTATTCGGATAAGGACGGATGTTGTACGAATATTTAGATAATAACGCTCAAGTTGCCTTGTTTTGTCAACAGGCATCAGGCAAGGATGCGATAGCGGTTGATACCGAGTTTGTTAGAACACGTACGCTTTATCCTCAAATTGGTTTAATCCAAATCTATGACGGTGAACGTTTGGTGCTGATCGACCCTATTGCGGTAAGCGATTTAACCCCTTTGGCAGCACTATTAACCAATCCTGCCGTTGTCAAAATTTTGCATTCCTGTTCGGAAGATTTAGAAACCTTCCAGACCGCATTAAATGTGATGCCTGAACCGGTGTTTGATAGTCAGTTCGCCGCCAGTATTGCCAATATTGGGCCGATGTTAGGGTATGCCAAATTAGTGGAGATTATGCTTGGAGTGCAAGTGGATAAGGGCGAGTCTCGCACGGATTGGTTAGCCCGGCCTTTAAGTGATAAACAGCTCGAATATGCAGCCAATGATGTTTTGTATTTGTACCAGCTTTATCCGCAACTAAAGCAACAAGTGGAACAAAAACAGCGATTGGGATGGGTATTTGAAGAAATCCGCATGTTAGCCATTAAAAAGCAAACTGCACTGCCCCTGTCCTTAACTTATCTGACGATTAAAAATAGTTGGCAATTATCCGGGCGTTCGTTAGCCGCGTTGCAAAAGCTTGCACAGTGGCGTTTGGAGCAAGCCAAACAACGTAATCTGGCGCTTAATTTTGTGGTTAAAGAGCTTAATTTGTTTAATCTTGCCAAGCAATTGCCGACCAGTAAAACCGCGTTAAATTCGGTGGTCGGCTTAAGTCCACAAGAAATTCGTCGCAATGGTGAACAAATCATCGAGATCATTCAACAAGTTAATCAGATGAGTGCCGAAGATTTCCCTCCCAAGGTGGAACGATTGGTGGATTTCCCGGCCTATAAAGGTATTGCACAGTCTTTGCGGGAAAGATGCCAGCATGTGGCCACCAGCCTGGAAATACCGGTAGAAGTATTAGGGTCTAAAAAGCAAATTAACCAACTGTTACAGTGGTTATGGTTTAGTCAAGACGAAACCCGAGCCAGACAATTGTTACCCGATTTACTGTCTGGATGGAGAGGAACCTTGCTATTGGATGAGATTGAGCAAGTTGTTAATGCTAAAATAGAGTTAACCTGATCAATGGCTGATAAAGAGTACCCAAATGCTTTGTGCTGTATATAAAAGTAGTAAGAAAGAAGAAACCTATTTATTTGTGCTTAAACGCGATGATTTTTCTGCGGTTCCAGAGTCATTACTGAGCTTTTTTGGTCAGCCGATATTTGTGATGATGTTAGTGCTAAAAGAAGGTCGGAAATTAGCCATCAGTGACCCTGAAAAGGTTAAGCAAGAACTGGTGGATAATGGATTTTATCTGCAACTACCGCCGCCAAAAGAAAATCTGCTGCACCAACACAACCCTAGTCATACGGATACCTAACTATGAAAAAAATAATAGCTTTAGCCGCTATATTAATCTGTTCTGTGGCTCACGCTAAACCGACTTTTGATGAATATGTACAAAGCTTGAAATCTGAAGCGGCACAAAAGGGCTTTAGCCAATCATTAATTGATATGGCGTTTGCTGATGTTAAATTTCATCAACGTTCGGTCAAAGCGGATAAGAATCAGCCTGAGTTTAAATTAACCCTCGATCGATATTTATCCAGTCGTTTACCTGATTGGAAGGTCGAAATGGCGATAGCGCAATATCAAGAGAACAAAGTTTTACTTGAACAGGTTGCTGAAAAATATGGCGTACAGGCCCGCTTTATTGTGGCGTTATGGGGTAATGAAAGTAACTTTGGTAAATATCAGGGTAATATGCCAGTGATATCGGCGTTAACGACCATGGCTTACGAAGGACGCCGCGAAACGATGTTTAAAAAAGAACTTTTTGCGGCACTACAAATATTGCAAGAAGGGCATGTTGATAAAGATGATTTTGTTGGTTCATGGGCCGGTGCCATGGGACAAAGCCAGTTTATGCCCACATCATTTTTAGCCTATGCTCAGGATGGTGACGGGGATGGCAAAAAAAATATCTGGAAGAACAAGGCTGATGTGTTTGCCTCTATTGCTAATTACCTTAAGTCACAAGGCTGGGATGCGAGCCAGACTTGGGGACGCCAGGTAAAAATTCCGACTGGATTCGATTTAACCTTAGCCGGTTTGGAAAGTGCCAAGATGAAACCGCTTCAGGAATGGCAAAAGCTTGGAGTACGTCGCTATGATGGAACGGATCTACCGAACCGTAACATACCGGCCAGCTTGATTATGCCGGATGATGAAAAAGGGCGCATTTATTTGGTTTACAACAATTTTCACACCTTAATGCATTGGAATCGTTCTACCTATTTTGGTAGTGCAGTGGGAATACTGGCAGACCAAATTAAAGCAGGCCTATAGGCCGCTTTATCCTTTTGATTACTGAGATTTAAAGCATGTCACAAGCACCGTTTTGGGAACAAAAATCATTATCTGAAATGACCGAAAGTGAGTGGGAATCGCTGTGTGACGGCTGTGGTAAGTGCTGCTTGCATAAATTTATCGATGACGATGATGGGGATATGCAGCCTACTGATGTGGTGTTTAAAGGTGAGAGGGTACATTTCACAAATATAGTTTGCGATTTACTCAATACCAACACCTGTAGTTGTTCACAATATGCCAGACGCACCGAATTTGTGCCTGATTGCGTGAAGCTGACTAAAGATAATCTGAAAGATATATTTTTTATGCCGCCCAGTTGTAGCTATCGTCGTTTATACGAAGGGCGAGGATTACCAAGCTGGCATCCACTGTTAAATCGTCACAAGAAAACAGCCATGCATAAAGCGGGGATGTCAGTGCGCAATAAAACGATTTATGAAGGGCAAGTTAATTTGGACGATTTTGAGAACTACATTGCCATCTGGCCACTCGATGATATCGATTAAACAATGACTCTGATGACACAATAAAGCCGCATTATTTTGCGGCTTTATGTTATTGGCGGATTGATGATGGTAATTAAAGCCTATGCAATGTTTTAAGGCGTATTAGCAATATTAAGCCTAGTGTTACGGCATAAAAGGCAAATATTGCCATCATCCACTGTGGCATGCTGAGTTGCATAAATTGCCAGTCTATATCACCACAATCACCTGTGGCCGCAAATATTTGCGGGATCCATTCATGTAGAGGTAGCCAAGCAGGGAAGTTAGGTACAATTTCACAACTGGCAAAAAACGGATTAGCGGCTGTTTGAATATCCACGTGCTCGTAAGCAATCATTCCACCCCATACACTGCTTATTCCCCAACCCGTCAGCGCGACAATGCGCAATAATAAGTTTTGATTAAACAAGATGCCGATTAAACCGCTGAGCATGATGCCAAATATGGCGGTACGTTGGTAAATGCACATAATGCACGGTGCTAGGTCCATAACATACTGGAAGTACAGTGCAGCGAGTTCTAAACCTAAAGTGGATATAAACAGGAGTTTCCATGCTCCTGCATTCTCAGGCCAGTTTGCGATATTTTTAAGCATTATAATTATTTCCGCAAAGACAAAATAGATAACGGGTTCAAGTTGTTAGTGACCTAATACTGGAGCCAATTGTGACGGATCGTGATGGTTTATCAGATGCATCTGATATAGCCAGTCGGTTAAATCATGTAAACCGAAGTAAGTGGCCGCCAAACCAACCAGGGTTAATACGATGGTATAGGGTAATGCCATATAAACCATTTTACCGTACGACAAGCGCAATAGCGGTGCCAAAGCTGACGTTAACAGGAACAAAAAGGCCGCTTGTCCATTGGGGGTGGCGACACTCGGCAGATTAGTACCGGTATTAATCGCAACGGCGAGTAAATCGAATTGGTCGCGAGTAATTTCACCTTTGCTTAATGCTGTTGCCACTTCATTGATATACACCGAACCGACAAAAACATTATCACTGACCATGGATAATAATCCATTGGCCAAATAGAACATTACCAATTGTGTTTTACCTTCGTAGGTTAATACCCACTCAATCACCGGTGTAAACAGACTTTGATCGATAATGACTGAAACCACTGCAAAAAAGACACATAGCAGTGCGGTAAAGGGCAGGGCTTCTTCGAAAGCTGGACCTAATTGATGTTCATCCACAATGCCGCAAAATGAGGTGGCTAGCACGATAATGGATAGACCAATCAAGCCAACAGCGGCCATATGTAGCGCTAAACCAATAATTAACCATAAGGCAATTAACCCCTGAACGGCTATTTTCATATTCTCTTGTTTACTACGCTTTTTATCTAGCGATGTGCCGTAATCGGTTAAAATCGTGCGCACGTTTTCCGGTAACTGTGCACCGTAATCAAACAGTCTGAATTTTTCCAATAGCACTGTGGTTAACAAGCCACAAATGAGTACCGGAACGGTGACGGGTGACATGCGCATAAAAAATTCAATAAAGTTCCATGTCGCTTTATCGGCAATGATCAGGTTTTGAGGTTCCCCTACCATGGTCATCACACCACCTAACGCGGTACCGACCGAGGCATGCATCATCAGGTTACGTAAAAAGGCACGGAAAGCATCTAAATCGTCACGATTAAGGCTGGCAACATTTTCATCATGGGTGTGATCGTGATCATGGTGATAATCCTTACCTGAAGCCACTTTGTGATAAATGCTATAAAATCCGGTGGCAACCGCAATAATAACCGCAACTACAGTTAAGGCATCCAAAAATGCGGACAAGAAAGCCGCAGCAAAGGTGAATGCCAGGGACAGCAAAAGCTTGCTCTTTACTTTTATTAGTAAGCGGGTAAATAGGTGGAGCAGTAAATCTTTCATAAAAAAGATACCTGCCACCATAAATATCAGTAGCAGCACCACTTCGATATTGGTCACAATTTCAGCTTTGATATGGTTGGGCGAGGTCATGCCGATAACGACTGCTTCCATGACAAGCAGTCCGCCGGGCTGCAATGGGTAGCACTTTAAGGCCATGGCCAGCGTGAAAATAAACTCCAGAACCAACGCCCAGCCTGCAATATAAGGGTTTATTTCAAAAATGATTGGATTGAGAATCAAACAAGCAATTATAAACTTTTTGTACCACTCTGGTGCCTGACCAAGAAAGTTTTTGAAAAAAGCCGAAGGTATAGATTGCTGCATTGAGTAGCATCCTTAATTATTATCTTTAAATGACTGTTTATGTTGTAAAAGGTGATGGCCTAAATTGCAAGCATAATCGCTAAACAATCTGCGCGGAAGATATTGAAATTTCACTAATAAATCTTTGAAAAGCGGGTGATATGTTAAAAAATACCAGCTATTTTGCAGCGATAAGTAAACAAGCGTTGTTACCGCTGAAATTCATCTGGTACAATCAGTAGATAAAATAATAATTATGAATGGCAGTTTAGATGATATACAAAGCTCAAAGCCCGGCAGGATTTGCAGAAGAATATATTGTAGAGTCCATCTGGAGCAATCGTTTTCCACCCGGCACAATTCTTCCCGCTGAACGTGAGCTATCCGAGTTAATAGGCGTAACTCGAACTACTTTACGAGAAGTTCTGCAAAGGTTGGCTCGTGATGGTTGGTTAACGATTCAACACGGTAAACCGACTAAAGTAAATAATTTCTGGGAAACATCTAGCCTGAATATACTCGAAACATTGGCGCGTCTCGATGAAGAGGGTATTCCTGAACTGGTTGACAATTTATTAGCGGCTCGCACCAGTGTTAGTGCCATCTTTATCCGCGGTGCTATTAAACATGATCCGGTTAAAGTCCAAGAGGCATTAAAAGATTTTGATCAAGTTCCCGAAGAGGGGCAGGCATTCGCGGAGTACGATTATCGTATTAACCATGATATTGCCATGGCATCGGGTAACAACATCTATGTGTTATTGATGAACGGTTTTAGAGGGCTTTATTCCCGTATTGGTGGATATTATTTTTCACATCAGAGTTCACGTAAACTAAGTCGCGAGTTTTATGCTCAGCTTAGCGAACTGGCGGCAAATGGTGACTTTGAAGCGGTCCCTCAATTGGTGCGTCATTATGGTATTGAAAGCGGTAAAATCTGGAAAGAAGTGCGCGATACCATGCCCAAAGGATTGGTTGACTAATACTTGATAACCCAATGATCATCCAGAGGTGGGACGATGAGTACAAATGTACAGCAAGCCGCTCCCCTTGTATTTGATTATATTATTGTTGGTGGTGGCTCCGCTGGAGCTACCTTAGCCGCGAGATTATCCGAAAATCCCCAGATATCTGTTTGCTTGTTGGAAGCGGGCAAAAAAGATACCAGTCCTTTTATTCATATTCCCTTTGGTTTGGCCGTACTCGCGCGTTTAACCTCACTAAACTGGAATTATTCAACGACTCCGCAAGTTCAGCTCAATCACCGTCGTTTATATTGGCCGCGAGGTAAAACCTTAGGGGGATCCAGTTCGGTTAATGCCATGTGCTATATTCGTGGCAGCCGTCATGATTATGAGCAATGGAAGCAAATGGGAGCGACCGGATGGGGCTGGGACGATGTCTTACCTTATTTTAAAAAATCCGAATCCTATTCGCAGGGAGATCCTTTCTGGCATGGTCACAATGGCCCGTTATCGGTAACAGAACTGCGTCATACCAGTCCCTTATCAACCAGTTTTGTGCGTTCGGCAGAAGCACTTGGATTGCCGCAAGTCGCTGATTTTAATCAATCCCAGCGAGAAGGGTTGGGGTTTTATCAAGTGACTCAAGCAAAAGGGCAGCGTTGTTCGACAGCCAAGGCGTTCCTTTCTGCTAATCCAGATCGCGCTAACCTGACAGTGATGACCCAAGTTCTGGTGGAGAAAATTCTGTTCAAACAGTTGGTTGCTACAGGCGTACAAGTTAAAAAAGCTCAGCAAACAATTCAGATAAAAGCCCGTAAGGAAGTGATTCTTTGTGCTGGTGCAGTTAATTCACCTCAATTATTGATGCTATCAGGTATTGGTTCCAAACAATCATTACAGGAGTTGGGTATTGAGCCATTGGTTGATTTGCCCGGAGTGGGGGAAAACTTGCAGGATCATCTCGATGCGATTGTTCAACATGAAAGTCAAAACACACAAGGCTATGGGGTGGCCTTCACGGCGCTTCCGGAAATAATCGCTTCAGCGTACCGGTATTGGCGAAAACGCACAGGAATGTTAAGCAGTAATATTGCTGAAGCCGGTGGTTTTATTAAGAGTATTTATGCGGAGCATGAACCTGACATTCAGCTGCACTTTTTACCGGCTAAGTTACAAGATCACGGGCGTCAGCTGACCTACGGTTACGGTTTTAGTTTACATGCCTGTGTACTTTATCCTAAAAGTCGTGGGCATATTCGATTGGCATCGGTCGATCCCACCGAGCCACCACTGATTGACCCCTGTTATTTAACCGATCCTTATGATCAACAAGTCATGATAGACGCGGTGAAAATATCCAGACGATTATTAGATTCTGCCGAGTTTAGCCAATATTGCTCTACTGAAATTCAGCCCGGTGCCGCTATTCAAAGCGATCAGCAAATTTTGCAGTTTCTGCGCGAGCAAGCACAAACTATTTATCATCCGGTGGGCACTTGTAAGATGGGAGCGGTTGATGATCCAATGAGTGTGGTGGACCCACAGCTACGAGTGAAAGGCATAAAAGCATTGCGAGTTGTTGATGCTTCGGTGATGCCAACTATCATTGGTGGGAATACTAATGCAGCGGTAATCATGATTGCCGAAAAAGCCGCTGATATGATTTTGCAATTAAATCAGGCAAACTCAGGTCATTAATAATCCAAGCTTAAACAATAAGAAGGAAGGGAAAATGAAAAAATGGTTAATACTTGCCGGCTGCCTTAGCTGTACGATTAGTTCGGTAAATGCCGCGGATATTTCGGCTAAATTGCAACGGGCTATGCAGTCAGATATTCGCAGTGAAGCAGAAGTGCAGCGAGATGCAAACCGTAAACCAATGGAAACCTTAGCGTTTTTTGGTTTGCAGGATAATATGAAAGTCGTTGAATTGATCCCTGGTGGCGGTTGGTATACTAAATTGCTTGCTCCCGTGCTGCATGATAATGGGGATTTTTCCATTGCTTATGGGACCGGACGTGCCGAGAAAGCCATAAACGGTCTTGAGGGTTTTGATAAGGTTAAAGTGCTCGCACCAACGTCTAAATTATACAATCCGGAAGGGGCGGACGGCTATGTGCTGGATAATCCTGATCTGGGCACGGATAACGTCGATATTGTATTTACCTTCCGTAATTATCACAACTTTAATGCCGCCAGTCGCAAGGCGATGAATGAAGCGGTGTACAATGCGTTAAAAACGGGCGGAATATATGCTGTAGTCGATCATACTCGCCGTCATATGCAACCAGATAATGACTTTAATGGACGTCGCGTCGATCCAGTTTTAGCCATTAAGGAAATCCAGGATGCCGGGTTTGAATTGGTTGATTACAGTGATTTACATTACCGTCCGGTAGATGAATTAATATATGAAGTCGGACACAAAGACGTAACGGGACAGACTGATCGCTGGACACTGAAGTTTCGTAAAAAATAACCGTGTTAAATAAATGGCTAAATGAAAAACGCCCCGATATCGGGGCGTTTTTTTATATCTCGATTGAGAAATCTTAAGCGAAGTTTTTCGCCGCAAAATCCCAGTTAACTAATGCCCAGAAACCATTCAAATAGTTTGGACGAACATTACGATAATCGATGTAATAAGCGTGTTCCCATAAATCTACGGTAATGAGTGGGGTTACGCCATTTTCTGTAATAGGCGTGCCAGCGTTGCTTGTATTAACAATATCCAAATCACCAGAGGCCGTTTTGACTAACCAGGTCCAGCTTGAACCAAAGTTGTTAACCGCTTTGTCATTAAACGCTTCTTTAAAGGCATCGAAAGAGCCCCACTTGGCATTGATGGCATCGGCTACTGCACCTGTTGGAGCGCCACCGCCATTCGGGCTTAAGCTATTCCAGTAAAAAGTGTGGTTCCAGATTTGTGCTGCATTGTTAAATACGCCGCCTTCTGAACTACGAACGATTTCTTCCAGAGACTTGCTTTCCAAATCGGTACCGGCAATCAAACCGTTAAGCTTAGTCACGTAAGTTGCATGATGTTTACCATAATGAAAATCCAGAGTTTCCGCTGAGATATGGGGTTCCAATGCGTTTTTTTCATAAGGCAATGCAGGTAATTCAAAAGCCATTTTAGATCTCCGTTTTAGTTACAAAATAAGGTTTGCTGTTAGATCCTAGACGGTTATGGTGCAGAGTAAAAGGGATAATTGTGATTTAAACAAAGTATTTGCTATATCTAATAACTGACACAGTAACGACATCGCTTGGGTATCTGACAATATGCAGGTAAAATGCTGTGATTACCGATTATTTTGACATTAAAGGCAAACGACAATGGAAACAATTGAAAAAATTAAACAGCAAATCAGTGAAAATCCTATCATTTTATATATGAAAGGTTCACCAAAGTTGCCTAGCTGTGGCTTTTCATCACAAGCCAGCCAAGCGTTAATGTCTTGTGGTGAGCAATTTGCTTATGTAGATATTCTGCAAAATCCTGATATTCGGGCTGAGTTGCCAGTTTATGCGGATTGGCCAACCTTTCCCCAGTTGTGGGTTGATGGCGAGCTGATCGGGGGATGCGATATTATTCTGGAAATGTTTCAACAAGGTGAACTACAACCTCTGATTAAACAAACTGCCGAAAAATATGCCGATAAGCAAGATAACGCATAACAGTTAATGAATATTAAAAAGGCCTGATAATGAGAAATTATCAGGCCTTTTTGTAAGTATTGTCTTTGTCATCGCGACATCATATTTGTGATTGCAAGTAATTAGGCAGTCCGGTCATTTTGATTAAGCCTAGTTGTTGTTCTAACCAATGGGCATGATCCTGTTCGGTATCGTCTAATAAGGTTTCGAGTATTTCTCGAGTCACAAAATCTTGTAATGTTTCACATTGGGCGATCGCAGCCTTTAAAGCCTCTCCAACTTCCTGTTCCAATAACAAGTCGTTTTCCAGCATCTCTGGCACGGTTTTACCAATTCTGACATCGCAACGGGTTTTCATATCAGGTGTGCCTTCGAGCATGAGTATCCGTTCTATTAACAATGAGGCATGGCCTTTTTCATCGTCAAATTCATGGGCAATACGCTCGTGGAGTTTGCTTAACCCCCAATCTTCATACATTTTTGCATGGATAAAGTATTGATCCATGGCCGCCAATTCGGCGCTTAATAGACGGTTCATGCTATCGATTATTTGCTGATGGCCTTTCATGTGAGTCTATCTCCGATTAGTCGTTAATCATGGCTTGTAGGTAGTTTTCCTGACCTAACTGTTGCCACAGATGTAATTGAGTTTCCAGCCAATCGATATGCTCTTCCTCTTGTTCAAGGATGTTGTCCAGTATTTCTCTGGACACATAATCGGCTTGTTCTTCGCAGACCGTGATGGCTTTTTTGATTATTTCCATATGTTCCATTTGCATGGCAAGATCGCATTGCAGCATTTCATGCGTATCTTCACCAATGCGCAGCTTTTCCAGATGTTGCAGATTGGGCAAGCCTTCAAGCATTAAAATACGTTCAATTAACTTGTCCGCTTGCTTCATATCCAGAATGGATTTTTTGTATTCTTTGTCATTAAGAACCGATAATCCCCAATTTTTAAACATACGAGCATGCAAAAAGTACTGGTTAATGGAAGTCAGTTCACAGGTGAGTACTTTACTCAACTGTTCTAAAGCTAATTTGTTTCCGCGCATTTTACTACCAATGTATGGGCTGTTTAATACAACAAAATGTAGTTGCTTTGAACAGCTATTACAAGCTAATTACGATTAAAAATCCAATAAAAACAACAATATACAAACAGTAAGTATTATCATTCTTAATTGGCGTTACGGCTAGGAAATGGACGTAATTTGTTCCAGTTAGCTAACTGACTGAATTATAAAAAGATCAAAATAAAGGAGGGGAGAAGAATCGTTTAACTGACTTCTTTAAATAGCGATTCATCCATAATCGTTGAATCAATCAACTGTTGTGCCATTTGCACACATTTACCGCATTGACCACCAACGCTCAGGTTTTTGCGCAATTCACGCATCGAACCTACACCGTCCTCGCGAACCGCTTTTTCGATTTGTTTATCTGTAATGGCGTAACAAAGACATATATACATTGCATAACCTCGTTAGTGGTACTGCAAATGATAATAATTGTTATTTAGATAAAAGCCAAGCTTTATTTTAATTAATTGTATTAATGCCGGTTTATTTCTTCGCAGCGAAATATAGTTTCAAAATAGTTGCATTTGCGCCTTGGTTTTTAAAAGTCCGACCCTATAATCTTCTGTGAGCTTACGATTACAAAAGGTTTGTCTTCGTAAATCTGATAAATTCTAATCTGAGGAACATAATATGAGCGTATTGGTTGGTCGTCCGGCCCCTGATTTTACAGCAGCAGCGGTACTAGGTAGTGGTGAAATTGTTGACAGCTTTACCTTAAGTGAAGCAATTAAAGGTAAGCCAGCAGTTGTTTTCTTCTATCCACTGGACTTTACCTTTGTTTGTCCTTCAGAGTTAATCGCATTCGATAAGCGTTATGCAGAATTCCAAAAGCGCGGTGTTGAAGTGATCGGTGTGTCTATCGATTCTCAGTTCTCACATAATGCATGGCGTAATACAGCTATCAACGACGGTGGTATTGGTCAGGTTAAATACACTTTGGTTGCTGATACCAAGCATGAAATTTGCCAAGCCTATGACGTTGAACATCCAGATGCAGGTGTGGCATTCCGTGGTTCTTTCTTAATTGATGCAAACGGTGTGGTACGTCATCAAGTGGTTAATGATTTACCACTAGGTCGTAACGTTGATGAAATGATCCGCATGGTTGACGCATTGGCTTTCCATGAAGAACATGGTGAAGTATGCCCAGCAGGTTGGCAAGAAGGTGATAAAGGCATGAATGCCAGCCCAGATGGTGTGGCTGCTTACTTGTCTGAGAACAGCGATAAACTTTAATATAGTTGTTTAATTAAAAAAGCCGCATTAATAATGCGGCTTTTTTATTGCGATAAACGACACCTTCCAAATTCAGGGTTGTAGAACCATCACGTTGGTTTTAAGTAAACTTAATACGTCTTCTGCGGTATTGCCCAATAACTTGGCTTTTAATCCTTTACGTCCTACCGTACCTATTACAACTAAGGCCGCGCCTATCTCGGATGCCATACTTGGAATGACTTTATCTGCTTCACCAGCTTTGATGTGAATATTTTTCAGCGGTATTGGATGTTCTGTTAATAACGCCTGAATTTTCGGGATATACTTTTGCTTGGCTTTGTTTACTGCATCATCACTATTGATAAAACCAATATCTTTCAAAATTGGAGACACGGGCACACTAAAACAAAAATGCAGTGGCATATCGGTATTATTGGCCATGGCCAACCCAGCTTCAGCTAACTTTTTATTCAACGCTTGTTTCGTTCTGGAACGGGTGGCCATATCGAGCGCAACCATAATAGCCTGTTTTTTGCGCCACTTTTTTTCTGCCACTAACAATACCGGCACACTACCATTACGCAATAAATGCCAATCTGTGGGTGTGTAGAAGGGGCCTTCAGTCCGGTGTCCAGTTTTAATAATCAAATCATAGTTAACTGTTTTGCAGTGCTTCTTGACCCAGTCTGCAATATCCTTTTCCCAAATAACTTCACAAGTACAGTATTGATCGAGTTCCTGTTTCGCAATCTGCTTGGTCAACCACTGTTGATGAGTGGTAATGATTTTAGTCTGAGCTTCAAGCATTTGAGCTTGAGTGAGACTGGCTGACAGGCCTTGTAAATGCTCATAACTGAAGGCAACAATATGCAGTTTGGCGCCATGGCGCTCAACCATCTTCTTAGCGCGTACCAGAGCTTTTTGCTCTTTATCTTGTTGATCCGAGATAACCAGAATATGTTCAATTTTCATTAAAGGTACCTACAGTTGTGATTTTAGATAGATTAACTTTATTATTTAAATCATGCACTTGGTATTGTAGTTAAGATAATCGAAAACTTAGTTAATATCGACAGGCCAACCGCCAAGTTGTTGCCATTTATTGACAATATAACAAAATAAATCGGCGGTTTTTTGCGTATCATACAATGCTGAATGTGCTTCTTTCTGGTCAAATTCGATTCCTGCGGCCTCACAAGCCTTTATTAATACGGTTTGACCTAAAGCCAGCCCAGACAGAGTCGTGGTATCAAAAGAAACAAAGGGATGAAAAGGACTACGCTTGATACCGCTGCGCTCGATTGCCGCATTAAAAAAGCCCTGATCAAAGGCCGCATTATGCGCCACGATAACTGATCGCTGACAGTCGGCCTGTTTTTGCGCTTTACGTATTTCTTTGCAAATAGATGTCATCACGGATTTTTCATCTATTGCTCCGCGCAACGCGCAATAGGGATCGATACCGTTAAAATCCAGCGCGGCTTTTTCTAGATTGGCCCCCTCAAAAGGCTCAACATGAAAATGTAATGTCATATCAGGTTGCAAAAAACCCTCTTGATCCATTTTTAAAGTCACAGCCGCGATTTCCAATAACGCATCGGTATGCGGATTAAAGCCGGCTGTTTCTACATCGATAACGACTGGAAAATAACCGCGAAAACGTTGATTAAGATGCATTTTTGTATCAGACATGAATAATAATAATTGAAAATGGGAGCGCAATTATTGCATGCCCAGTTTCGCTAAACCAATTAATCTAAATTCAACTGCTGGTTTATCTTTTCTATTCACGACTATTGGCGACCTTTATTTAATTTGTTCATGCTGGACAATTCACAAATTATGTTACTGTTTAAGGGTTTGATAATGTAGTGATAAGGCAAAACCATAAGACAAAAAATAGCGCAATTCTTTTGGTTAAAATAGGCGGGGAGTCTGAAACAATCTCTCGCTATTTAAATAAAGTGGCTCAGCAGACTTGTTGGAATGACTCAATGACGCGGCTTACGGTTTAATTGAGAAATGTTGACTGCTTAATCACAGTGAAGATCAAAGATAAACAGCCTCTTTATTAAATATTTTTTTTATAAGGTCGATAACAAACTGAGAGTTCAGGCGAGTATGTTATGAAAAAAATAATCTTATTTTTGGCATGTTTCCCCATGCTGGTTCAGGCTGGTGTGCGTCATTATAATGCCAGTGTGGAAACATCAGATTGGCAATTAGATAGTCCGAATCGGCTTCAATGTACCTTAAAGCATCCTATTTCTGGTTATGGAAATGCGTTATTTACCAGTATGGCGGGTAAACAGCTAAATATGGAATTTGAGCTGGATATGATGAGTTTACCCGATACTTATTCAATCGCGGGTGTCTATTCGGTGCCACCACGCTGGATGCCTGGGGCTATGCAACGTCCCATCGCACAAATGACCGTCAGAAAACAGTATGATGGTGACTTACCCAAAAAAGCCGCATGGACCATGTTGTCGGAGTTGGAAAAAGGCTATTGGCCAACCATCTATTATCAGGACTGGTATAACGATTATGACAAGGTGGCGGTGGGCTTGAATGCCAGTAACTTTATGCCGGTGTATAAGCAATTTGTGCAGTGTGTGTCTAATCTATTGCCATTTAGTTTTGATGATATTGCTTATACCGTATTGAATTATAAATTTGGTAGTACCGATCTAACCAAACAGTCAAAACACAAATTGGAAATGATAAGCCAATATTTACATGAAGATACCAATATGGAATTGGTACTGCTAGACGCCTACACCGATAGTTATGGTCAACCGGGGGTGAATAATCGCATTTCAGTCAAACGGGCTGAAACTATCAAAACTTTTTTTACTGATAATGGCGTGGATGCAACACGTATTGAGATAACCGGTCATGGTGAGCGTCGTCACATTGCCAGCAATGAAACCGAGTTATCCCGCGCTAAAAACCGCCGGGTGGTCATTCGCATGGATAGACCCTAATTTTTTGCCGGATATGTTTTTAATCCTGAATGAGTTTAATGGTCTAAACAAAAAAATTGCGCCGCAACGCCATTCCTTTTTCGCCAGCTAATACGGTCCCGTTTTGCGCTAGATATCGTTACTAACGATTTACGCTTTTTGCATAACGGGCAAATACCCACTTTTTTCAATCTCAATATGCCCATTGGCGTTACGCATATCGTATTGCAGTCTTCGGCATTAATGGTGTGATAAATGTATAATTATTCATCACATTTATATTCCATCTATATATTATATTCAGTTTTATCTCGTGATTTCTGAGTTGCCACCTAGCATTCGCATTATGGTAATCGGAATAATACCAATCAAAAGGCTTAAAGCCCTAATTAAATAGCCTTTCCGTCCACATTAGGCAGCAAGTATGTTACTTGAATGATCGCTAAATATAATAAATTATTTTATTAAAAAATATACAATATCAATATATTATTCTTGATATTTTGAGTGAAATTTGTTTAATTAAGCCCGACCTATAGATTCCGTTTTCAAAAATAGCCCGAAAGAAAGCTATAAAGTGAAATCAGAAACGAAAATCTTAGTGGGTGAAGAACAACTAATAGGGTCTGTTACGTACTTTACAAATAACCATCTAAAAACAGCACTTTGCGGCTCTTTGAGACTGCTACGAAGGTTTGTAGAGAATGGGCCATTAAAATAATAACGACATCTAAAGGAAATGGTATGAAAGCTATCCAATTGTCTAAAACTGCTATAGCCGTTAATACAGCTATGTTGATAAGCGCCAGTATGGTTATGCCTGCATTTTCTGCTGAACAAGCAGATAAAGCGGCAGAAGACAGTAAGAAGGAAAACCTTGAAATTATTCAAATCTCCGGTATTCGCTCTTCACTTCGCGAGAACTTAAACAATAAACGTTTCTCAGACTCTATTGTTGACTCCATCAATACCGAAGACATTGCTAAAAACCCTGATAAAAATATGGCAGAGGCACTACAGCGTATCCCCGGTGTACAAATTGAACGTCAGTTTGGTGAGGGAGCCAAAATTTCAATTCGCGGTACCTCGCCAGACCTAACCAATACCTTGGTTAACGGACAATCGGCCAAGTCTGCTTCCTATCTTCCTGGACAATCGGAAAGTAATGCATTTGATTTTTCAAATATTCCCGCTGAAAGTGTATCTAAAATCGAGGTACTTAAATCTGCGCGTGCGGACATCGATGCGGGTGGCATAGGCGGTACCGTCATTTTGCATACCAAAAAGCCATTGGAGCAGGAAGATGGTTACGGCTATTTAAATGTTGAGGGGGAATACAACGATGCGTCAGAAAAATCCTCTCCGCAAATTTCAACCGCTTATAACTTTGTATCTGAAGACAAAAAGTTCGGTGCTTCAATCAGTGTCAGTCATCAACAGCGTAATGCGTTTCGTACCGGCTTTGAATCTGACGGAATAGCCGGAGGTACAAGTGCTGTTAGTACCGGATTTGCGCAAACTGATGCCATTAATTGCCCAACTGAAGCATGCTTAAGCAGTGATATCAAATTAAGAGATATGAATAATCATAACTTGATTATTACCAGGCATATGGCATTAAACGGTTATACCTACGGCGATCTGGAAGCGGTAGCGGGTAATGGTCCTTATTCAAACGTCAATGACCCGACCGATTCCGGCGTATGGAATAATAGTACTCATTATTGGGGACAACCTGATGAAGTGATTGATCCCACTTATATCGACCCGGTTTGGGGATTATTCTGGGGTGACCGAAGAGCGGGAGGCTTAGGTCAAACGCCGGCGAGAACAATCGGAGATATGGTATATGCGCCCGCATTTCAAACTGATGAAAGCCGCCTGGACACCACGGTTAATCTGCAATGGGCTCCGACGGATGCATTAAGTATCAATCTTGAACTTAACCAGAATAAAACCGATCGTGACAATAAAAGCGATAATTTATATGCGCAGCCGCATAGAATGGTGCAGCTTTTATATAGTAACGACGTGCCGGGAATTGATCCACGCTTAGTAATGGATCCGGAGCGTGATATTGTTTTATCCGCGAACTATCCTATTGATGGAACCTCTCTGGTGCGCGGCGGTGGAGAAGTTTGGGATGGCAATGGCTACTATAGTAGCGCTGGAACCTGGGGGGAAATGGTACGCCGTGACTCCAATGATCGCAGTGGCACCGAGACTGAACAGAATCGTTACCATCTGACAGTTGATTATCAGGTAGATGATTTTACCGTTAAATTACAAGCAGGTCAGACTAAAGCTGAAAGCACAGTGATGGATCGCAGCACAACTCTTGCTACACGATTTGGTGATTATGAAACGCCCTATTCAGGTGATAATCCAAATGTGCAAATCCCGACTTATGAGGGAGTTAACCTTGGCTATGCTTACAATCCAGATACAGGCAAAGTATACTGGGGCGTGCAGGCCGACCCTTCACTAACCGGTGATGAATTGGCTGCCGCTCAGCAGCGAGCCGAAAACTTCCTGTTAGCGCCTACCAATGAATTTTATTTGCTAAACGGTGGTCTGAGAAATACTGCTCGTTATCGTGAAAATACAGAAGATTTTGCTCAAGCAGATGTAACATGGCAGCTTGATAACGACTTTTACATTGATAGTGTCAAATTTGGTGCCAAGTACCGAAATATCGAACGCACGGAACACTATTTTACCGAGAATGCGACATTTCATGGTTATGCCGATCAGGCAAGTGATTTCCCGTTAATTTTGGCTGAGCAAATAGTAGGTGGAACGGTTTCAGGCTTAAACTCTGCGGGTCACGATATTCCTAACGAATATTTTGATATCGACCAGGCAAAGCGTAACTCCCTGCTTAATGATCACTTTTTGCTGGTTCATTCTGAATCAAGCCCTAATTTAGGTGCTTGTACCGACGCCATCGCCGCGTCTGGCTCAGATGAATATTATGGTTGCCGTTCAGGTATGACGGAATCTGCCGGTGATTACTATGATGTAACCGAAGAATTACTTGCTTATTACGGTATGG
Source organism: Neptunicella sp. (assembly GCF_048268085.1). Taxonomy (NCBI): domain Bacteria; kingdom Pseudomonadati; phylum Pseudomonadota; class Gammaproteobacteria; order Alteromonadales; family Alteromonadaceae; genus Neptunicella; species Neptunicella sp. The sequence continues at coordinate 115,400 of NZ_JBLWWF010000006.1, read as the reverse complement.
TTAATTTTAGTGGTGAAAATTTCCGCGGTAATTTTGGTCTGCGCGTGGTGGATACGCAACGTGAATCAATCGGTAATGAGGTAGAGAAAGACGAAAATGGTCAGCAGCTGTCTTATCCGTTGGATCCCAGTGCGCCAGACTATGTTGCTGAGCTTGCCGGTTTTAATAGATACGTACCATTGGTTCAAACCAGTAGCACTAAAGACTACTTGCCCAGCTTCAATTTGGCGGTTGATTTAGCCGATGATGTTATTTTACGTGCAGCTGCATCGAAGAATATTTCTCATCCTAGCCTGAGCCAAATGAGAAGTAACTTTTACTTAGTGACGGAAAGATCGAGATTATACACTGATGGTCGCCAGCAGTTTCTAACGCCAGAGGGTAACGCCGAACGTCTTGCGATGGATTCACAACGTCGAGGCTCAGTGGGTAACCCGAATCTTGGTTCCTATACTTCGGTCAATAGTGAGCTGGGTATTGAGTGGTATTTCGCTAAGTCGTCTATCTTTGCGATGACTGCGTTCCAAAAAGACATCAAAAATATGGTTCGTTCAACGTCTCAAGTCCAGAATTTGGATGACTTGGGAGCCGAAGGTAAAACGGATAATAATGGTTATCCTATTTTTGGTGACTATGTTATCAGTTCTTACTTCAATACCGGTCAGCAAAAAGTGAAAGGGGTGGAGTTACAGCTACAGCATGATTTTGGTAATGGTTTTGGTGGCTTAATTAACTACACCTATACCGACGTTCCAGAGCAGAAATTTAGTAGCTCAACCTTTTCCTATGAAATTGCCGATATGAACGATATTGAAACCCATCAAACCGATCCGGCGCAACGTGAGTATTTCGAAGTAACAGGTTTTAGTAGTCAAACTACAACGCAGTCTGAACCTATGTTTGGTCAGTCTAAAGATACGTTGAATGCGTCTGTTTATTATGAAGATGACGTTTTTTCAGCTCGTCTTTCCTACAACTACCGTAGTGAATTTGCGGATGCAACCTATACTGATGGTATTCGCTACACTGATGCCCGTCAGCAGTTGGACTTTAAGGCAACGTATCAAATTATGAAAAACCTGATTGCCAGTTTTGCGGTGACCAACCTGACCAATGAAAACGTCGTTCAATATATGGAAACATCGCAGATTGTTAATGATCCTGTGATTAACAAAATGAAGTGGGTTGATGAAGTTGTTGACGGTGTGGCAACAGGAAACCGTGTTGTAGCCAAAGATGATAATGGAGTTGAAATCATTGAGTCTTCAATTACTGGAGAGGAAGCATTTGAGATGCTGTCGCAAGCCAGTGGTATTCCTGTTTCTGAACTCAAGCCTTATTACGAAAACCATTTAGACAAAATATATGTTAACGAGTGGACCAACGGTCGCCGTTTCTATGTTGGTGTAAACTGGACTTTCTAATATGACGATGAACCAGTTTATTGATTAAACTTGTTCCAATAACGATAAAGCACACTTAGCGGCAAGGCTGTTAAGTGTGCTTTTTTATTTATTCCTTACGCTGTGTTAACTCAGCTTAGAATGATATGACAGGTGTAAAAATAATCGGGTTATCACGATGGTTAACAGGTTAAGATAGCGCGCTGGCCTACTTCTGAATCAGCTCAATCGCATAGCCATCGGGATCACGTACAAAAGCAATCACCGTTTCTCCACCCAGTACCGGCCCCGGTTTGCGATACACGTCAGCACCTTGTGATTCGAGTTTATCGCATAGCTGGTAAATATCGTCCGCTCCAATAGCAATATGCCCGTAGGCTTCGCCCATATCATAGCTGTCTTTATCCCAGTTGTACGTCAGCTCCAGTACGGTATGGTCACTTTCATCACCATAGCCCACAAAAGCGAGGGTGTAACGGTATTCGGTATTGTCCGATTGACGTAGTAATTTCATGCCGAGCAGTTCAGTATAAAATTGTATGGAACGTTCGAGATTACCGACACGTAACATGGTATGTAACAGTTGCATGGTACTCCTTAAATTTCAGTTTTGTGTAGTGTCAAAAAAGTGATTATTCATCACTATTTTCAGTTTGTATGACCTCAATATTAATAATATTAGAGCGATTGAGGGTAATTTTAACCCGCTGGGTTTGCTGTTGATTTTGCTTATCGGTATGCATTAATACGCCGTTTATTTGATAACGGCGTTCAACGGCTTGTTTGGTTATTTTATTCCCATCCAGCGAATATAACCGACCTTCGCCCTTTTTTAAAAAACGGACAAAAGGGGTTAAATTAAAATATATCCGCTGTTGAATTTTATCATAGCCAGGCAAAAATATTTTCGCATTGACTTTGGTTTCACTGCGAAAGTGCAGTAATTGTGCGGCCAGTTTGTTCTGTTGTCGCCGGGTTTGAAACAATTTGTCGACCTGTTTGGGCAGGTCTTTATTTCCAATGTATTGAAGCCAAATAGTCTGACTAGCAATACGATTTTTATTAACGCTATTAGTATAAATGTTTCTCCATTTGGGCAAACCTTTTTGAATTCTTCGCCAAATGATGCGGGTAATATCTTCTTTAAATATTTCTCTTAAACCGTAAATCACCCCCAGCATACCGACCAGGGCAATGGTGACTTCTGCAAAGTTAGTGCGAGCGTTTAATACCAATACCATCACAAACGCCATAATAACGGCGGTTACTGTTCCCCGTACTATCCGTTTTAAATTACTATTGAGACTCTTCACTTCCTTTTGCAACACGACACCATATTCAATTAACCGTTGCAGCAAACGCATTTTATTGGTGATCCGATTCGGATCCCCCAAGGTCACTTGTGAGTTATATTGGTTTTCTTCGCGATATTCACTTTCGCGACGGCATAAGGCAAACAAGAAGTTTCTCTCGCTCGCATATTCGCTACTTTTGGGGCCATTCGACAGTAATTTTAAGAATGATTGCTCAACTCGCCAGCTAAGGTAATTGTCGGCATTTTCAAAAAATGCCCTGAGTTTTTGATCGGGTGGCGTGTAGCGCCTGAGCTTTTTCAGTAATCCCGAAATTTGTTCTGCCAATACCACGGCTTGAGGATAAAAATCTTCGCTCTCTTTGAGTTTTATAGTTTGTTTAATATCGGTATCTAAGGCGGTACGGATTTGGTAGGAAAACAGATTAAGGTTTAATCGGTAATCACTTTGTTCCCCTTTTTGTTGGCTGATAAAGCGGCTTCGTACTAAAGGTAAATGCAATTGATCTGAGTAATAGGCACTGTGGCTTTGGATACTGCTATGAAAATAGTGTTCTTCGGTTAAGGTTTTAGGGCTAATCCCCATTTCATCCGGTAATGAGAAATACAGATCGAGGCGCTGCTGATCATTAGGTAATAACTGATAACTGATTTTGATGGACAGGTTTTCGTCTTGGCTGATTTTTATGTTATTCACTCATGTCCTCCTGCCTGGTCGTTTATCATTTTATATCAAGCGGTTGAAAACATTTATCTTCTTTTATGTTTAAATTTGTAGAACTGCTGATTTGAACATGAAGTTCAGCTTGTCTTACCAACTAGACAGGTATAACGAGCGTGGGGGAGGCGCCAGTGTGAGATAGTCATTCTAACTATTTAGGTACGTGATTGTGTTTTTCAATTTCATCAATAAATAATCTGCTATGTCATAAAAGACACTAGCGAAATCGGAAAATTCTTCAGTTCTGATATTGGCGTCGACGGACAACGACAGCGGGTATTGCGGAATGACCAGCAAAAAGATTTGTACATCAGCCGATACGCCACTCAAGATCATAATATTACAGATTCAATCATTCTAATTGTTAAATATGAATTTTATTCATATATAGATGAAATAAAACCATTTTTTTTCATGTAATTAACCACGTATAAAACAACTCATGCTTTTAACTCTGGTAACGTTCAATCGATTGTTAACGGGCTAAATCCTTAAAGAGTAAGCAACAAGTTCAGGTTTTATAATGAAAAATGGGATATCAGATCATTATGAATAAAGATTTCACATTCAATATTAACAAGATTTGTCTCGATGAAAACTATCATCCTTCAGACAGTACTCGTATTACCACCAACTTTGCTAATTTAGCCAGAGGTGAAAGTCGTCAGCAGAATTTACGCAACGCGTTAAAGATGATCGATAATAGTTTTAATGCCTTAGCGTCTTGGGATAACCCCACAGGTGATCGTTATTCGGTTGAGCTTGAAATTATTTCAGTTGATATGGATATCGATGGCAGTGGCGAGACCTTCCCATCAATTGAAGTATTGAAAACGAATATAGTTGATCATACAAGCAATGAACGGATTGAAGGCATTGTAGGCAATAACTTTTCTTCTTATGTAAGGGATTATGACTTTAGTGTATTGCTGGGTGAGCATAATAAGGGGCAAAACCAATTTAGCATTCCCGACAACTTTGGCGAACTGCATGGCAAGCTGTTTAAATATTTCGTGAACTCGAATGCCTATAAGCAACACTTTAAAAAGCGCCCCGTTATATGTTTGAGTGTTTCGGATAACAAAACGTATCTTCGCCGTGAAAATCAGCATCCTGTGTTGGGCTATGAATATCAGCCCAATGAATCATCTTTGACTGAGCAATATTTCAAAAAGATGGGGCTACAGGTTCGCTATTTTATGCCACATACGAGTGTGGCGCCTTTGGCTTTCTATTTCTTTGGCGATTTACTTAATGATTATAGTAACCTCGAACTGATAAGTACTATCGCTACCATGGAAACCTTTCAAAAGATTTACCGCCCTGAAATATATAATGCCAATGCTGTTGCAGGTATTCGCTTTCAACCAAATTTAAACAATCAGGATCATTCATTAACCCAAATTGTTTACGACCGGGAAGAGCGCAGTAGGTTGGCTATTAAGCAAGGAAAATTTGCTGAAGAGCATTTTATAAAACCCTATCAAACCGTGCTTGAGCAGTGGTCTGCGAACTACGCCATTTAACGACAGCGACGAACGCTCTAATCCAAAGGGACAACCAATTTATTATGAAAACACTATTACCTACATCAACCGCTGGCAGCTTGCCTAAGCCATCCTGGCTTGCACAAACAGAAGCGCTATGGTCACCATGGAAATTGCAGGGGCAGGAATTAATTGACGGTAAACAGGATGCGCTGCGAGTGTCACTGCAAGAGCAACAACAGGCCGGTATCGATATTGTTAGTGATGGTGAGCAAACGCGGCAACATTTTGTGACTACCTTTATTGAGCACCTGTCCGGCGTTGATTTTGAAAACCGTAAAACGGTCAAAATACGTAATCGTTATGACGCCAATGTACCGACCGTGGTGGGTGCAGTTTCGCGGCCCCAATCCGTTTTTGTTGAAGATGCCAGGTTGTTACGTCAACAAACCGATAAACCGATTAAATGGGCTCTGCCGGGGCCAATGACGATGATCGATACGCTTTATGATGATCATTATAAAAGCCGCGAGAAGCTGGCCTGGGAATTCGCCAAAATCCTTAATCAGGAAGCTAAAGAGTTGGAAGCGGTAGGGGTTGATATTATCCAATTCGATGAGCCGGCATTTAATGTGTTTTTTGATGAAGTAAATGAATGGGGCATTGCCTGCTTAGAGCGAGCAATTGAAGGACTTAAGTGCGAAACCGCGGTGCACATTTGTTATGGCTATGGCATTAAAGCCAATACAGATTGGAAAAAGACCTTGGGATCTGAGTGGCGACAATATGAGGATACGTTCCCAAAACTGCAAAAATCAAATATCGATATTATCTCGTTAGAATGTCATCACTCTCATGTTCCAATCGAGCTCCTTGAACTTATTCGTGGTAAAAAAGTGATGGTCGGTGCCATTGATGTGGCGACTAATACAATTGAAACACCAGATGAGGTCGCCAATACCCTAAGAGAAGCGCTTAAGTATGTCGATGCCGACAAACTCTACCCTTGTACCAACTGTGGTATGGCGCCTTTATCTCGTGATGTCGCAAGAGCAAAACTGAATGCGTTAAGTGCTGGCGCAGAAATAATCCGCAGAGAGCTTGCTGCCGAATACCAGAATCAGCAAGCGTAGCAAGGGTACTTTTGAGGCTTGGTGGATTTATCAAGCCATTCTCGAGCTGGCAGATTTAATTGATGAACAAAAGTGGTATCATTTTATCCATCAATGAATTTTGTTCATTATTAAAGTGTAGAGACAGGAGTTAGCTGATGTTAGAGAGGATCCATTTAGAAATATTAACGGCAATAAAAGAGTATGGAACCTTAACTAAGGCGGCCGATTCACTGCACTTGTCACAATCTGCGTTAAGCCACAGTATCAAAAAGTTAGAAGGCCAAATTGCGACGCCAATCTGGGAAAAAGACGGACGAAACCTTCGCCTTACTGCTGCGGGAGAGCGCATTCAAACACTTGCCAATAGAGTGTTGCCACAGTTTTCACATACCGAATTATTACTCAGCCAGATTGCCAAAGGTGAGGCCGGCGCATTACGCATAGGAATGGAATGTCATCCTTGCTATCAATGGCTACTCAGGGTTATTCAGCCTTACCTGGAGCGATGGTCAAATATCGATATGGACGTGAAACAGGAGTTCCAGTTTGGCGCTTTGGGCGCTCTGCTTAGCTACGAAATAGATGTCCTTATAACCCCCGATCCACTCTTTAAACCTAGCATAGACTACATTCCGGTTTTTGATTATGAACATCGACTTGTTGTTGCAGAGTCTCATCAACTGGCAACGCAAGACTTTGTCTTACCCGAGCAGCTAAGCGAGGAAGTGTTGTTTAGTTACCCGGTTGAACCGATGAGACTGGATATTTTTAGTCAATTTCTTAACCCGGCAAAGTGTTCGGTTAAACAGCATAAAAATATTGAAACAACAGAAATTATGTTACAGATGGTCGCGGCCGGTCGAGGTGTTTGTGCCTTGCCCGGTTGGCTAGTCGACGAGTATTCCAAATCAATACCGATCAAGAGTATCCGCTTTGGAGAACAAGGTATTAGCAAACAAATTTTTGTTGGTATTCGCAAACACGAACAGCATATTGACTACTTAAACGACTTCATTGCTCAAGCTAAAAAAACAAAATGATAAATTAGTTCTTTTTCGTGTCGTGCCAGATAACGCTAGTTGCCTGTCATAGAGATGGGACAATGTATGTGGCCGTCTGTTAAACGACCTACACTATTTTAGCTTTTCTCTGTACTTACTCTTGAATTAAGCATTAACCTCAATAGGGCTTGTGGCAATACAGGTATTACGCCCGCGCAGTATTAGCCAGTGGTGCACATCGACTTTAAACTCAGCAGGAACCACCTTTTGTTCGACCAGATCGACATCTTTACCGGGCGCAAATTTGGTGCGGTTGGAGACGCGGTAAATATGGGTGTCCACGGCGATGTTCAGTTGAACGGTAACTAAGGTAGATAGTGGCAGTGTTAACTTTTCTGATTTGTGTTGAGCGTTTGTCAATATTTGCCAATATATGCCATAATTTTTTAAGTAAACAATTTAATGGAAACAGGTATGGCTACATTAAACATTTCAATTCCTGACGAAATGCGGGCTTGGATTGATGCTCAGGTCGAATCTGGTCACTTTTCTAATGCCAGCGATTACATCAGAGACCTTATCCGTCATAATCAAAGTGAAAAAGACGCGATAAAAATGGCGCTTGTTGAAGGGGAGTTAAGTGGTGAAAGTAAAGCTTCCGTATTAGATGTTATTTCCAAGCAAAAAGCTAAAGCGTAATATTTATGAGTAAATATACTCTATCAAATAAAGCTGAGTCTGATCTGGAGCGTATTTATCAATATACATCAGTTGAATTTGGACAGGAACAAGCTGAAAGTTATCTGTTAGGGATTCATGAAGCTTTAGAGGCCTTGGCAATTGAGCCAAACCTTGCTCAAGGTGTGAGTGATATCAGGGCAGGGTATTTAAGGTTTGTTTATCGAAAGCACTACATATTCTTCAAGGTAAGGCCGCTAGATATTTTTGTTGTTCGAGTTCTTCATCAACAAATGAAATTTCAATTACACTTAACAAGTTAAAGTGATCGTCCAATAATATATTTCTGGGCTAATTATTCAGTTTTATCCTTAAACTCACACAAATCTTCAATAATACACGAGCCACAGCGCGGTTTGCGGGCAATGCAGGTGTAACGCCCATGCAGTATTAACCAGTGGTGCACATCGACCTTAAATTCGGCAGGTACCACTTTTAGCAGCTTTTGTTCAACCTGATCGACATTTTTACCCGGGGCGAATTTAGTGCGGTTGGAGACGCGGTAAATATGGGTGTCCACGGCGATGGTTGGCCAGCCAAAGGCGGTATTGAGTACCACATTAGCGGTTTTACGGCCAACGCCGGGTAGGGCTTCTAAAGCGGCTCTATCTTCGGGGACTTCACCGTCGTGCAAGTCAACCAGCATCTGGCAGGTTTTCATGGTATTCACGGCCTTGGTATTAAACAAGCCAATGGTTTTGATATAGTCTTTAAGCTTTTCCAGTCCTAAATCCAGAATGGCTTGAGGAGTATTGGCGACCGGAAAAAGTTTGGCGGTGGCTTTGTTCACCCCAACATCGGTCGCTTGCGCGGATAATAACACCGCGATCAGCAATTCAAACGGTGAGTTAAAGTTCAGCTCGGTTGTGGGATGGGGATTATCGTCCCGTAGTCGGGTCAGGATCTCAATACGTTTTTGTTTATTCATAATCTCAGTTGATTTTAACCTTCAGCGGTTACCCGGGCACGTTGAATGGTTTTGGTTGGTGCCGGTTTGTTGTAGAGCCTTTCAATTCGTTCATGCAGGATATTTTTTAGCGCAATCAGAAATCCCATGCCAATAAAGGCTCCGGGCGGCAATATGGCTAATAAAAATGCACTATCCGGGGTAAATAGGGTGATTTTCATACTGGTTGCCCATTGACCCAGTAACAAATGAGCACCGTCAAACAAAGTGCCGCTTCCTAATAATTCCCGCATGGCGCCAAGAATGACCAATACCAGCGTGAAGCCTAAGCCCATCATTAAGCCGTCGAAGGCGGCATAACCAACCGGATTTTTCGATGCGTAGGCTTCAGCGCGGCCAATAATGGCGCAATTGGTGACAATCAGTGGAATAAAAATACCCAGTGCCTGATATAACTCAAAGGTAAACGCATTCATCAATAACTGAATGATGGTAACGAATGAGGCGATCACCATTACAAATACCGGAATACGGATTTCGTTGGGGACCCAGTTTCTGACCAACGACACTGTACTGTTCGAACCGATTAATACTAAAGTGGTAGCAACACCTAAACCTAAACCGTTGATTAACGTTGCAGTAACGGCCAGTAATGGGCATAAGCCCAATAACTGTACTAATGCGGCGTTATTTTTCCACAATCCTTGCCAGCTTATTTCTTGCAGTTCAGCTTTGTTGATCGTCGATGTTGAAGGCGTGTCATCTTGTTCAATATCATTGATCGGATTCACATCAGTACTCATGATGGTTTCTCACATTGATTGATTGCGGTGAAAATCTGCTGCTGATTTTGTTGATAATATTGCACGGATTTTTTAACGGCTTTTACTACTGCCCGGGGGGTAATAGTGGCACCGGTGAATTGATCAAATTGACCACCATCTTTTTTGACCGCCCATTGCTGTTCGAGGCCTTTTTCGAGCTTTTTGCCACTGAAGGATAAAATCCAGTCGCTGATACGTAATTCAATTTTATCGCCTAAACCGGGTGTTTCATTGTGCTTTAAGATGCGTACCCCATTTACTTTATTGTCTTCGGTGATACTGACCAGCATATCGATGGAACCGTTATAGCCATCGGGTGCGGTGGTTTCTATCGCGACACCGACCGGTTGGCCCTGTTTTCGAGCCCGAAAGATTATCTGTTCTTCGGTTTGTCCCAGCCATTCAGGTGCTGCTAGTTTGGCGCAGTCATGTTGTAAATCATTGTCATACAGTTGCGGATCCAGCGTCGCATTGAGGGTATTGAGCAATTGTTGTTGTTGCTGTTGCTGGATCACCGGCGCGGTAACTAATTGAGTGATGCTGATTAATCCGGTACTAACAATGGCGAATGCGGCCAGTATTAATCCATTTTTGCTCATATTATTCATTTGCGTGAACGTCCATGGCCGTAAGTTCTGGGTCTGAAGTAATAATCAATTAGCGGTACCGCCATATTCATGATTAATACCGCAAAGGCGATGGCATCGGGATACCCCCCAAAATTACGAATTAAGAATATCCAGATACCAATACTCGCGCCAAAAATCAGACGCCCCTGATTCGTCGTCGCGGCTGAAACTGGGTCGGTAGCAATGAAAAAGGCGCCGAGCATGATGCCACCACTAAATAAATGAAACAGCGGTGAAGCAAATCGATCTGCATCATAGCCATGAAATAATCCGGCCATTATGGTTAATGCGGCGAGCAAGCTCAGAGGAATATGCCAGTTAATTGCTTTTTGTTTAAGTAATATCAGGCCACCTGCCAGATAAGCCAGATTCACCCACAGCCAACCGATACCCAAGCCTGACGCAAAAATAGGATTCTGCAAACTTTCGCTGTAGGTCAAACCCATTGTTAAATCTGTTTTAACTTGATCCAGCGGGGTCGCCATTGTGTGACCATCAATACCATTTTGTAATTGACTCAGGCTATACCCATCGGTGCTAAATTGGGTAAATATTACTGATAATGAATCGAATAAATCCGCACTATGCTGGGCAATATTACTTGGCGGAAGCCAAGCGGTCATCTGCACTGGAAATGAAATCAACAGTACCACATAGGCTGCCATAGCAGGATTAAACAAATTAAAACCTAACCCGCCATAAAGCTGTTTAACAATGGCGATCGCAAAAAAGGTACCGATTACGCTTATCCACCACGGCGAAAAAGGTGGAATGCTGATGGCAATCAATAAGGCGGTCAATATGGCCGAACCGTCTTTAATGGCAATCTCAAAATTGCGCTTACGGATTTCCAGTATCACTGCTTCGGTGACTACCGCAGTAACCGATGCCAATAAGAAATGAATTAACGTCCCCCAGCCGAAAAACCAGCTTTGTACTAATAACCCGGGCAAGGCACACCAAATGACGAGCCGCATTAACTGTGCGGTAGAGCGTTGGCTATGCTGATGAGGAGAACTGGCAAGTCGAAAGGTCATGAATCATCCTCTTGTTTAGCTTGCTTTTTGGCTTTTGCCTTGGCAACCGCAGCAGCAATTCGTTGTTTACGCAATTGTTCAGCATCGGTTAATTCCTCCGAGCCACTGTTTGGTGCTGATTGAGGTTGACCTGATGACGGGGCGCTTTCAACTTCATTTTCGCCTCTTTGCGCATTGGATTGCGGTTTGTCTGCCGAATCACTTGCTTGTTCAGTTAATGATTGGGCTGCGCGCTTGGCTTTTGCTCGTGCAATAGCGGCGGCGACCTTTTGTTTCTTATCATCGTTTTCGCTGGCAAGCGTTTCGATGGACGGCTCGGATTCGGTACCAGCGTCGTTATTTTGCTGAGCTTTTTCTGCTCGTTTCGCTTTGGCTCGGGCGACCGCTTCGGCAACCTTTTGCTTTTTATCTATATTATTGTCATCGGGTACGGCATTTTCGTGGGCCGCCTCGCTGTTTGTATTGGCCGCGGCTTTTTTGGCTTTGGCTCGGGCCAGCGCTGCGGCAATTTTGTCTTTGGCATTGCCGCCATCAGATTGCATGGCCTGTTTTCGTGCCTCAGCGGCTTTGCGATGTTTTTCTTCACGCTCTTGTTGGTCGCGCAGCAGTCGAGCATTGCGAGCTTCAAACCGTTCCCGCGCTTTATCCGCTTGATCTTTTTCTTGTTGCTGGGTACGCACATCTGCCTTGGCCGTACGATAATAGTGCACTAAGGGAATATCACTGGGGCAAACATAGGCACACGCACCGCACTCGATGCAATCAAACAGGTTATATTCCTGCGCTTTATCCAAATCATTGGCTTTGCTGTACCACAATAACTGTTGAGGTAACAAACTGGCAGGGCAGGCATCGGCACAGGCACTACAGCGAATGCAGGGCTGTTCCGGTTCTGCTGGGGGCATTTCGCTATTGCTTGGCGCTAAAATACAGTTGGTAATTTTTACCACTGGGATCATATCGCTGGCCAACGCAAAGCCCATCATCGGGCCACCCATAATTAAGCGCTGGGTTGGTTCTGCTTGATATCCACCAACCTTTAATAAATGCGCCACTGGTGTACCAATAGGCGCCCAGACGTTTTTAGGCTGTTGCAGGGTTTCACCGGTCAGGGTGACAACCCGTTGAATTAATGGTTTACCAGAGAAAATCGCATCGGCAATGGCAAAACAGGTTCCCACGTTTTGCATGATTACCCCAACATCTACGGGCAGACCGTCAATCGGCACTTCCTGACCGGTTAAGGTCTGAATTAGCTGTTTTTCACCACCGGCAGGATATTTAGTCGGTACAGCACACACTTGGTACTGATTATTATCACGACAAGCCACTTTCATTGCTTCAATGGCTTCGGGTTTATTGTCTTCAATCGCAATCACGATATATTTAGGTGATAGCAAATGGGTTAATACATCGATGCCCTGACGGATTTGCCAAGCGTATTCACGCATCAGGCGATCATCGGCGGTGATATAAGGTTCACATTCAACGCCATTGATAATTAAAAATTGTACATCTTTTTTCGGTGATACTTTTATATGAGTCGGGAAGCCTGCTCCCCCCATACCGGCCACACCGGCTTTACAGATAGCCTCGACCACTTTGGATTTATGTAGTGACTGGTAATCTTGCAGCGGAGTTAATTCCGCCCATTGACCTAAGCCGTCCGGTTTTAGATGAACGGCCATTTCCGGCAATGCGGAAGGATGAGCACTGGGATGTAAATCAATTTTACTTATTGTACCGGACGTTGGGGCGTGCACGGGTACAGCAAAGGGATTGGCACTTTGAGTTAGCGGCTGACCTTTGAGTACATGCTGACCTTCTGTAACGCAAACACGTCCTTCTACACCAATATGTTGCTTGATACTGATATATAGCTGTTCTGCTAAGGGAATGGTTTCAATGCTGGTTTGATTGGATAAGGATTTACGTGCCGGAGGATGAATACCACCGGGGAAATCCCAAAGCTTGCCGTTTTTAATGCGATTAATAATAGAGTCCATCTTGCTCTCAGCTAACTTGCTTGACAGGAATGCTGTTTAGATCCCAACGCCAGGATTTTGCGGTGGTTTCCACCGGGCGCATTTCGATACAGTCAACAGGGCAGGGCTCAACGCAAAGGTCACAGCCGGTGCATTCATCTGCAATAATAGTGTGCATTTGTTTGGCTGCCCCCAAAATGGCATCAACCGGGCAAGCCACAATACATTTAGTACAACCGATACATTCATCTTCACGAATAAACGCGACTTTTTTGATTGGTGTCTCACCATGACTGGCATCTAAGGGTTTAGCTTCAACCCCCATTAATTCGGCCAGATTTTTAATCGTGGAATCTCCACCAGGCGGGCATTTATTAATTTCGTCCCCATTAGCAATAGCTTCTGCGTATGGGCGACAACCTGGATAGCCGCACTGTCCGCATTGGGTTTGGGGAAGCAAAGTATCGATTTGGTCCACCAAAGGGTCGGCTTCTACTTTGAACTTTACCGACGCATAACCAAGAATAAGGCCAAAGATGAGTGCTAATAAACCAATAGCTATTAAGGCATATACAACTAACATCAAAACTTAACCAATCCGGTAAAACCCATAAACGCGAGTGACATTAATCCCGCAGTGATCATCGCGATGGAAGCGCCCTTAAATGGCGCAGGAACATCAGCAGCCGCCAGGCGCTCACGCATCGCGGCAAACAATATCAGTACCAGTGAAAATCCCACCGCGGCGCCAAAACCGTAAATGACTGATTGAGTAAAATTGTGTCCTTCATTGATATTTAATAATGCAACACCTAATACCGCGCAATTGGTGGTAATTAACGGTAGGAAAATGCCCAGTAAACGATACAGGGTAGGGCTGGTTTTATGCACTACCATTTCGGTAAATTGTACTACCACGGCAATGACCAGAATAAAGCTTAGCGTACGCAGATAACCAATACCTAAGGGCAATAAGATGTAATGTTCAACCAGATAACTGGATAAGGAGGCCAAGGTTAAAACAAAAGTGGTTGCCATGGACATACCAATGGCTGTTTCCAATCGTCCGGACACACCCATGAATGGGCATAAGCCAAGAAATTTAACCAAAACGAAGTTGTTTACCAGTACAGTACCAACCAGTAATAGTAAATATTCAGACATAAAGCAGAAATTACCCGCCAATAAGGCCATTCAAAGTGAACACATTATCCGTTTTTATAGGCTATTTAACAACTTGATATATCAGAAAAAAGCTTAACTGAATAAGAAATAGGCATAAGTGGGGGAGATTAAACAGGCGATTGATAAAGCTGAAGTATGCTGATCCAAAATTGGCTCCCCCTCCCCGACTCGAACGGGGGACCTGCGGATTAACAGTCCGTCGCTCTAACCAACTGAGCTAAGGGGGAATCGAATATTGGGTTGAATTTGGCTCCCCCTCCCCGACTCGAACGGGGGACCTGCGGATTAACAGTCCGTCGCTCTAACCAACTGAGCTAAGGGGGAACGGTATTCAACACGTTAAAGGCATTAACCAATATTGCTATCTGACCTGCTTTTCAACGGTGCGGAATATTAATGAGCCAAACCATGCGTGTCAACAGCGCAACACAACTATTTTACTGCTTTTTAGCTGTTTGCCTATTTGCTGTGCAATAAAACGTTTTAAAGGAAGATCAAAACGGCGGTTTGTTGCTCAATTTGACCAAATTACTATCATAACTACAATGAAGGCAATAAATAACTCAAAGGGTAATAGGAAAATATGCTGGGTTAAGGTTGGAAACCGGTTTAAGTTCTTATTTGTGTAAGTGAAAGGATTTTCAGGAGACAAAATTATGCAATTGCGAGCGGCTAATGCTCCTAAGTTGTACTGCATAGTTCATATATTATTAGGAATTGCAGTCTTAACTCTATTTTCATCGTTCGCCAGAGCCGATGATAATTACTTCGATCTTACCTTAGAACAGTTGCTGAATATTAATGTCAGTATCGTGTCTAAAAAGCAGGAGACAATGGCTACGGCTCCTGCCGCTATTTACGTGATTACCAATGAAGATATACAGCGATCTGGGGTAACGACTATTCCTGATGCTCTGCGAATGGTACCGGGACTTAATGTGGCTCAGTCCGATGCTAATAGTTGGGCAGTCAGTGTGCGGGGGTTTAATAGTACTCTCGCCAATAAATTGCTGGTGTTACTGGATGGAAGAACGCTTTATAACCCCGTTTTTGGTGGAGTGATGTGGGAAGCCCATGATGTGGTGTTGGACGATGTTGAGCGCATTGAAGTGATCCGCGGTTCTGGGGGCACGTTATGGGGAGCCAATGCCGTTAATGGTGTTATTAACATCATTACCAAACACGCGATTGATACCCAGGGGACGTTGGCGACAGTAATGTATGGGAATGAAGAACAGGGAACGGTGAGTGTTCGTCAAGGGGGAGAATTTGCCAACAATGCCTATTACCGGGTGTATGCCAAGGCATTTAAGCGTGACAATCTGGAAAAACAAAATGGCGAAGATAACTATGATGCCTGGAACGGTGTTAATGCCGGATTTCGACTGGATTGGGATAGTGAGCTAACAATCGGTGGCGGCGCCTATCAAACCCGGACTCAGCAGCGGAAAATTAACTATTCACTTGTTGCACCATACTCGTCAATTGAAGATCAGACTATCGTCTATCAGGGCGCCAACATACACATGAACTGGTCAGATCAAAATCCTCAAGGGTTAGGGTTTAGTCTGCACTCTTTTCTCGATTGGACTAAACGGGATGAGCCTTTTAACTTCATAGATGAACGGATCACGTTTGATGTGGATACGCAATACAACTGGATGGTGGGGAGCCAGCACGCAATGACCAGCGGGCTGGGAGTTCGATTTAACGCTGACCACAATGTGGGTAATAATAATGTCACGTTTGTGGATAGTAATCGACGCAACCGCCTATTCAGTACATTTATCCAGGATAAAATGACCTTGTCACCAGAACACTGGTTTTTGACCTTAGGTTCCAAATTTGAACACAATGATTTCTCCGGCTTCGAGATGCAGCCCAACATCCGTTTGCAATGGATACCCAATGACCAACAAATGGTTTGGGCGGCGATTTCCGATGCTGTCAGGACACCGACACCCATCGAACAAGAGTTAACCAGTACCATTGCAACGGCCGAAAATGTCAGATTGGCATTTGTACCCAATACGGCATTTAAACCAGAGAAGTTGACGTCCTATGAAATTGGTTATCGAGCCCAGTTGACTCCGAGCTTCTCTATTGATGTGACCGGGTTTCATAACGATTATGATGCGTTACAAACCATATCGGTTGGAGAGCCCTATGTCGTGGATAACGGTTTCAATAATACTTATTTGCTACTTCCGGTAAAATTTACTAATGGCAGTCAAGCGAAGTCTGATGGATTTGAGTCGTTATTTAACTGGATGATAGATCCGGATCTTAAATTGAGCTTGGACTATTCCTATCTGCATTTTTCTCAGCAGCTCAGGGAACCACAAAATAACGATGAGCAACTGGCTAATTTATACCCTAGACATAAAATGGCCTTGAAAGTGTTCTGGAACATTGTGGAAAACTGGACAATGGACACGACCGCTTCGTACGTTGACGATCTGCAAGGCAGCAATATTAAGCACTACACGCGTGTTGATATTAATATCGGTGGTCAGCTATCTGATAATATTCGACTTAATTTAACCGGTCAGAATTTGTTTAACCCCAGCCATATGGAATTTGGAGATGTGACTGATCTTAATAGTGCTTTGGTTGGGCGAAGTGTGTTTGCCAAACTCACTTTCACTTATTAGCAGATTATTTTCTGTACAAGCTTATTGTGACAAAGGTATTACATAAAAATAACTGTATAGAACGATTAGTTATAATGATGGTTGGATATGCTGTTCATTCATCCAGCCTTAACAAATTTGTAACCAATTATAGTCACTCGCAACGTTAGTGCAGACTTACCTTTATTCGAAGCTAATATTGTTGACTAAGCGGCCTGTCAGGGCTGCAATGAGTTATCCACTAAATCTGTGGATAAGTGTGTGAATTGTTCTGTTACAACTTGCTCTACATCAGTAAAAATGCTGTCAAGGGCTAGTGTCGGATAATTCTCAATAAATTAAAAAAGCCATTTAAAACAGTTGGTTATCTTGCTTTTGTGGAGGTTTAATAACTTCTTGCACACAAAACAACCAGTGGTAGTGGTGCTTGTGTGTTGTTTATACCTTTTTCGACTATTAAGATGAAAAACACACAATATATCGATGCTTTGAATAGCTTGTTCTTATAGTCAAATAACTTAAATACTATTGTCGCATGGCATTAAAGGCAGTGGTGCAATATGATAGCGCTTTTAGTCCTCGGAATCGGTAGTGAGTAAAGTCAGTTCAATACCCCCAAAAAATGATTTAATTCATAGTCCCATTGCAAAAACACTTAAAAATATGACCCTGCCGATGATTATGGGCATGGTGATGTTGATGACGTTTGGCTTGGTGGATACATTTTTTGTCAGTTTGTTAGGGACTGAACAGCTTGCTGCGATCAGTTTTACGTTCCCTGTCACGTTTACGCTTATTAGTTTAAATATTGGTCTGGGTATTGGTGCCTCGGCGATTATTGCCCGTTATTTGGGCTCGGGACAAACTCACCTGGCCCGAGAGTTTGCGACGGGGGCGTTAATGCTGTCTTTTATGATGGTTGGTGCGTTGGCATTGATTGGCTGGTTTAGTATTGATCCCATTTTTACGTTATTAGGTGCCGATCCTCAGCAACTGCTTTATATCCGTGACTATATGCATGTCTGGTATGTCGCGGGAGTGTTTTTAGCGTTGCCGATGGTTGGCAATAGTGTGCTTCGGGCTTCCGGTGACACTAAAACTCCAAGTCTGGTGATGGCGACCAGTGGAGTTATCAATGCGATTTTGGATCCCATATTTATTTTTGGCTGGGGACCGGTTCCGGCAATGGGAATTAAAGGGGCAGCTTATGCCACCTTAATCGCATGGCTGATCGGCCTAATTTACATACTGAATTTATTGATTGTAAAACGTAATTTAGTGTTACCCCGCCTATTAACCTGGAGCGAATTAAAGTTATCGAGTGTTAATATCCTCAAGATTGGGTTACCTGCGGCCGGGGCGAATATGCTGACGCCAATTGCCAGCGGAGTATTGACCGCAGTTGTGGCAACCTACGGTTCTGAAGCGGTTGCGACATGGGGGGTGGGAAATCGGCTCGAATCTATCGCCAGTATTGTGATCCTGGCATTATCGATGACACTGCCTCCGTTTATCAGTCAAAATCTTGGGGCAGGTAAAATTAATCGAGTTGAGCAAGCCTACCTGCTATGTATTAAATTTGTACTGGCTTGGCAACTATTTATTTTTGTCATCGTGTGGCTATTATCACCGTGGATTGCTGAACTTTTTGCCAAAGAAGCCAAAGTTGCCGAGTTAATTCAACTATTTTTATCTATTGTTCCACTAGGTTATGGTTTGCAAGGCGTTATTATTTTGACCAATTCTTCATTCAATGCCATGCATAAACCGATGGCGGCCTTATCCCTTAGCGTGATCCGCTTATTTGTGTTTTTTGTACCCATTTCTTATTTGGGGAGTGCTTTGTTGGCATTAAAAGGTATGTTTGCTGCGGGTATCGTTGCCAACCTTATTACCGCAATGATTGCCTACTACTGGTTTAAACGTTTGTTAGTGAGTGAGAATTTGAATCAACTTACTGAGGTCACTTCATGAGTATCGATAATAGTAAAACCAGAGGTTTTCAGCTGAAATCATCCTATCAACCCGCAGGAGATCAGCCTAAAGCGATTGCAGGACTGCTGGAAGGATTGGAAAACGGTCTTGCTCAGCAAACGTTATTAGGGGTGACCGGATCAGGTAAGACTTTTACCATGGCCAGTGTTATTGATAGCGTGCAGCGACCCACCTTGATTCTGGCACACAACAAAACCTTAGCCGCACAGCTTTATGGTGAGATGAAAGAGTATTTCCCCAATAACGCGGTGGAATATTTTGTCTCTTATTATGACTATTATCAGCCTGAAGCCTACGTACCATCTACGGATACGTTTATCGAAAAAGATGCCTCGATTAACGATCACATTGAGCAAATGCGCTTGTCGGCAACCAAAGCGCTAATGGAACGACGGGACGTTATCATCGTTTCCAGTGTATCAGCCATTTATGGTTTGGGTGATCCCGAATCCTATATGAAAATGTTATTGCATTTGCGTCAAGGTGACTTGATGGATCAACGGGATATTTTGCGTCGTTTGGCCGAATTGCAATATAAACGCAATGATATTGCTTTTGAGCGTGGTTCATTTCGAGTGCGCGGTGACGTGATTGATATATTTCCGGCCGATTCGGATCGGCAGGGGATTCGGGTCGAATTATTTGATGAAGAAATTGAAAAAATCAGTTTATTCGATCCCTTAACCGGAGCGGTGGATAAAACCGTGGCTCGGGTAACGGTGTTTCCGAAAACTCACTATGTGACGCCCAGAGAAAAGATTCTGGCCGCGATTGATGAAATTAAAGCGGAACTCAAAGAGCGTCAGGCGCAACTTAAATCAGTCAATAAACTGGTTGAAGAGCAGCGCATTACCCAACGTGTGCAATTTGACATCGAAATGATGCTAGAGCTAGGGTACTGCTCCGGTATCGAAAACTATTCACGTTATTTATCCGGTCGAACTCCCGGCGAGCCGCCGCCGACATTAATCGATTATTTTCCTGCCGATGGATTACTGTTTATTGATGAATCCCATGTCACCGTATCGCAAATTGGAGCCATGTATAAAGGGGATCGCTCTCGTAAAGAAACCTTGGTGGAATTCGGATTTAGGTTGCCATCTGCGTTAGATAATCGGCCATTAAAATTTGATGAGTTTGAACGAATAGCCCCACAAACTATTTATGTATCCGCCACACCAGGTAAATATGAATTAGAAAAGTGTCCTGATGATATTGTGGAACAAGTCGTCAGACCCACTGGATTACTCGATCCGGTCATTGAAATCCGTCCGGTCGCAACACAAGTGGATGATTTGCTTTCGGAAATTCACTTGCGTGTAGCCTTAGATGAACGGGTATTGGTGACCACGCTGACCAAAAGAATGGCAGAAGATCTGAGTGACTATCTGGATGAGCATGGTGTCCGTGTGCGTTATTTGCATTCGGATATTGATACTGTTGAACGGATCGAAATCATTCGCGATTTACGCTTGGGAAAATTCGATGTGTTAGTTGGAATTAATCTGTTGCGTGAAGGCCTGGATATGCCGGAAGTGTCATTAGTCGCGATTTTAGATGCGGATAAAGAAGGCTTTTTGCGGTCTGAACGCTCTTTGATTCAGACCATGGGACGGGCTGCCAGAAATCTTAATGGTAAAGCTATTTTGTATGCTGATCGGGTCACTGGCTCAATGGAACGGGCTATTTCTGAAACCGAACGGCGCCGGCAAACCCAGCAGGAATATAATACTAAGCACGGTATTGTGCCGCAAAAGCTCAATAAAAGTATTACCGATATTATGGATGTTGGTGATCGTAATGGATCCGGTGATGGAAAAGTCAGATTGCGCAAGGTTGCTGAGTCTGGCAGTAAATATAAGGCGTTATCAGCAGAACAATTAATGGCGCAAATATCCGCATTGGAAAAGAAGATGTTTGCTTATGCTAAAGATTTGGAATTTGAGAAAGCCGCGGCGACTCGTGATGAGGTTGAAACCCTGCGTGCGCAGCTAGTAAAAATTGCTTAAAAGGTATTTTATTGATCGGTTTATGGGGGGCGTTGTTGAAAATTCATGCAAACTCGTTCAACCCGTTAACCTAAACCAAAAAAATCTATTTGCCACTGGTGATCTGCGCGTTATAGTATAAAAAGATATACCATAATAATAAAACGCAGGTCGTGGATCATGCTTAACCGCTTACAAGAATCAGATATAAAATTATTGCGGGTATTTTTTGCTGTTGCCTCATGTAATGGTTTTACTGCTGCCGAACCGGTGCTACGAATGCAGCGCCCTAATATCAGTGCAGCGATTAAAAAATTGGAAGAAAGACTGGATCTTATTTTGTGTCATCGGGGGCGGGGTGGCTTCCAGATGACCAAAGAAGGCGAAGTGGTTTTTCAGGAAACCAAACGTATTTTTAATGCCTTTGATAATTTCGTTTTTAACCTGAAAAGTTTGCACGATGATTATTCGGGACATCTCACCATTGTATTGATGTCAGGGTTACCGATGAACGTGCTGGCAGCGGTGAGTAAATCAGTTAAAACCGCCATGAACAAGTTTGAAGATATTCATTTTAACGTGCAAACACGGTTATACAATGAAGTCGAACATGCCGCGTTATCCGGTGAGTGCCATCTGGTGGTGTCTTGCTACGACATGGTTAAACCGGAATCGATTATTTTCCATCCATTGCCTTACAAATGCAGTGGCCGCCTATATTGTGCTAAAACGCATCCATTAGCCAAATATGGTGATGCGTTGCCTGAGTCAATTGATATGCCGGATTATCCCGCCATTGGCATTACGGGGATGTCACCGTCAAATTATATTGGTAATGAACGACGGATGGCGATACAAACGTTTTCTGACTCTTTTGAATCGTGCTTATCGGGGATTTTAACCGGTGAGTATATTGGTTTATTGCCAGATTATTTTGTTGAAGGTAAAGACTATTCTCAGGAGTTGGTTGCCTTGGGCGGGGATGAGTTTGCGTTCAACCACGAGCTATTTGTGATGAACGGCAAGAACACTCGAATGAATCCGGTATTGAAGCATTTTATTCGTGAATTGGAATACTTCGTTACCCAGTAAAATGAAAGCGAACTGGCAATAGAAGCGTATTGCCAGTTCAGTGTTGGCGTTAGTTATTCCGCAGTGGTGGGATCAATAATACTGCGAACCGCCGAGATACTGTTGGCTGGAAAACCGCTTTTTTTCGCGTGCTCCAGTATTGTTTCAGCATCGGGGGCAATGTATACACAGTATGTCTTATTGTCAGTAACGTAGCTCTCTAACCATTGAATTTGTGGTCCCATTTCTTTCAACACACCACATGATTTTTGGGAAATACCCTGAAATTCGCTTGCAGCCAGGTTACCAACGCCATTTATTTCACGTTCTATGACAAACTTTGGCATCATTTAATCCTTATGGATTGTTGGTAAGTAGAATTACGGCTATCGATATTATGCTGTTGAAGGGCTTAGATCGTGATTATGACAAGCCCAATAACAGCATAATTATCAATTCAAAAGCCTAGTTGTCATGTCGGTAAAAGTCCAACGTGGGGTTAGCTCTCATATTGACAAGGATCGACCAATCCATTTGCGGTGAAGGCTTCCAGTCTCTCTTGACAGGCCCCGCATTTTCCACAAGCTTTTTCACGACCGTTATAGCAAGTCCACGTATCGCCATACTCCAATTGCATCGATAAGCCATCGGCTAATATTTCGGTTTTACTGCTGTGCAAATAAGGTGTGACGATTTCAATCGCTTCATAATTAGCAATCGCGCACACATCATTCATTCTTTGTACAAACTCGGGACGGCAATCAGGATAGATGGCATGATCGCCACCATGGGCACCGTAGTAAACCTGCTTAGCATCTATCGATACAGCATAACCTACCGCTAATGATAATAAGATCATATTGCGATTAGGTACGACGGTTTGTGCCATATTGGCAGCTTCGTAATGTCCTTCAGGCATGTCAATATTGTCGGTTAGGGCAGAACCTGCCAGCAAGAAGTTAATTGCACTGATATCCACTACTTTATGTGAAATGCCCGACTTTTGGCATACCTTCGCCGCATATTCGAGTTCTTTACTATGTTTTTGGCCATAATTAAAAGATAAGGCATGTACGTCATAACCTTGTTGGATAACTTTATTAAGAACAGTGAATGAATCCATACCACCGGAATAAATTACTACCGCTTTTTGTGTCATTTAAGGTGCCTTTTTACCATCACGCCGAAAAGAAATTTGCTAAGATACTGGGGATTTTAATCTATAACCTGAACTCGGAATAACAAGTGTTGAAATAAATGAGTTATATCAACACTTCAAATATTTATTCATGCTCACTTGGTGACGAAATTTTTCGTAGATAACAATGCGGAGTTCAGTTTATCTAATGATACAGGAAAATATGACCAGCTATAAGATCAACGAAGTGTTTGAGTCAATTCAGGGTGAAGGGGCTTTTACCGGTGTGCCATCAATATTTATTCGATTGCAGGGCTGTCCGGTTGGATGTTCATGGTGTGATACCAAGCATACCTGGACGGTGGATCCCGACAAACAGCTTTCCGCTGCCCAAGCCATGGCTGAAAATAATGAATCCGATCATTGGTTTACATGTGATACTGATGATTTATTAACATTGTTTACCCAACAGAAGTATCAGGCAAAACACGTTATTATAACCGGCGGTGAACCTTGTATGTATGATTTGCATGGCCTGACAGACGGATTACTTGCAGCTGACTATTCAGTGCAAATTGAAACCAGTGGAACCTTCGAAGTTAAAGCGAATCCGAAAAGCTGGATCACTTTGTCACCTAAAATTAATATGCAGGGCGGCTATGAAGTGCTTGATCAAGTGTTGCAATTGGCCAATGAAATTAAACATCCGGTAGCGATGTCGAAACATATTGATGAACTTGATACCTTATTACAGCGTCAGCAGCATTCACAAGATGTGTTAATTTATCTACAGCCAATCAGTCAACAAAAACGTGCAACTGAACTGGCAGTCAGTACCTGTATTGCCAGAAACTGGCGTTTGTCGTTGCAAACTCACAAGTTTATCGGGATTGAATAAAGGAATAGTAAAATATGCATATTACCGACTTTTTTGCCAGCTATACCCAAGCCTTTAACCAACAGAATGTCGATGATTTAGCGGAGCACTATAATGTGCCGGCGATCGTGATGGAAGGACAAGATAAGCAGGTGTTTACTGATCGGGCGCAAATTCGTCAATATGTGAGTGATGCTATTCAAAATTATCAACAGCAAGGAATTAAGAGCGTTGAATTGGAAGTGCAACATGTGATGAAACTGGCCAATGATTTTATCTTTTGCAAAATCATTTGGCATTTTTATGATAGCCATGGTGAGATAAAACTAGAGTGTCCAATCTCTTATACGATGCAAATGCATAATAATGATGTGACGCATATTGTCGCCATCGTAAAAGACAAAGACAAAAAGATCAGCTAGTCATACAGGTAACCCACATGAAAGTAACTCTCTGGTTAACCTCCATATCGTTAAGTTTGTCGATAGTCGCTCATGCTGCAGTGTGGGATGTAGTATATCCGCGACCGATTAATGAAGCCGATAAGCGTAACGAGTATCCCATTGCGATGTTGAAACTGGCGTTGCAACAAACTGGAGTGAAATTTCAACTTCGTGAATCTGTTAGCCGCATGGAGCAAGGTAAAGCGCTGAGCAGTTTGGCTGCTGGACGTGAGATTAATGTGCTGTGGAGTATGACTGACAGTAATCGTGAATCACAATTAATGCCAATCAGAATCCCGATTTTTAAAGGACTGATTGGCTTACGCCTGTTTTTGATTAAATCCACAAATGTAGGTGATATACAACGAGTTGCTACGTTGGCCGGTTTGCGTGATTTTACGTTGGTACAAGGGCGAGATTGGCCAGATACCAAAATATTTCAGGCCAATGGTTTTGAGGTCATGACTGCGCCTTATTATCCCGGTTTATTTGATTTACTTAAACAGGATCAGGCGGATTTGTTCCCGCGTTCAATTGTAGAAATATGGCCGGAATTGGAAAACAGTCAAGCGGATTTCCCTATCGAGATAGAACAAAAATTAGCAGTTTATTATCCCACCGCCATGTATTTTTTTGTGAATAAGAAGAATGTTATTTTGGCCAATATTATCCGTTCAGGCATGGAAAAAGCGTTGGCCAACGGAGAGTTTGATAAGTTGTTTTTGCAGGTTCATCAGCCTCTTATCGATAAAGCTAACTTGTCACAGCGGACGATATTTAAATTAACCAACCCTATATTACCCAAGTTAACGCCACTTGATCGTGAAGCGCTTTGGTATCCTATTGCTGATATTAGCCAGTAAATAGGGGTATAACATAATCGGCATTTTTTGTGATCACGGCCGAGCATAGTTTCACTTACAGGTAACTCTTGATATAAATACTCACCTATTTGGGATCCGCTTGGGCGATCCAGTTCAGATTAATTATTAGAGGTAAATTGATGAATATAAAAAATAAGTTATTGGGGCGCAGTTTCGTCGTCACTATCTGTGCCTTATTATCGTCTGCATGTAGTTCAGATATGGCTGCTGTCAGTCAGACTGATAAAACCGCGCAGTCATATAATATGGTTGATCCGCAAGCCAGCACCGAGACCCGTGCCTTATTAGCTAATTTGTACCGGATAAAAGATCAACATATGCTATTCGGTCATCAGGATACATTAGCCTATGGGGTCAATTGGGAAGGCGAAGAAGGTCGTTCTGACATTAAGGATGTAACCGGTTCCTTTCCTGCGCTATATGGCTGGGAATTAGGTGGATTGGGCATGGGGCAAAAAGAAAACTTGGATAAGGTTAACTTTGCCAATATGCAACGCTGGATGAAGCAAGTCTATCTCCGTGGAGGGGTGAATACCGTGAGCTGGCACATGTTTGATCCGGTGACTGGCCAAAATTCATGGCATAAAAATGCCTCGGTGCAACAGCTTATTCCCGGTGGTAAAGCTCATCAAAAGTTTAAGCAATACCTTGATACGTTCGTGGCGTTTAACCAGCAACTTAAAGTGACTAATAAACAAGGCAAGCAGGTGAGTATTCCCCTTATCTTCCGACCATGGCACGAGCATACCGGTGACTGGTTCTGGTGGGGCAAGGGACATACCGCCGAGCAGGACTATATCGCTCTGTGGCGCTTTACTGTGGACTATCTTAAATCTCAAGGCGTACATAATTTAATTTATGCTTACTCGCCAGATCGCAGCCGGATTAATTTGGATAACTATCAGGCAGATTATCTATACGGTTATCCGGGGGATAATTATGTTGATGTACTGGGCATTGATACCTATATCGATCTAGGCAGAGATGAAAATATCAGTGTTGAACAACAGAAAGATAATTTTCGTCGTACCTTGGAATATACCGTCGAAATTGCCAAGCAAAAGCATAAACTTCCTGCGGTCAGTGAAGGGGGATGGGATGGCATTAAAGATAATCAGTATTGGACTAATCGGATTTTAGATGTGGTTACCCAAAATGAGACCACCCGCCAGATTGCTTACTTAATGGTTTGGCGTAACGCTAATAAACAGCGCGAACATAAAGAGCACTTTTACGCTCCTTTTGTGGGGCATCCCAGTGCCGACAACTTTAAACAGTTTTACGCCGATCCTTATACGTTGTTTGAAGATAACCTGCCGGATATGTATCAATAAATGTGATTCAGGCTTTGTAGCGAATGGCTATTTAAGGATTAGGTGAGATTAAGGCTGAAAGTGGCGTCCCCTAGAGGATTCGAACCTCTGACCTGCCCCTTAGGAGGGGGCTGCGCTATCCAGCTGTGCCAAGGGGACGCAGATTTTTAAGCGCGGCAACTATACTAAAAACCGGGTTTAAGTGACAACCTAAACCCGGTCATTTTTGCTGTTTAGATATTTTAGCGCCGTAACACAAAATCGTTAGGTTGAATATTGGCTAAAGGCTCTTCGCTGTTTGACTCCAGTAGGGCGGTATCATTAAATACCTGCTTGGCTTCGAGCTTAACCGGATGAATACGGTACTGATAATGCTGATTGCCACTTCGATCATAAAACTGTTCCAATTGGAACAAGCTTAGTTCATCCCCTTGTTTAACCCCATCGCGGCTGCCAAGGTTAATACTGATCTTTTCATCTTTGACCCGTAATATTCGACCAAAGGTTGGCATACAGCTCAGACTTTCATCAATCTGCTGGCTAATATCCTGCAGTAAATTACTGACCTGTAATCCAAATTTTGACGTCCATAGACGGTTACTAGCCGGATCGAGTTGTTCCTGGATAGGGAAGTCCCAAGTGGCGCTGGTATCAAATTGTTGTTTGAAGATTTGCTCACCGGTGGTGCCGTTAAACAGCGTAACCTGTAAGCCAAAATGCCGTTGAGGGTAGTTATCTTGCCAAAATTTCCAACCGTTACTTGAAGGCGGATCAACACTTAACTCTGTGATAGTGCTAAACATGGCATATTGAGTATCTGCCTGGGCGGCAAACTGTATCGCCGCATCGGTATTAATATGTTCGCTACTAGAATAAAAACCGGCCAATTGAGTAATATGGCTGTGCTGGGCATAGCGTTCAAACTCTTGCTGCAATTTGGTGGCAACACTTTTGCCAAGATCAAATAGCCCACCAGTTAACGCTTGTTGACGGTGTTGAATTGGAAACCAGGCGGTTGCAATGGATTTTTTATAGTCGGCGGCACGACACTGAATTTTATTCGGAAAAATATCGGCACGTATTGATACAGTGACAATGTCACCACTCAATTGTTCATTGATTAACTCAATACTGTCCACGTCACCATTGGCACGAATTTCAAAGCGATCATCCTGTAATAAACCATTAGCCATTTTTTGCACGCTGCGAACCGATGCGCCAGCGAATAACAGGGCTTGTTTAATCGCTTCCTGGGTGGCTTCCTGACGGGCTAACTGTGTATTGCCATTTACGATAATGGATTGCCCACTGGCTTCAAACCAAACAGCCTGACAGGGTAAACTGGTTATTATGCACAGTAGTAAAGATAGCCTGATTTTGTGAGTCATATTTTTGACAGTCATTCCTAACATGATACCTAATGTAGTTTGTGACACTGATTGGGGTAGTTATAAGCATTTTTCGTACCTTATTTGTATTATTAGCGGGAAATGTTTCACACACTGGATTAAACAGGTATGGATATTGCTTTATTATTTGGGTGAGTTGAATAATTCAAGCCAGAACATACACCACAGTTTGATGCTGGCATCGAGTACAAAAAGTCGATTTAAGGAATACAGATGAAGTCATTTAAGTTAGCTATTGCTGCAGTCGCACTGACGTTAGGTGGTTGTTCTACCTTTTTTGACAAGAATGTTGAATGGGAATACGTCCAGCCAGATAACTATCCGGTGATTCGCGCTGTAGGTTATGCTCCTATTTCCGCTCAACATGGTGAAAGTGTTTCTTTACGCACCATTCAGGCTATCAAGGCGTCTAAATTAGATGCTTACAGAGAGCTAACCGAACAGGTTTACGGTCAAAAAATTGAAGGTAATCAACAATTATCCAATTTAGTGTTATCTGATAACGGCTTAAAATCATCGATTCAGGGAGTGATCCGTGGCGCTCAAGTCGTTAAGGCTTACGCGGTGGATGAGGATACTTATGTGACTGAATTGGAGCTGGATTTTAAAAAGGTTTATGACATCTACCTGTCTACGGCTAGGCCGAAACGGATTAAAAAAGTCGACTATTATTAAATCTCAAATCTGGCAAAAAACCATATTGAACTTATGCCAACATGTTGCCTAAGCACTTACCCCTTTACCTTTTTTACCGCTGTGAGTCTGACCGGCTTTATCATAGGTCATTGACTCTTTAGCGCGTGATTCAACAATTACATTGCGTAAATGCGCTAATCTTAATTGGCCTTGTTCTACGGCTCGCTGGTTAATTTCGGTACGGTAGCGGCACTCGTTTAATAACTCGTCAATGATAGTGACAGCGGGTTGAATTTCGTCGTTAGAGGGTTGGTGTTGCTGATATAAATTAGCGATGGTTCGATCTTGTTCGGCAATGTCGTTAAGGAGTTGTTCTTTTTCTTCCAGTAGTTTCATTAGTGCATCAGGATTACGGGCACTTATCAGGCTTAATTCGGCTTCCAGCGTTAGTTTTAAGGTTTCCAGTTGCTGTTGTTGAGTAACAAATGCCTTATTAAGCCCGTCATTCATAAATTACTTGATACCGAAGAGTGCGGATTCAAACTTGGAGATATTCTCGGCTAGTTTTTCAGGATTAACCTTATAATCACCCGCTTGAATCGACTTTTTAAGACGATCAACTTTTTCCTGATTGACCGAAGGTGTATCACTGCCTTTTTTCTGCAATTGGGTAAGCTGTTGCGCAGACTGCGTGAGTGATACAGAATCACTTCTAGGTGCAACTGCTTGCTTGGCCTGTTGCGCATTAGCCTGTGCCGTAGACTGATTTTGCTGCTGTTGCAGCTTCTGACTATCTACATGTGGCTTAGGCACATTGTTGTTATTTACGTTCATTGACATTGTCTTAACCTGCTACTTAAAGGAAACCTCTATGAGCTTATCGGCTGTGAATTCAGATACTTTAACAAAATTTAACCACACTGTATAAATATATGAATTCAAAGTAAATCTTAATTAGTTTTAAGGCAGTATTATAGCATTAAAATTGTTCAATTTATAGCCTGACGATCACTTGGTTAATATTTTCCACCTGAGCATTAATTGTCCGCTTGGTACGATCATTTATTACCTGAATCTGCTCGCCAATATTGCCGTCTTGTTGGGCAACACCACTGGCTTTGACTTGAATGCCGGGACCTTGCGCAACAATAGTTATTTCATCGCCTTTACAGATAAAACAAAGTTGGTTCGGGGTGATGGGTTGCCCTGATGTCAGTCTGCGTTTTGAGCGAGCGCCAATAATATCATTCACATTAGCGAAGGTGCTACTACGTAATAAACTTTTATCCATTTGTACCATTTCAACATCATCAGAGCTGAGAATGGCTCCTGGTGACAGGGCATTCGTGGCAATTACCACCGGTTGGGTTTGGGATACCTTAACAATAAAATATAAAAACCAGTCTTGTTCGGCGCAGGCTACTTTTACGGTAATGTTGGCTTGCTGCAATGCATTGGGCGCCGCGGATACGGTGTAAGGTGCTGCGCATTCGGGGATTGTGATTCGTTCATCAATCGGCATGGCCGTGACGGAAATATGCTCATCATTGCCGTTGGATAATTGCTGCATCACATAATTTTCACCTAACTGCATAATTTTTTTATGTGGGTCAAAATCTTCTAAAGCTTGGCAATTAAGGCCGATAAACACTAATGTGAAGACGAATGTTTTTAGTAATCTTATGTTAATTAATATCTTTTTCATGCTCACTTTATTCACTTTGACTATGCTTAAACACTATTTCGTGTATCTTAGTGTCATAATTCGGACGAATTGACTGTATTAATTTGTATTAATATAACAAAGGCAATATTCATGCCTGACTTGATTGATAGTGGAGTAATTAATGGCCGGAGTTCTAGATTCAGTTAATCAGCGTACGCAACTCGTTGGTGCCAACCGATTAGAGTTATTGCTATTTAAGTTAAATGGCCGCCAACGTTTTGGCATTAATGTGTTTAAAGTCAGGGAAGTGTTGCAATGCCCACCTTTAACATCAATGCCAAAATTGAATCCTTTTGTGCGTGGAATCGCTCATATTCGCGGCCAAACTATATCCGTAATTGATTTAAGTATGGCCACTGGCGGTAAACAAATCGACCAGCTGGATAAGCGCTTTATCATTATTTCCGAATACAATCGTTCTATTCAGGGATTTTTAGTGGATTCGGTCGAACGCATTATCAATATCAATTGGGATTCGGTGATGCCCCCCCCAAAAGGCTCAGGTAAGAAAAGTTACTTAACTGCGGTGACTGAAATTGATAACGAATTAGTTGAAATTCTGGATGTGGAAAAAATTCTACATGAAATTTCCCCGATCAATACTGACGTAAGTGATTCAGTGACGGCTAACCTCGATGTGAGTAGCGTCAAAGATAAAATTATTTTTATTGCCGATGATTCATCGGTAGCCCGTAATCAGGTTAAAAAAGCCTTAACCGTACTTGGCCTTAAAATTGAAATGGCGAAAAACGGTTTGGAGGCACTGAATCGACTTAAAGAAATTGCGGCTGAAACCGGCGATGTAACCGATCAAGTGGGCGTTTTAGTGTCGGATATAGAGATGCCAGAAATGGATGGCTACACCTTAACCGCAGAAATTAAAAATTCACCAGAGTTAAAAAACTTGCATATTGTGTTGCATACTTCGCTAAGTGGAGTGTTTAATCAAGCCATGGTTAAAAAGGTTGGGGCGGATGATTTCATCGCTAAATTTCACCCTGATGAATTAGCTTCGGCAGTTAAAAAATGGCTAGGGCTTGATAATTGATAAGGAACTTACGTGTCAACGAATGATTTTGATGCTAAGAATTATAAAGAGTTTTGTGACTATCTAGAAAAGCAGTGCGGTATTGTCTTAGGTGCCAATAAACAGTATTTAGTTCGTAGCCGATTAACCCCGTTAGTTGCCAAACATTCGCTTGATAGTTTATCGACATTGCTGGCTAAGTTTACCCGAGGCATGGATCGGCAATTAAATGCCGCTGTGATCGATGCCATGACCACCAATGAAACCTTATGGTTTCGTGATACTTATCCATTTGAAATTCTTAAAAATCAATTATTGAATAATTTTACCGGTAGACGGACTCCTATCCGTATATGGTCGGCAGCCTGTTCCTCAGGTCAGGAACCCTATTCAATCGCCATGACCATCCATGAATATATGCAAGCTAAACCCGGCGCGTTCCCTGGAGGCGTGCAGATTATTGGTACGGATATTTCGAGCGATATGCTGGAACGATGCAGACGAGCAGAATATAACAACTTATCTTTAGGACGAGGCTTATCCGCGGAACGACGAGCCAAGTTTTTTGAAAATGCCGATAACGGGGAAATGCGCGTAATTAAACCGGTTCGCGATTTGGTCAGTTTTAAACCGATTAACTTGCTTGAATCCTATTCTTCACTAGGTAAATTCGATCTGGTTTTTTGTCGTAATGTTTTGATCTACTTTTCGGCCGAAATAAAAACCCGAATTTTGCAGCAAATTGCCGCAGGGTTGCAGCCAGGCGGCATTTTAATGGTCGGAGCGTCAGAATCGATGACGGGACTATCTGATAAATTTAATTTGCATCGTTGCTCTCCTGGAATGTATTACTCTAAAAAACAATAGTTTACCTGATACCTTTAAACATCATTTCAACTTTATTCACTAATTTGGCATAGCAATTGCTTTTAATTCTCCATCAACAGGAGAACGACTATGGCAATTAGCCTCGATAAATTAATTGGCTTCCATCAAAAAGCATTAAACGTGCGCAATGACCGCATGGAAATGATTGCCGGTAATTTAGCCAATGCGAACACTCCCGGCTATAAAGCCAAAGACATTGATTTCAAAACAGCTATGCAAAGCGCTCAATACGAGCGGGGACACAGCCTGACCACGACTAACGAAAAACATATCCAAGCCAAAATGCAGTCCACTGACGGTGTTATGTTTCGCTCTCCTTTACAACCGGATACGGGGGATGGCAACGATGTGGATGTACAAGTCGAACGTAATGAGTTTTTGGATACAGGTATGCGTTATCAAGCCACGCTTCAATTTGTGAATGGAAAAATAAAAGGTATGAAAAAAGCTATCGGTGGAGGACAAGGCGGATGAGTCTTTTCAATGTAATGCAAATCGCTTCAACTGGCATGAGTGCGGAAAACGTCAGATTGAATACCGTTGCTAGTAATATTGCCAATGCCAATAGTGTCAGCAGCAGTTACGATGCGACCTATAAAGCTCGTCATCCGGTTTTTGCCGCTGAAATGCAAAAAGCCACGGATGATCAAATGAAAGGCGTAGGCGTGCAGGTTTTGGGGGTGGTCGAGAGCCCTAAACCATTGCAAATTGAGTTTAATCCAAACCACCCAATGGCTGATAAAGATGGTTACATTTACAAGCCTAATGTGAACATTGTCGAGGAAATGGCAGACATGATTTCTGCTTCAAAATCCTACGAAACCAATGTTCAGGTTACTGATACCACCAAGCGAATTTTCCGTCGGGTATTACAACTTGGCCAAGGCCAGTAAGGGGTAAGTCATGGTCGATAGTGTTAATAATACTGGACTGAACAATAACTATTATTGGCAGGAAGAAACCACGCCTGAAGCCAATGATAACGGTAAGTTGTCTCAGGAAGACTTTTTCTCGCTGTTAACTGAACAGCTGTCTAATCAGGATCCGACCAAACCGGTAGATAATGATCAGATGATTGCCCAGATGACCCAGTTCACTATGGCAGACAGTTTGTCACAGTTAAATGACAAGTTTGACAGTTTTGCCGCTTCGATGACCTCAAATCAGGCCTTACAAGCCTCCAGTTTAATTGGTCAGAATGTATTGGTTCAAGGTAATCAGGGCGTATTAGAAGAAGGTGGCAATATTAGTGGTATGGTGATTACAGACCAAGCTTCTCATTCAATGAAGATCACAATTGAAAATAGCTATGGTGAAACCATTAAGGTGATACCCGTAGGTGATCATGCTGCTGGCAATATTGAATTTAATTGGGACGGAACGGATCAGAATGGCAATGTTGTGCCGCCCGGCAAATATTCCGTCAAGGCCAATGCCACCGTCGGTGGTGAATCAACCGATTTAGTCACTGCCATGCATCGGCATGTTGACAGTGTCAGCCTGGCTTCTAGTAGTCAGGGGATTATTCTCAATCTGCAAGGCGAACAAAGCATTAAGCTGGCAGATGTATTAGAGATTGGTAGTTAACGAGGAGAAATAAGCGATGTCTTTTAATATTGCATTAAGTGGTGTCAATGCCGCGCAAAAAGATTTGGATACAACGGCCAACAATATTGCCAACGTTAACACCGTCGGATTTAAAGAATCCCGCGCTGAGTTTGGTGATGTGTATGCGGCATCTCTATTGGCCGGGGGGAAAACCAAAGTGGGTGACGGGGTGTTAACCCAGGAAGTCGCTCAACAGTTTAGTCAGGGCAGTTTGCAATTTACTCAAAATGCTTTGGACTTGGCGATTACCGGTAATGGTTTTTTTGCCACAACACCAGAACCCGCGTCTAGAGATTTCTCTTTTACCCGTGCCGGTATGTTTAAACTGGATTCAAACAATTTCGTGGTAAATTCTAATGGCGACAATTTGATGGGGTTTCCTGTCAATAGTGATGGTACTTCTTCATCAGTGGCACTAAGTACAACGGTACCGGTGCGAATTCCTGATTCTTCCGGGTCACCACAACAAACCACTGAAGTGTCACCGAAGTTCAATCTACCTGCTGGGGATGACCCTGTAGAGCCAGATTTATTTGATCCGGCCGATCCACTGACCTATAACGCAGCAACCTCAATCACTATTTATGATTCTTTAGGTGATAGTCATGTGATGACTTATTACTTTATGAAAGACGTGAATAATACCAATGAGTGGGTTGGTGTGACGTATATTGATGATGAACCTATTAACAGTATGGGCGGGGATGAATTGGCTCCCGTCGCCCCTCCAGCTACGGGTGCCAACGTGGTAGGTGAAACTTCCGGGAATGCGGTAGCAGGATTTAGATTGTTATTTTCCAGTGGTGGGGATTTCATTGATATGCAAAGTGCAGATGGAACTTCTTTATCTACGGGAAATATTGTTAGTGAAGCATTAGGCAACCCTCCTTTAATTAATGGTTCAGATGCAACGCAGACAATTACAACTAATTTTGTATTAGATAGTGGTAATGCGACTCCTGACGAAATTACGCAATTTGCTTCGCCTTTTGAAGTCACCTCCTTGGAACAAGATGGCCTACCGGTAGGACGGTTAACCGGGATTGATATTGGTCCGGATGGTTTGGTACGTGCCACTTATTCGAATGGTACATCAGAGCCGATTACTCGTGTTGCCTTGGTACGCTTTGCCAATGATCAGGGGTTAACCCAGCAAAGTAATACCCAGTGGCAAGAAAGTATTTTGTCCGGGGAAGCACTCGCTGGTGAAGCCACCACTGGTACCTTTGGGGATATCAATTCATCGGCGCTGGAACAGGCTAATGTTAACCTGACGTCGGAATTGATTGATATGATTATTGCCCAGCGTAACTTCCAGGCTAACTCCAGAGCACTGGAAGTCAATAACCAGCTGAATCAGACAGTACTGAATATCCGTTAATTGAACTGATTACGACAGTGATTGATAAGACCACCGCAAGGTGGTCTTTGTTTTTATCCCATCCTCTACAGTCGATCACCCGCCACTGAATCGTTTTTGTTCACGCCTCATTGATAACCCAACATTTAATGGCATCAAAATTGCTTTCTAAACAGTAAGGTTTCTTAGAGTCAATTAATTGTCATGGATAAAATGCTTTATATCGCCAGTAGTGGTGCCAGTCAGGACTTATTAGGAACGGCGCTGCGCTCCAATAATTTGGCTAATGCCCAAACCAACGGTTTTAAAGCTCAGCTTGAGCAAGCGCGGGCAATGCCGGCCTTTGGTGAAGGCTTGCCCACCCGGGTTTTTGCCATGACAGAATCTCCCACCAATGATTACGAAGGGGGAGCCATGATTCAAACTGGTCGCAATCTGGATGTCGCTTTGCAAGGTGATGGATGGTTGGCGGTCAATGACAAGCAAGGCAATGAAGCTTATACCCGTGCGGGGAGTTTGCACGTCGATCAAAATGGCATGTTAACTGACTCTAGTGGCAACCCGGTTATTGGTGACCGTGGTCCCATGCAATTGCCTATACCACTATCCAATATCAGCATTGCTAATGATGGCACTATTTCGGTACAGCCGTTGGGAGCCCCAGCGAATGTACAGGAAGAAGTTGGCCGGCTGAAACTGGTTAATCCCGGCAATAAAAATATTGAGCGGGGATTGGACGGATTGTTTCGACAAAAAGACGGGGCGATCGCCGTGGCTGATGCCAATGTGCAAGTGCGAACCGGCATGCTGGAAAACAGCAATGTCAATCCTATTGAAGAGATGGTCAATTTGATCAGTTTGCAGCGTCATTACGAAATGCAAGTGAAGCTAATGAAAAAAGCTAGTGAGTTAGATGCTCAGGGTAACAACATGATGAGGATACTGTAATTCATCAGGTTGCCTTTGCTGAATTGGTCAGGGCGTGAATTGAAAATTATGCGGCGACGTTGCCGTGCAGCAGTTTTAACTGGAGGTGAGTAATGCATCCAGCATTATGGATAAGCAAAACCGGACTCGATGCGGCACAAACTGATGTGTCAGTCATATCCAATAACTTGGCTAACGCCAGTACGGTTGGATTTAAGAAAAGTCGCGCGATTTTCGAAGATTTGCTGTATCAAAATATAAATCAACCCGGTGGCCGTTCATCGGCTGATACTGAATTACCTTCAGGCTTAATGCTTGGGGCCGGCAGTAAAGTGGTTGCAACGCAAAAAGCGTTTACCCAAGGTAATATGATTACCACGGAAAACTCACTGGATATGATGATTCAGGGCGGTGGTTTTTTCGAAATACTGCAACCAGATGGCAATATTGCTTATACCCGCAATGGTCAGTTTACATTGGATGATACTGGTCAGATAGTGACTCCTGGCGCCGGTTTTGTGTTACAGCCGAATATTACGGTGCCCGAAGATGCGCAAAAGTTGACGATATCGCAAGACGGACAAGTCTCTGCCACGGTTCCAGGTCAGGCCGATCCGGTCATCTTGGGACAAATCTCCATTTCTAATTTTATTAATCCTACCGGTTTGCAGCCGATTGGACAGAATCTCTATTTGGAATCCGCAGTGAGTGGTGCGCCTATTCAGGGGATCCCCGGTTTGCAGGGATTAGGCACAATTGTGCAAGGCTCATTAGAGACATCTAACGTCAATGTTACCGAAGAACTGGTTAATTTAATCGAAAGCCAACGTTTGTACGAGATGAACTCCAAGGTGATTTCATCGGTGGATCAAATGTTGGGTCAGGTTATTCAACAACTTTAATGGGTGATGTGATGAAAACGCTGGTGGTACTTATTCTGTCGATTTTGGTGGTCGCTTGCCAAAGCACACCAGTGCGGGAAACGTTACCCAATGATCCCTTTTATGCGCCGGTTATTCCGGAAATGCCACAACATAAAATTGGTGCTGACGGCTCATTGTTTCAGACGGATATGGCAAACAGTCTTTATTCAGATGTTAAAGCCAGACGGGTAGGGGACATTATCACCGTGGTATTAAGTGAAAATACCAGTGCCAGCAAGTCTGCTACAACGGATTTTAGTAAAGATACCTCGGTGGATTTACAACCGACCACTGGATTGGGCGGCAATCCGATTAATATCGGCGGCCAGTCGGTGCAGCTAGGTTTAAATGCCGGTAATGAATTTCAGGGTGATGCTCAAGCGAATCAGCGTAACAGCTTAAACGGCAATATTTCTGTGACAGTAGTGCAAGTATTGGCCAACCATAACCTGGTGGTCAGAGGCGAAAAATGGCTCACCCTGAACAATGGTGACGAATACATTCGTCTAACCGGCATTATTCGCGCGGCAGATATCAGTCCGCAAAATGAAGTGCAATCAACCAAAATCGCTAATGCTCGGATTCAATATAGTGGCACCGGTGATTTTGCTAATGCTCAACAGCAAGGTTGGTTAACACGTTTCTTTACCTCCGAATGGTGGCCTTTTTAGGAGACTATGATGAAGACGTTGGTTTCCCTATTTTCCTGCTTTTGTTTGTTGCTATCGCCCTTTGCCAGTGCGCAAAGGATCAAAGATTTGGCAACCATACAAGGTGTACGCAGTAACCAGTTAGTGGGATATGGTCTAGTGGTGGGCTTACCGGGAACGGGGGAACAAAGCCCGTTTACCGAACAAAGCTTCCGTACCATGCTGTCCAATTTCGGCATTATGATGCCAAGTGGCTTAAAGCCTAAAATCAAGAATGTTGCTGCTGTTGCGGTACACGCAACCTTGCCGCCTTTTTTGAAACCAGGACAAAAAGTTGACGTTACGGTGTCGTCCATGGGCGAAGCAAAAAGCTTAAATGGTGGCACGTTATTACAGACCTTCCTAAAAGGACTGGATGGTGAAATCTATGCCGTTGCGCAAGGAAGTTTAGTGGTTAGTGGTTTTGGTGTTGAAGGGGCTGATGGCTCCAGAGTGATTAATAATATTCCTACGGTAGGGTTGATCCCCAATGGTGGGATAGTTGAACGCGCGGTACCTAGCGGTTTTAGTGCCAATGATTATTTAACCCTTAATCTGAATTATCCGGATTTTACTACGGCCAAAATTTTGGCAGATACCATTAATCAGCGTTTGGGCGCCGACCCGGACAAAGGTTATCGGATTGCCACTCCTATTGATGCTGCGTCTGTGCGAGTCTCTGCACCGCGAGAAATAGGTCAACGGGTGGATTTTATGGCCGTATTGGAAAACTTTGAATTTACTCCTGCCGATGCCCCAGCTCGAGTGGTTATTAATAGTCGTACCGGCACTATTGTTATTGGCAAAGACGTGCGCTTATTACCTGCTGCGATTACCCATGGCGGCTTAACCGTGACTATTTCCGAAAATACCGATGTGTCACAGCCTAATGCTTTAGCTCAGGGCGATACCGTAGTGACAGGGCAGTCAGTGGTGGATGTGGATTTAGCCGATTCACGCATGTTTAAGTTTGATCCCGGGGTCACTCTTGATGAATTAGTTCGGGCAGTGAATGAAGTGGGGGCCGCGCCAGGTGACCTGATGGCAATACTTGAAGCGTTGCGTCAGGCCGGTGCATTACAAGGCCAATTGGTGGTGATCTAGGCCGATTATGGAAGACTTTAACCAAGTTCAATCACAACTCCAGCAAGCCCGCAATGTTAATGATATTGGCGGGCTGGATAAATTACGTCAGGCGGTTCGTAAAAACGATCCCGAAGCATTAAGTGAAGCAGCCAAACAGTTTGAGGCTATTTTTATTCAGATGATGCTTAAATCAATGCGTAAAGCTGAAGATGTCATGGTAGATAAAGATAGCCCGTTCAATTCTGAACAGGTCAAGTTTTATCGAGACATGCATGACCAGCAGTTAGCCGTCGATTTAGCCAGTAAAGGGAGTCTCGGGTTAGCCAAGATGATTGAGCAGCAACTAGGTCATCAAGCTGGATTTGTGCCGGCATCGGTGTTGCGCAATGGCGCAAATTTACCCGCTTTGCAGCCACCGACAAAAACAGATGATGCGTCATCATCTGCTTACTCTGCAAAAATTTCACTCGGCATTAAACAGCCGGCTTTCGCCAGCCAACAAGACTTTGTTCAACAGTTATTACCGCTAGCCAACAAAGTGGCTGAAGAATTTAATCTGGATCCCAAATCCATGGTAGCGCAAGCGGCCGTTGAGACCGGCTGGGGGCAGTACATGATCCATTCTAAACAAGGTCAGAATGGACATAACTTGTTTGGTATAAAGGCGGATCAACGTTGGCAAGGCGACCGTACTTTAGTGAATACCCTCGAATACACAGATGGTCAGGCCAAGCAACATAAAGCACAGTTTCGCGCTTATGGATCGTTTGAAGACTCAATGCGTGATTATGCGGAGTTTGTCAGTCACAGCGGTCGTTATTCCGATGCAGTGGAATCGGCCCAACAACCGGCCGAATATTTTAGTCGTTTACAGCAAGCTGGTTATGCCACGGATCCAAATTACGCAGATAAAGTGCTGGGCGTATTGGGTAGTAGTACTTTTCAACATGCATTGATGGATAAATAAGATGATGTTGTTACTTAGCCTAATTGACGGAGAGTAGCGATGATACGTAGCTCAGATTTACTCAGCATTGCCTCCAGTGGTTTGAATGCACAAAACCAGTTGTTAAAAACAACCGGTAATAATATTGCCAACGTTAATACTGATGGATATATCCGTGAACGTACCAGTTTTGTTGCGCAGTTAACCGGTGGAGTAGGCCAAGGCACCACGAGTCAAATTCTTGATGTTTTTGCGCAGAATCAGTTACGTCGGGATACCTCATCTTATGCCGAATATACCGCTTATCATGATCGAGCCTCGCAGTTGGATGATATTTTTGCCAGTGATGCCAGCAGTTTAGCAACCAGCATGAGTCGTTTTTTTGAAGCGATGCAGACTGCTGCTGATGAGCCAACTAATATGGCTGCCAGACAATTAGTATTGGGGCAGGCGGATTCATTATTAGGGCGGTTTAACTCACTCTCTGAATTTTTAAGCTACAAAGAAGACGAATTAAATCTGGAATTTAATTCGTTAACCCAAGATGCTAACGATTTGATTGAAAATATCGCAGATCTGAATAATAGCATTCGCATCAATCAATACCGTAATCAACATGATGTGCCCGGGGCGCTTATTAGTGAGCGGGATAATGCCATATTAAAGTTGGCAGAGATGGTGGATATTACCACGCGCACCAATGAAGATGGCTCCACGTTAGTGAATTTAAAAAGTGGCCAATCATTAGTGATGCAAGACGGCACTTTTAATGTGTTTGAAATTAATGGTGAGCCGGATGCCAAGCAAAAAAACTTACAACTGCAAAATGGCAGTCGTGGCGTCACGATTAATCTGGC
The DNA here is from genome assembly GCF_048268085.1 of Neptunicella sp. Classification (NCBI taxonomy): domain Bacteria; kingdom Pseudomonadati; phylum Pseudomonadota; class Gammaproteobacteria; order Alteromonadales; family Alteromonadaceae; genus Neptunicella; species Neptunicella sp. The sequence goes on along the minus strand of NZ_JBLWWF010000006.1, from coordinate 74,632 downwards.
TGAAAACTCTGTTGGTGGCCGTATCGGCGGTTTATTTAATTTTAGGGATGATATTTTAGCCGATGCACAACGACAAATGGGCCAACTTGCTCTTGCACTGGCCGATTCGGTTAACCAGCAAAACCGTTATGGTATGGATTACGATGGGCAGTTAGGTACCGATGTGTTTAATTTACCGGAGTTTCAGGCACTGAATTACTCCAATAACTCATCGTTGACATTGGGCTTGAATGGTCGAGTTGCAGAAGGACAAGCCAGTCAGCTAACTCGTAAGGATTATCAAATTACCATTGATAATGTTACTGCGGGGGTGCCCAATACGGTAGATATTACGGTTAATTTGTTAAATCCAGATGGTACACCGGTGTTAGACATTAGTGGCAACCCGCAAACCCAGAGCTATACCGGTTTAGAGGCGGCAGGCGGCACCTGGGTATCAATAATGGATGGCCTTGAAATTGAAATACCGGATGGGGCCAGTTATGTAAGTGGCGACCAATTTTTATTACAACCCACTAAATATACCGCTAATCAAATCGAGGTCGGTATTGTCAGACCGGAGGATATCGCCTTTGCCTCACCGATTCGGGTGGAATCGGATATTAATAATCTCGGTGATGCGACACTGGTATCCACCAGTGTGACCAACACCAATGTGGATAATGCTTTTACGACCACAACGGCTTCGGCATTTGATGGTGCGGGCGGCATCCAGGGACCCGGTGCAGCGCCCGGTGGTACGGTTGGTGCTCCGGCTGAAATCTTTTTTACTGCCGCAGACAGCTATGAAATTCGCGATAGTGCTGGCACGGTGATCACCACCGTCAGTGGAGCGGTAAGTCTAGAAAACTTGCTGGAACAAGGGGCGTCAACTGCGGGCTGGCCCGCAGCCTGGAGTCCACCAGCGCTAGATAATTACCCCGGCTATGATTTAACTTTGCAGGGCGTTCCCAAACCCGGCGATAGCTTTACTATTGGTTATAATACGGATGGTTTTGACGACAACCGTAATGGCTTAGTGATGGCAGATCTGCAAAACATGGATACCATGCGGCGGACTGCGAATGCCAGTGGCGGCTCCACTAATTTGCTGACTTTCCATGAAGCCTATGCCTCATTAGTTGGGACAGTGGGTGAGAGAACCGCATCTGCTGATGTGCAGGCTAAGGCCGCTAAAGCGTTGGTAGATCAGTCAACCAGCTGGTTTGAGTCTGTGTCTGGAGTGAGTTTGGATGAAGAAGCGGCTAATTTAATGCGTTTCCAGCAAGCTTATTCGGCCTCGGCAAGGTTGATTAGTACCGCGCAAAGCTTGTTTGATACCATCCTTAGTGCAGTGAGGTAATGAATCATGCGTATATCGACTAATCAGCTGTATGATATGAGTATTAAAGGGGTGCTGGATAATCAGCGCGAGCTTTCCCATGTTCAACAGCAACTCTCTTCAGGTAAAAAATTATTGCGTCCTTCCGACGATCCGGTCGGGGCTTCGCAAGTGATTCGACTAACCGAAAAACTGGATCAACTGAGCCAATATCAGGAAAACAATAACTTGCTGGTTAACTCACTTGAACAAGAAGAAGTGGTGATGCGCAGTTTGAACAGCTCGATGAACCGTGCCAGACAGTTGACTATTCAAGCGGGCAACGGAATCTTGGCCGATGAAGATCGTACCGCGATTGGTATCGAGATTGAGCAGATCCGTAACGAAGTGTTCGATTTAATGAATAGCCGAAACGCTGAAGGTGAGTATATTTTTGCCGGTTATCAATCTCACACTCCCGCTTTTGAATACAACCCCAGTTCACCGGGTAATAAGTATAATTTTGTCGGTGATGATGGCCAGAATGAGATTCAGATCTCTCCCTCGGTCACCGTTAAAAATGGTGATTCCGGTAAAGCGGTATTTGAAGATGTGGCAGCGCGTTTAAAAACTGAAGTCACCGGCTCCACCGCCACCAGTGCTAATGTTAAAATTACCCAGCAAGACGCCCATGATTTTTTTCATAAAAGTAATTATGACAAAGTTACTCCGGCCAATAATGATTTTCAAATTACGATATTAGCGCCCGGTGATCAGGTCTCGGTTGATAATGTAGGCACCGGAGCCAATTTGGGAACATTCAGTTATACCGCTGGCGAACCCTTTGTTTTTAAAGGAATGGAATTCAATATTGATGGTGCGGTAGGTGACACTGTTGATTTTCAACTACAAGCACCACAGAAAAAAAATATCGCTGAAACGTTAAACGATTTAATGTTGGCATTAACTGACGAGAATATTTCTGATGGTGATTTTGCCGAGGCGACCGCCGATGCTTTAGTAGGGATGGATAACGCATTAAAAACGCTGGCTGACGCAAATTCGGCTGTTGGTGGCCGACTCAATGTGGCGCAATCGGTATATGAGTCCAATCTTGACCTGGAAATCAGTAACAAACTGGCCAGAAGTTCTATTGATGAAGTGGATTATGCCGAAGCGGTTACTGAGCTAAGTAAGCAGGAAAACGCACTGCAAGCCGCTCAATCAACATTTGCCCGGGTAACCCAGTTAAGCTTGTTTGATTATTTATAAACAAGCTTGATACTTGAGCTAAGAGCTAAGAGCTAAGAGCTAAGAGCTACGAGCTAAGAGCTACGAGCTACGAGCTACGAGGGGATAATTAAACTATCCTGTAAAACGACTTTCTCGCAATACGGGCTCGCCACCGTTTTCCGTCAACAGGGTGCCTCTGTTATAAAACGGGATTTATACTTTTTATTCCTCGGCGTGAGCCTATTCCACATTGATTCGATGCAGATAAATCGCACTTTGTTGATTAATATGGCTTGAGTAATAACTTACATATAATTGGTTATCTTGTTTGACTAAGCCGGGGTAACTGCAATCCCCGTCTGAAGGGAGTATTTGCCTGATCTTGGCTTCAAATGTGCCCAAATCAAGGTTAATCAGCGCGGTTTTAGGACCCGACGGCTGCCATATTCGCCCAGCAAGTACCGCCTGTTGTTGATTGATTAACAACATCGCCGGCCCACCTAGATAAAAATCCAGATTATGCCAGCGCCATTGCTTATAGGGTGGTTTGGCGATACCTAATTGGGCACTACCGCTATCGGCATCGCGCCGAATAATCGCATAAGCGGTGCCATCAGGATTAAAACAAATATCGCTCTCGTTAGGATAGCCTAGCTTGTTCTTACGTTGGCTGAAGGCCTCAGGAAGGATTTTCTCGAAGGTTCTTAGGGGATTGCCAGCATACAGGGCTAAAGTCTGTTGGCGACGATTGTAGGCAAATCCAAGGGCTTTATCCCCGTACCAGCTTAAACGCCATAACCACCAATTTTTTTGACCTATGGGTTTGGCGCAGGACCAACTATTACCATCAGTGCTAAACCAGACATAAGGTTGTGAATACAGAAACTTGTGTTGCTGATCATAATGACGGCCATAGGCCAGTAAAATCAGTTTACCGTCTGCTGAGACCGACAGTTTAGGATCGCGCAAGTCACAGCCGGGCATTCGAATTTTAGTTTCAGCCTGTATTTCTCCCTGCCATCCTAGATGTAAGACAACAATATTTCCATCAGGGCTAATATGATCTTGAGCGGCTCTAAAACAGCAATAGAGTTGTTGTCGGTACACACATAAATCGGTAAAAGCATTATGACTGGCTTTGTTGTAGAGCATTTTTTGCCCATCATTGAACATTTTTTAACACCTGCATTTTTTAATTAAACCTATTGAATCTCAATCAGTTAGCAATTGCAAAGGCGGCAATTTATTTCCGCTTTTTTTGCCATGCGGCAAATAAATACTAAAGGAGTGCTAAATGGCGTCGATAAACTTTATCGAGAGAGCCAGTAACATTCATTTTGTAAAACAGGGTGAATGTACTTAAAAGTGTTTTAAACCTTTGATCACACCGATCGAATGCCAGTTACGACTGGACTGAGAGTGTAGGAGAAAATCATGTCAATGTTCGTCAATACAAACGTTTCTGCGTTAAATGCACAACGTCAATTATTCAATTCAGGTAATGCCTTAAGTACATCCTTTGAACGTTTGTCTTCAGGCTTTCGTATTAATCGTGCTGCTGATGATGCTGCAGGTTTGCAAATTACTGATCGTATGACTTCCCAGATTATGGGTCTTAATCAAGCGGTACGTAACGCTAATGATGCTATTTCATTAACGCAAACAGCTGAAGGATCAATGGGAGAGATCACCAGCTCATTACAACGTATTCGCCAGCTAGCTGTACAGTCACAGAACGGTATTAATACCTCTGCTGACCGTGTTGCTCTGCAAAAAGAAGTATCAGCCCTTAAAACTGAAATCAGCCGTATCAGCACTGATTCACAGTTTGGTGGACTGGATATTTTGAAAGGTAGCTTCTCAGCCGCCTTCCTGGTAGGTGCAAACAGCGGCCAGTCTATATCCGTTAACTTGTCACGTGCAGGGGGTTACGGTGCTTCAGGTTTATCCATTGGTGATTTAACTGTTGCTACTACTGCCGGGGCTTCTGCAGCGCTAACCAGTATCGATAATGCACTATCAACTATCGGTGCGGCACGAGCTGATTTAGGTGCATTGCAAAACCGTTTCCAATCGACTATCCGTAACTTGAGCAACATATCAGAGAATATGTCAGGCGCTCGTTCACGGATTCGTGATACCGATTTTGCCACCGAAACTGCTGAACTGACTCGTAACCAGATTATTCAGCAAGCCAGTATTACTGTGTTAAGCCAGGCTAACCAGCGTCCTCAATCTGCATTACAGCTATTAGGATAATATTCATTTTGACTTATTGAGCCAGGAGGTAGTGAGGTCAATTTAGTCAAATGAAAACCGTTTCGCTCATTTTCTCCTAACGATGGGCACCGTGCCGAAGCAATTTTGCTTCGGCTTTTTCGTTTTGTAACTATTTGATTTTTAAGGTTATTAAAAAATAGTTAATTATTTCTCTAAAGTAAAATTCATTACCTAACGATAAGTTGAGCAAAGGCACTGAGCAAAATAATAAAACCAATAGCCAGTTCTTTAAATATTCGGTTCATACAAAAAAAGCAATAGAACTGAATACCGCACAAACATAAAAACAAAAATAACAGTTTGGCGGATTATAAATTTTAAGTTAGGAGAGAAAAAATGAGCTTGTACGTCAACACTAATGTGTCGTCGTTGAATGCTCGACGTCAGCTGTTTACTTCAAGTAATAATCTGAATGTCGCATTCGAACGTTTATCATCAGGTTTCAGGATCAACAGTGCCAAAGATGATGCTGCTGGTTTACAAATATCGGATCGTATGACATCCCAAATATTGGGTCTTGATCAGGCGGTGCGTAATGCAAATGATGGTATTTCATTGGCTCAGACTGCCGAAGGCGCGATGCAGGAAATTACTACTGCACTACAGCGTATTCGCGTACTGGCTATTCAGTCCCAAAACGGGATTAACGCCTCATCAGATCGATTGGCACTACAAAAAGAAGTGTCAGCGTTGAAACAAGAAATTAGTCGGATCGCTACAACCACTCAGTTTGGAAGCGTGAATATTCTTGATGGCGTGTATTCGGCCGCATTCCTGGTAGGAGCCAACGCGGGACAATCTATTAGTGTGAATATCTCCAGACCAGGAGGTTTCGGTGCTGAAGGGCTGTTCAATGGTGTTAATTTATCGGTCGCGACGACCGATGGTGCCTCTGCGGCATTAACCTCAGTGATTCAGGCTATTTCCACTATTGATGGGGTTCGCGCCGATCTTGGTGCCATTCAGAATCGTTTTCAATCCACTATTCGTAATTTAAGCAGTATTTCCGAGAATATGTCGGCGGCAAGATCGCGTATACGTGACACTGATTTTGCCGAAGAAACGGCAGAATTGACCCGCTGGCAAATTATTCAGCAGGCCAGTATTACCGTACTGGGTCAGGCTAACCAAAGACCGCAGGCTGCATTGCAACTATTGCAGGGGTAAATGAAAAGAGAAGGGCTGGTTATTAACTAGTTATTGATTGCACATTGTGGGGACAAGCAGCAATCACATTAATAAACACTAGAGATTTTTTATCAGCAAAGGAGCTGTAAGGGACAAGTGCGTCTAAAAATCAGGATGTTGGGGCTTTTTTATGCCTGACATCAGGTCGGTAAGTACGACTGTAAATGGATTGGTTATTGGTCGTCGATGTGCAAAGAGGAACGAGTTAAACACTAACCGTAGTAGGATTTTCAGGTTATCAGGAAAAACAGGATTAACAGTGTAAGTAATTGAATTATATGGGGTAAGAAGGTCGCATTGCGAGATTGTGGGGACAAGCAGCAAGCGACCTGACAGTAGAGATTTTTTATCAGGAAAGGATCTGCAAAGGAACGCCGCGTTTAAAAAACAAAAGTGTTGAGGCTTTGTTTTTTAGCGCCGACTGACAGGAAAGACGCCAGGAGGTAGTGAGGTTTGAGGTATTAGGCCATCAATCCTGACAGTCGACATGAGCCGAAGCTCACTTTAAGCATAAGCTTTTGCAGGTGGTAACCTGACAAAAACACAAGTCAGAAAACTGACTGGCAGCATAAACAAAGCACATTATGTGCCAATTTTTAACTTTTATAGAAAACCACGAGTAACGGCGGCGAAATAATAAAAATAATAGCCATAGTCGTTATCAGGTTAGGAGAAATAAAATGAGTTTATATGTCAATACAAACGTGTCTTCACTCAATGCTAGAAGACAATTATTCAATTCGAGTAATGCGCTAAGCACCTCATTTGAACGTTTATCGTCAGGTTTTCGTATTAATGGCGCTAAGGATGATGCGGCAGGTTTGCAAATATCCGATCGGATGACGTCGCAAATTATGGGGCTGGATCAAGCTGTACGTAATGCAAACGATGGTATTTCCCTGGCGCAAACGGCTGAAGGTGCAATGTCTGAAATCACTACAGCATTGCAGCGGATACGAGTACTGGCCATTCAGTCACAAAACGGGATTAACTCGTCGGCAGACCGCTTGGCACTGCAAAAAGAAGTCTCAGCCCTGAAGCAGGAAATCAGTCGGATTGCGACCACCACCCAGTTCGGTGGCGTGAATATACTCGATGGTGTTTATTCGGCTGCGTTTCTTGTTGGAGCTAATGCCGGACAGAAAATTAGTGTGAATATCTCACGAATGGGAGGTTTTGGAGCATCTGGGTTGTTCAATGGGGTTGCCGTATCGGTGGCAAATGTCGATGATGCGTCAGCTGCCATGACTATTGTCAGTAACGCATTGTCGGCAATTGACGCTAAACGGGCTGATTTAGGTGCTATTCAGAACCGCTTTCAATCCACCATTCGTAATTTGAGTAATATATCGGAGAATATGTCGGGCGCTCGTTCTCGAATTCGCGATACCGATTTTGCTCAGGAAACGGCTGAGTTGACACGCTGGCAAATTATTCAGCAAGCCAGTACAACCGTGTTAAGTCAGGCAAATCAACGTCCACAATCTGCATTGTCATTACTGCAAGGCTAATTGGGATAAAAATAGAGAGAGTAGGAACTGAGAGGCCACTCTGAAGAAAACGCCGACTAACAGGACTGAGAGTGTAGAAGTGGTTGAGAGGCCAGTATGCAATCCCAAACCCTGCCAGTCGGACAGAAACCTTATTTGCTCGATCTCCTAACTTGAGCAAGTTGGTCGGGTCATTTGACCCGGCCTTTTTTATCTAGGCGCTCAAATTATTGACACCAGAAGCGTCGGGAGTAAATAAAGCATACGTCGTGCCAATATTTTCAAATGCTCGATAATTTTATAAAAACTAAGTTAAATCAATTATTTGCATTTATTTTTCTTTATGGCGTTTATTGATCATCCGTCATGATTTTTGTCTTCCCTTAGCAAGTTATCCTAATGCGGCAAGCCATTGCCGCAATAATTCGTTTATCAATGCAGCATTCGGATTGGCTGACTCACTTTGATTTTACCTATACTCACAACAGTTTTTAAAGCAAAAAAGAAAAGGGTAAAACAATGATTTCTATATCTGAACTGGGTGATATAAGTGACTTTATTGCAGCTATTGGTGTTATTAGCTCAATTGTTTATTTGGCCAAACAAATCCGTGAATCGCAGAAAAGTTCGGAGCGGGAAGTGGCATTTCAAATGCTGCGCAGTTACGCAACCACAGAACTGATGAACGTTATGCACAAAGTATTTGAAATGCCATCCGGATTAAATAAACAACAGATTGAGAAGTATTTCGACGCGGAGTTGGGCGTGTTATTTGCGTATATGGGGACATGGGAGAGTATCGGTATTATGGTGCACAAGCAGCAACTCCAGTTGGGATTGGCGGCAGATTTTTTTAGTTATCCGATCCTTCATTCATGGAAAAAGCTCGAAGCCTATGTTGAAGGCCAACGCAAAGAAGTGGGTCGCGACACTCCGTGGGAATGGTTTCAATGGTTAAATGATCAGATCATCCGGCATGAAGCAAAAAATAAAGTGGTTCCTGCACATATCGAGTTTAAAAACTGGCAACCCAAACTGAAAAAGTAGAACGTGGTCGATGTGATTAATAGATTGACATCGAAGTGGGCTAATGAAGATGTCCGAGCCCGCGTAAGGTTAATCAATTAGCATTTGTCGCCAATGATGTTGTGTACTGGTGGTTAGATCCACCCGGTAGTGAGACAGACGTTTCATTTCCATTGTTTGGCCGCGATTAAAATACATAAAATTGACCAATGCCGGTTTGAGTGCCGCTATAAATTCCTCGATTTTATCGGTTTCAATATGTAGATGAATAATATTGAGCACACCAGTTTTTCGGTCTATTTTGGCATCCATTCTCCCTGCGAATTGATCCCCGAATAATAAGGGCAAACAAAAGTAACCATACTGGCGTTTGGGGGCCGGAACATAACATTCAATCTGATAGTCAAAACCAAACAGTTCACGAGTACGTTGTCGTTGAATAAGCAGATTATCAAAGGGAGATAAAATGTGGACTTTGGTATGGCGCAGTTTTTTATTCAATAAGTCGGTAACACAGGGCAGGGCATAATATTGTTGCTGATTGACCTCAACCAATAACAATTCACCATCATGCAGCATGGCTTTACATTGCTGTTGAATGGGCTTTAACAAACCTTTACGCAAATAACTGATATTAAAGGGCTTAGCTAATCCATTAGCCTGCAAATGGCGGATAATCAGATGGCGATAAAATTCTTCATTGGTGGGTAGGCGAGTATCAACATTGGCAGGTAGAACTCGCTCGGTCAAATCATAGACTTTCTGGAAACCCAGTCGTTTGCTTACCATGAGTTGACCTTCCATAAACAACTGTTCCAGCGCTTTTTTGGCCGGTTTCCAGTCCCACCAGCCGGTATTCAGGGTTTTACGTTGCTCAAAGTCTTTGGCTTGCAATGGGCCTTCTGTACGGATGCGCTGCAATATGTTTTTGACCAGCTTGTGATCTTTGTCAAACCAGTGTTTTTCCCCGCGGGCGATAGCCTGTTTGCGCGGAAGGCTAAAACGATAATCATCCATGGGTAAAAAGGCTGCCGCATGTGACCAGTATTCAAAAACATGCTTAGATGCGAGCAGCTGATCAATATGTGCTAACTGATAGTTTGGCAAACGACTCCATAAGCAATGATGATGGGCTCGCTGGATGACGGAGATTGAATCAATTTGAATATAACCTAATTGCTGAATGACGTTGAGCGTGGTTGCAGCATTTTGCTGTTTAGGTTGCGCAGCTGCCAGTCCCTGGCTGATGAGCTGGATTTTACGCGCCTGAATTGAGGAAAGACTAATAGGGGAAGACAAGGATACTGTTTTTTCACTATAGAGTTCAGGTTAAGGTACGTCACTATAATGGCATTCTGATTGCCGAGTAAAGTCTGTTATCATAGGTGATTCAATGAAAACAAAGAATGTTGTTAAATGTTTATTAGGTTGGCTGGCGGGACTATTAATTCTCTGTCAAGCGCATGCCTATGAAGTTGACGATAGCTATACCGTCGCCTCGGCATTTGCAAAATATCATAAAAAATACCCGCACATTAGTATCGCTGATATGCAATTAAATGACGATATTGGCATCCAGTTGGATCGAGTCTATGCCACTATTAATGGGCGCGAGTTACATCTGGATTTATTCGTCCCCCAAAATGCTCAACCTAAAGCTACCGTTATATTGATCCATGGTGGTGGTTGGCGCTCCGGTAATAAGTCGCACCTTTTTCCATTGGCAGCGGCGTTGGCCAAGCGAGACTATCTCGCTATTACGGTTGAGTATCGATTATCCATTGAAGCACTTTATCCTGCTGGACTTGAGGATGTAAATCGCGCCATATTATGGTTAAAAAAACATGCTAAAGATTATCAAATAGATAGCCGCAAGGTGGCCTTGCTGGGTGGTTCATCAGGTGGGCACATGGCAGCGTTATTGGCTAATACATCCCATCTGCAATGGTTTAAACCGCAAACAATAAATGGGGACACTGATGTACAGGCGGTAATTGATCTGGATGGTATTATGGATATCACCTCTGAGTTGGGGTTGAAATATGAAGACAAAAATGGTCAAACAGATAGTGCTTTGGCGTTATGGCTTGGTGGAAATTACGCCAGTCAGACTGAGCGTTGGAAGCAAGCATCACCGGTTGAATATATTAGTGCTAACTCTCCTCCAATGTTATTTATCGGTAGTGGGCAGACTCGTTTTGCTGAGGGCAGAAAAAAGGCTTTTGCCCAGTTGGATAAATGGCAGATTTATCATCAATCCTATGATTTCGACAATTCGCCTCATAGCTTTTGGTTATTTCATCCCTGGTTTAATCAAGTTGTTGAAAAAGTAGATAGTTTTTTGTCAAAGCAGTTTAGGTATTCAGACCTGGTTGAATAACTAATCGGGGCTGTTGATCTTTGGTGTGTGTTTTTGCAGTAGTTTGTAGCGCATTTATACAAGGCAGAGCGAGTATGGTGTAGTTATTCTACATAAACGAGCGATAGCGCTGTAGAAATGCGCTACAAACACTGCCCGGAGGGTTCAACCCAACACCTTCTGCTCTTTGTTGCCGGATTTTGACTTAGATCCACCAGGCCTGCAATCCGGCGTCGCGATCAGAAGGCGTTGGACTTGAACAAAATTCATACATCAAAGATCAACAGCCCCTAACTAACTTGACGTGGTTTGCTTTAACCATTGCTCCATGTCTGGCCAACTAAGCGGACGACTAATATGGTAGCCTTGAGCAATGTCACAATTCATTTTACGCAGCGCCGACATGGTTTCATGATCTTCCACGCCTTCAGCAATGACTTTTAGATTTAAATTATGACCGAGCGAGATGGTCGAGCGGACAATAATAATATCTTGTTCATTTTTCAGCATTTCATTGACAAAATACCGATCGATTTTGAGGGTATCAATAGGTAATTGGCGTAAATATGACAGGGATGAATAACCGGTGCCAAAATCATCAATCGATAGTTTGACCCCAAGCTGGGATAACTGCATTAGCAAATCTACCGCTTTTTCCGGATCCTGCATTAACGCTGTTTCGGTTAATTCCAGTTCCAGCATACCCGCCGGTGTCTGGTATTGTTGTAATTTGGACTTCAGACTGTTAACACAGCGGTCATCAACCAGATTACGTGCCGATAAATTGACTGCTACTGAATATTCGTTGCCCTGTTGACGCCAAATTTGTTGTTGTGACAAGGCCATATCCAGAACTTTTTCAGTTAAATGATGAATGGCATCACTAACTTCAGCTAGTGGAATAAATTTATCCGGATAGAGTAAGCCGGATAAAGGATGTTCCCATCTGACTAGCGCCTCAAATCCGGTAATGCGGTTGTGTTGTAAATCGACTTTGGGTTGGTAATGTAATACCAGCTGATCATCTCGGATAGCGCCACCTAATTCAGCCATTAAGGACAAACGTTCCGGGGTGTGAATATCTTTTTTCCGATTATACAAGGTCACACCACCGCCACGTTTTTTAGCGTCATACATGGCGACATCGGCAGAACGTAATAATGCGTGACTATCTTTGCCATCCTCTGGATACAACGCGACGCCAATGCTGGCATCGATTTCCAGAAGCATGGAGTCGATATTAATCGGTTGGCGCAAACTGTTAAGTATATCGTTAGCTAACTGGATTAACTCATCCTGTTTAGGGCGGCCATAAATTAAGACAGTAAATTCATCACCACCTAATCGACAAATTAACGTTTTATAATTTTGGGTACATTGGCTGATCCGAGGGCTTATTTGTTGTAACAATAAATCGCCCACATAATGGCCTAACGTATCGTTAATATCTTTAAAACGGTCAAGATCGATCAACATTAATACCGCTGGCATTCCCGGACCAAAGGCAATGTTATTTTCAAACTCATGGTGCAATAGCGCGCGGTTAGGCAGCCCCGTCAGCGAGTCATGGTGAGCCATATATTCCAGCTTTTGCATATGCCGGGCATTGATAATTGACAACGATATATTTTTACCAATGGTATCAAAGGTGTCTTTCTCGGCTTCATCGAATACATAGCTTTCTTTATATAACAGACACAAGCTGCCAAGAGGTTCGTTGCGATAAATTAATGGAATAAAAGCACCGGAGTTAACGTTGATTGTCTCTACCAAGGCTTTGAGATCCGGGTTAGCTTGTGGATCCCCTGCAATGTCGGAGGTAACCAGTAAGTGACCTTGTTGTAATGCACGCACATTTAAGCCGCCAGATAACGGAATGCGTTGTCCGACTTGCAATATATGGTCATTGAAGCCGTGACTGCTGGCTAACTTAAGATATTGTTTATCCTCGTCAAGTAAATAAATCGCGATATAGGGGGTATTTAACAACTCCAATAAAATATCGAGGGTTTCATCGACAATGGTTTTGACCGAGGTGCTGCTATGTAACTTGATTGATAGCGCATTAAGCAAAGACAAATTCTGGTTTTGGGCAATCAGCAAATTTTTAGACTGCTGAAGTTGACGTTCTGCCAGTTTACGTTCTGTAATATCGCGTACAATGGCATGAACCAATGGTTCTTGCTCAAGGTTGACTACAGTCAACGTGACTTCCGCATCAAACAAGGTTCCATCATGGCGTTTATGTTGCCATTCGAAACATTGTACTTGTCCATCAAAAGCCGCTTTTATTCGCTGCATGGCCTTGTCTTGGGACAATTGCCCATCAGGCTGAAACTCGGGAGAATAATACATAGGTGTTCGTTGCATGATCTGTTCTTTGCTACAACGAAACATTTGCAAAATAGCCTGATTACAATCGATAAAGTACTCATTTTGCATCAATAAGATACCTTCACCCGCATTGTCGAAAGTGGCTTGCAGCTTGCGATTCAACTCGTGGTTTGTGAGTTGACTCTGTTGTATTTTGTCGTGTGAAAGGCGTTGTGAAAGTAGCGCTCCTAATGCCTGCAAAAAATGGGTCAGATCTTGGGGGGTGGAGACTTGTTTGGGGAAATTATCGATGCATAACACCCCCAGCAATTTTTTATCATATCTTAACGGGGTGTGAAGTTCGCTTATCTCTCGATCAAAGCTAATGTCCTGATCAAACTTTCCGTGCACAAGATCGTCATCGTTGACACTGTCTAGACTGAGTAAGTCGTGTTTGTTCAAGGCGTCAAAATAAAGAGGGAACTGTGATAACTTGCGATGCGCGGCACCACGGTGTCGAGTATTATCCAGTCGGTATTGGAGTTCCAGCGTTAAATCATGTTGATTTATCGTCCAAATCGTTGCATCGCTGGCTTGCAGCAGGCTGCGAATGGTAAGCGACAGCTCTTGAATCAGCACCGTCCATGGAGCCTGCCATAACGTATTCAAAACTGTTATCTGACGATAAAGTGGTGCTAGTTCAGGCATTGGGCCGACCGTGTGGTTATTGTTTTTAATATATTCATTTTGAGTATTCGCTCTCAATTTCAGCCCAGTCTAAGGGGGAGAACATCTGAGGGCAACCCATAAATCGGCATTTATTCCGATAATTTACTGATTTTTCATAAAGTTATCTTATACCCTGAAATAAAATTGTATATTGCATGGATTGTCATTAATGAAAATTCGAACACCTGTTTCTGAATTTAATTTTGCTATCACTTTAAATACATACAAATGATATGATAAGCGAATATATAAGCGGTATGATTATCAAAGGCTTAACCACCCACATTCAGGTTAAGCTGCAGAGTTAAATGATAGTTCAATAGTGGCCTTTGAACTTAATTGATTTGGAATAAAGCAATGGCATTTGCGGAAGACATGGTTAATACCCTGCAATTACAAGCTATCAAAAGTGATAGATTGTATATGACGGGGCGGATGTTTCGGCAATCAACATTAAAAATGACAACGGGTAATCGATAATTACCGATTACCCAGTCTATTTAATCATGTTTACGAGTTAATTTTTTGGGGCATCCAGCGTTCTTGGGTTATTGTAAAAACGCACCTACGGTATGGATCACGCCACGTAGTTCCGCCAATCCTTTGAGCCGTCCTACGTAGGAATAGCCGGGTTTAACGTCTTTCTGGTTCAATTCATCTTCCAGCAAATGACCATGATCGGGACGCATCGGGATACTGGGCAAGTCATCGCCGCTGACCTGACGACGTCTTTCTTCGCTCAGTAAGGCCTGTACCAGGCCAACCATATCGTTGTCACCGGCCAGATGATCGGACTCATAAAACGAGCCGTCAGCTTCACGGATCACGTTGCGCAAATGCACAAAATGGATTTGCGGACCGAATTCTTTGGCCATTTCCACCAGGTTATTATCGCAACGGGCACCGTAAGAGCCGGCACACAATGTCAGCCCGTTTGCCTTGCCCGGCGCCGCTTGTAATAATTTGCGGGCGTCGTCGGCAGTGGATACCACCCGGGGTAAACCGAATAATGAAAATGGCGGATCATCGGGATGGATACACATTAGTGCTCCGACAGATTCAGCTACCGGAATAATCTCCTGCAAGAACAAAAACAGGTTCTGGCGGAACCCCTCGGTGCCCAGATTAATAAACTGCTGAATCGTGCTGCGGATAGTCTCCCGGGTATAAGAGCCTTCACCACCGGGCAAACCGGCGATGATATTTTTCTCCAGTTCCAGTTTTTCAATATCGGACATCTTGGCAAAACGGGCTTCTGCTTTGGCAATAACCTCCGGCGCATAACTCTGTCGCGCACCGTCACGTTGTAACAGATAGATATCGTAAGCAGCGAAATCTGTCATCTCAAAACGCAGGGCATGGCTGTTGTTCGGCAGTTTGTACATCAGGTTGGTACGCGTCCAATCCACTACCGGCATAAAGTTATAGCAAATGGTGTAAACACCACATTCGGCAGCATTGCGGATCGACTGTTTGTAATTGTCGATATAAGTCTGAAAATCACCCGTACGGGTTTTGATGTCATTGTGAACGGGAATACTCTCAATCACCGACCATTCAAGACCCGCGTCTTCGATGATTTTTTTGCGTTCGGCAATGGCCTCCAATGGCCAAACGTCACCGGTTTTAATTTCATGTAGCGAACTGACAATGCCAGTCGCGCCAGCCTGAGCGATTTTACTCAGACTGATTGAATCACTGGGACCAAACCATCTCCAGGTTTCAATCATTGTATTACTCCTGTTTAGATTGCTTTGAAAAAGGATCATGTTGAACAGGGTAACTATGTTATCAAATACGCAATCAGTGGTGCATGGGGGATTACTAACAAAAACTAACAACATAATCCATATTACTTAATTACGTAATATAGGCTGGCCAGCAACGACAATTACCTTGGCTGACATTTGGCTATAACAACAAGTTAACGCAATCGTTTAACCTTTTTAATTGTTTATATTACCATTAAAAACAGATGCTTAGAGGTATGTTTAGTTTTGTTTTGATTAATTTATGGTAAACGTTTACCTTGCATGTTATAAATATGTTATTCAATAATCAGCCTTGTACTGATCTTCAGGCTTTCACTGGGCTGTGATTGTTAATACGACAGCGTCATCCAATCTTGCTGACGGTCGCAACATAATTAGACAGAAAAAGGGTTAACAACATGAAAGCTCAATTCAAATACACGCTGCTGGCACTTTCCGTCGCGCAAATGATGCAGATCGCATCGGCTCAGGAAACGATCGCTGACGAGGATAAAAATGATAAATCGGCGGATCAGTTTGAAAAAATTGAAGTACGTGGATTCGGTGCTTCATTAGGGGAAGCGCTGCGCCAAAAGCGTTTCGCCGATTCAGTGGTGGAAATCGTTTCCTCCGATGATTTGGGTAACTTGCCTGATGTCAGTATTACCGACTCACTGGTGCGCTTGCCTGGTATTGCCGCTTCGCGGGATCGCGGTAACGCCAGCCGTATTTCGATTCGCGGTATGGGGCCGCGCTTGAACGTGGCCACCATGAATAATCGTGAGATAGTCTCTGCCGAGCCCAGTCGAGATGTGCGCTTTGAACAGTTCCCGGCTGAATTGATTGATTCGGTTGAAGTGTATAAAAGTCCGGTCGCCAGTAAAGCCGAAGGCGGTATTTCCGGTCTGGTTAATATGAATTTTGTCAGCCCTCTGTCCAAAGACAAACGCATTATCAATATCAACGGTAACTTTATGCACAATGAGTTGGGTGATGATTTACCCGATACCGATGGTAATGGCTACAAGGGTAGCATCAGCTACATTGACCAATTGTCAGATACTTTTGGTATTGCATTGGGATTGACCTATCAGGATCAGCCTTCACTGGAGCGGGGCGTGCAGTCCTGGGATTACAACAATGGTGATAACCGTGGTGATCTGAACGAAAACGGCATCGTTGAGCATGCACCTTGGGGTGTGATGGCAAAAAGTAAAAGAGGCAATAACGAACGCACTGGTGGATTAGCGATTGTTGAATGGAAGCCGTCTGACAATTTACGTGTTAAGGGCGATTTATTTTATTCCCAGTTTGATATCAAAGAACGGGATGACCAAATGGGGCCAGGTGATCTGGGTAACTGGGCCGACGGGGATAGTGGCCCACGAGGATGGGGCGCAGCCGCCTATGATGCCTCCAGCGTAACGCCAACCATTATTGCCAGACCCGATGGTTCCGAGCAGATAGTTGCCGGTAGTCAGTTTAATAATGGCTTGACTAACTATGTGCCTACCTGGTTCCAGACTAATGAAATGCTCAGTACCGGTATTAACACCGAATATGTGGGGGATGTGTGGAAAGTCACCGCGGATGTGGGTTACTCCAAAGCTAGTATTGAATCGGTCTGGGTCACGATCAATCCGACCTATGTGGGTGGCGATTATGATTTAGGTTTTGATATTCAAAATAAAGACGCGGCTGAAATTATTGTCCATAGCGGTGATATCAGCAGCCCCGAACAATATGCTTTAGGCGCAGTTGCCGACGTGTGGGAAGAAACTTCCCCGGGCACTTGGGAAATTACCGGTCAGGAATTTACGCCTTCGGTAATGGAAGGGCAGGGCGATAAAGTCTTAACCGATGAAATGGCCAATATTAATCTGGATTTCCAGCGGGATATCGAATGGGGTGTGTTTGAGTCATTGCTGTTTGGTGGTCGCTATACCGACCGCACTAAGGAAAATGATCAGGTCAATGACTGGAGCCGCTCGGCCAAACAGGATCACGGCCTTAGCGATTATGGGATGAGCTATTCCATTGGCGGCGGCTACAATGTACCGGATATTTATACCTTTAAAGATTGGGGCAAAGTGGCCGAGGTCGCCTTTGGTGGCGTAGTTGATCATGATGACCCGAGCAATAGCAAAAACGATCTGGCCTCGTGGAAATTGCAGGAATCCAATACTGCTTTTTATGTGCAGTTGAATATGTCCGGCGATTTGGGAGGTATTCCTTATTCCGGTAATCTGGGTTTGCGTTATGCTAAAACCGAAGTGGTATCCAGCGGTCATGAACAATCCGCGGTATGGGTAGAAGGCGATGATGATGTCTGGTACCAGCCTGGTCCCACCCCGACAGAAGTGCATCACGATTATGATGAATGGCTACCTTCATTAAACCTGTTGTTTAACATCAGTGATGATTCACAGATCCGCTTTGCCTTGGCACGCACCATGTCACGCCCGCCTTTATTGGAAATGCGTACCGGTTTCTCACTGGACAGCACCGCGCAGCCGCCGACAGCCAATGGCGGTAACCCAACCCTTGATCCCTATGTGGCCAATCAGATGGATATTGGTTATGAGTATTTCTGGGGCGAAAACTCGGCCGCTACCATTAATCTGTTTTACAAAGATTTACAGTCGCATATTGGCTTAGATGCTGGCACTGTGACCTTTGACGGGGTTGATTATGCCTTTACTGGCACGGTAAACGGTGACGGCGGGGTGATTAAAGGGGTAGAGGTACTTTATCAACAAGCCTTTACCGAACTACCTGCACCTTTTGATGGTATGGGTATTTTTGCCAATTATTCTTATACCGATAGTGAGGTGATGGAATTTAAACCAGTAGAGAATCCTTATAATTTAGGTGGGTTGTCCAAGCATATCGGTAGCTTGACCTTGTGGTATGACAAAGACGGTTATGATGCGCGTGTATCCTATAACTATCGCAGTGAGTTTACCGGTATTAATAGCTGGCTACCTTCCCAGGTTAATTTGAATGAAGCCGAAACCACAGTGGATGCCAGTATCGGTTATCAGGTGAATGAACACCTGAAATTGACCTTGCAAGGACAAAATCTGACTAACGCAGCGTCAGTAAACTATTGGGATAATGACAAAACCAAACCTGCCTACAACGTGGAATGGGGACGCCGCTTCCTGATTGGTTTCCAGTACTCCATGTAATTAATCTAAGTTGATTAATCCATCGACCGGTTGTTGCCGGTCGTTATTTTGTTTTACCCGATTATCACCATCTGTTGATACCACAAGGCATCGATAGAAATAGCATTAAGGAACAAAGGTGCTTAAACAATCATTTATTAGCGCTATAGGTTTAATCTTAATAAGCCTGTTAGGCGGCTGTCAGGTCGATAGCACCCAAAAAATAGCCCAACAGCTCCAGCCGTCGGCAACAGAAATTAATTTAAACCGTGACTGGCAATTTAGTAAAACCCATCCCCAAACCGGGCTAGCCGAACTGGAACAGCAGCATTGGCAAAACGTGCGGTTGCCGCATACCCCACAAATTGAACCTAAAGTGGTCAACGATCAGTGGCAAGGCGTTGCCTGGTATAAAAAAACGCTTTCTATTCAGCCCGGTTTGCAAGGTAAAAAATTGTGGCTGCGTTTTGAAGCGGCGATGAACCGAGCCGATATTTGGCTCAACGGTAACAAAATAGGTCAACATCAAGGCGGTTATTTACCCTTTACGCTGGATATTAGTGACAGTGTGAAAGTCGGTGAAAACAAGTTATTGGTCAGGCTGGATAATCGGGATAACCCGGTAACCGGACCCAAGGCGCTAAAAATCCTGGATTTTAATACCTACGGTGGTTTGTATCGTGGTGTTAATTTGCTTGTCCGCGATCCCTTGCATATCAGTGATGAAATGCTGGCAGATAAAACCGCCAGTGGTGGTGTATTTGTTACTTTTCCTAAAGTAGACAAAACCGAGTCACAGATTCAGGTTAACACTCATATTCAAAATCAGTATGTTGATGGCAAAACCTTTGAACTGCGCCAACAACTGATGGCTGATCAGCAAATAGTGGCACAAACCAGTAGTGGTGAGCTAAAGTTAGCCGCAGGCCAGGATCATCAATATAGTCAATTACTGACGGTAGCTAGTCCCAGGCTTTGGAGCCCGTCCAGCCCGAATTTATACCAGTTACGCACCCAGTTATACCTCAATGGCAGACTGCTACAACAACAAAATACCCGGATTGGTATTCGCCAGTTTGCTTTCAATCAGCAGCATGAGTTGCTAATTAATGGTGAGAAAACCTTTTTACGCGGGGTGAATCGTCATCAGGAATATCCCCATGTGGGCTATGCGACATCAAAGCAGGCCGACTACCGCGATGCGGTTAAAATCAAATCCGCTGGCTTTGATTATGTACGACTGTCCCATTATCCCCATTCACCGGCTTTTATGCAGGCTGCCGACGAGCTGGGTCTGGTACTGATTGATGCCATTCTCGGCTGGCAATATTACTCGCCAGCACCAGAATTCCGTCAGCATGTATTACAAACCTGTCGCGATATGCTGCGCCGCGATCGTAACCATGCCAGTGTATTAGCCTGGGAATGTTCACTGAATGAATCGGATATGCCGGACGATTTTATTGCCGATTTACACCAAACTGTTCATCAGGAATATCCGCACAGTTATTCGGCTGGCTGGCAGCATGGTTTTGATGTTTATCTGCAAGCCCGCCAACACCGTTTAAAGCATTACGAAACGCCGCAGCAACCTTATAATGTTTCCGAGTATGGTGATTGGGAATATTACGCTCAAAATGCCGGGCTCAATCAGGACAGTTGGGGTGATTTAAAACAGGATGAACGCACCAGCCGCCAGTTACTCAGTGACGGTGAAGCTCGTTTATTACAGCAAGCGCGTAATATTAAGGAAGCACATAACGATAATCTGGCCATTCCGGCCTTTGCCGACGGTTATTGGGTGATGTTTGATTATAATCGCGGTTATGCCGATGATATCGAAGCCTCCGGGATTATGAGTCTGTATCGATTACCCAAATACAGCTATTACTTTTATCAAAGCCAGCGTGATGCAAATGTTCAGTCAACACAATTTGATTCCGGCCCGATGGTATATATTGCTAGCGAATGGACAGCAGAATCCACTCCTCTGGTAACCGTTTTTAGTAATGCCGATGAAGTGGAATTACGCTTAAATGGTCAGTTGGTCGCGCGGCAAACACCGCAGCAAGATGCGCTATCTACCCACCTTAACCATCCACCTTTTATTTTTAATGTGGGGCAATTTAAAGCCGGTACCCTAGAAGCAACAGCGTTTATTAACGGTAAACAAGTTGCACAACATCAGGTGAGTACACCGGGGCAGGTTTCCGGAATAACATTGTCGATGGATACTAGTGGTATCCCAGCGCAAGCCGGGGTGAATGATTTAGTGTTTGTGTATGCCCAACTTGTTGATAGCAAAGGTAATCTGGTACCACTGAATCAACAGCAAATTGAATTTAGCAGCAAAGGGGATATCCAGATTGTGAATCCAGATGCGGTGATGACGGCACAAGGTAAAGCCGCTATCTTGGTTAGAATTGGTGATAGTTTGGCTAACGCCTCTGTGACAGCAACCTCTGCCAAATTTAAACTCACCAGCGCCGCTTTGCCGTTTGAACAGTCAAACTCGAAAAAACAACAATAAAAGGAGCAACAGGATGCACAAATTAATCAAAATGACTGTAGTAGCATTGGTCAGCTCCTTTTGTTGCTCAGTGGCTAATGCTTCGTCTGGCGATGTAGCTATTAAAAATGGGGCGATGCAATGGCAAAACGGGCAACAGGTTGCCTTGTTCGGGGTCAATTATTCAACTCCTTTTGCTTATGCCTACCGCTCGTTAAACAAGTTGGGTATTGACCATAAAACGGCCATTGATATGGATGTGGATCATTTTGCCCGCCTTGGGCTGGATGCGTACCGGATCCATATGTGGGATCGGGAAATCTCCGATCAGCAAGGCAATTTACTCGAAAACCAACACCTTGAGTTGTTTGACTATTTGCTAAAAAAGCTGGCTGAACATGATATTAAAGTGATTATTACCCCCATCGCCTGGTGGGGCAGTGGCTATCCTGAGCCTGATCCGCAAGAGCCGGGGTTTGCGGCGCTGTATACTAAAGCCGAGATGAACCAGCAGCCTAAAGCGGTTAAAGCCCAGCAAAACTATTTACAGCAGCTATTTCGACATAAAAATCCCTACACCGGTCTGACTTACGGACAGGATCCGAATATTATCGCCATCGAGATTTTTAATGAGCCTCGCCATCCGGGAGACTTGGCTGACAGTGCGGCTTATGTGGAAAAGCTGATTGCCACTATTCGTGGCGAGAATATCAATAAGCCGCTGTTTTATAATATCAGTGAGCAGGGCAACAACCAGCCGTTTGCTAAAGCCTTATGTGGCACCTCTATCGACGGCATTGCCTATCAATGGTATCCCACTGGCTTGGTGCATAATAATGCCTTGCAAACCAATATGTTACCGGCGGTAAGTCAATACACTAACCCCTTTGCTAATACGCGGGGTTGTGCTGATAAAGCCAAAATGGTGTATGAGTTTGATGCGGCTGATGTAACCAAATCGGTAATGTATCCGGCCATGGCGCGCAGCTTCAAGGCCGCCGGTTTTCAATGGGCCACCCAGTTTGCCTATGATTCGGCCGTATTGGCGCAGACCAATTCCAACTACAATACCCATTATTTAAATTTGCTATATACGCCGTCCAAGGCGATCAGTCTGATGATTGCTGGTGAGGTTTTTCGCACATTGCCGTTAAATAGTGATACCGGCAGCTATCCATCCAATAACCAGTTTGCTGATGTGACACTGGACTATCATCAGGATTTGGCGGTGCTAAATAATGCCGAACATTTTTATTACACCCATAGCACTCAAGCTACACCCAAAGACATTGAGCAGCTACAACATATTGCCGGGGTAGGCAGTTCGTCGATGGTGGACTATCAGGGGAGCGGTAGTTACTTTGTGGATAAGGTTAAACCGGGCGTGTGGCAGTTAGAAGTCTATCCGGACTTGCAAGCTATTGAGGATCCCCATCAAAATTCCAGTTTGCACCGGGAAGTAGGGCGTTTATATATTAACAACCAAACAATGCAAATTGACTTGGCTGAACTAGGTCCGCGCTTTTATATTCAGCCGGTTGATTCTAGCAGACAAAATCGGCAAGCGAATAAGGGCGAATTTAAGGTTCGTCCCGGTATTTATCTACTGAGTAACAAGCCACTGAGCAATACTGAGCAAGTAACAGCTCTGGATACTCATTACTATTTACCCGCGATTAAAACCGAAGAGTTGCTAGTACATCATCAACCGCAACGTCAGTTTAACCTGGCGGATAAGCTGTCTTTTAGCGCTCAAGTGGGCACCAGCACGCCGGTGGATAAAGTGGAATTAATGATCCGTTATCATGGAGATAGTGAATTTTCTGCCTTGCCCATGCAATTGGAGCAGGGTAATCGCTATGAAGTGAATTTAACCAAGGATAAGAACTGGTCAAAAGGCGGGTTGCTAGAATACGCCATTACCGTCACCCAAACCGGTGTAAAAACCACTTTCCCGGGAGCGGCATCTGGTACGCCGACGGATTGGGATTTTGTGGCGAAGCAACCCTATTGGCAAACCGGATTACGTCCGGCTGGTGCTCCTGTGACCTTGTTTGACCCGGCACAGGACACAAATAATCTGTTGTATCCTAAAGATGCCCGTTCTAAATGGGAATACGTCAGTGGACAGCAGGGTGATGAATTGGCGCTTAAATTATCCAGTGATGCAATTAAAACGGACTTGCCCAATCCATTAGTACGCATAATGCCCAGCATGGATAACTCATTGAAAGATAGAAATTTAACCGGTTATAACACCTTGGCGGTTAAAGTAAGAGCCTATGACAAAGCCGAATATGTGCATATTTCTTTATTGGATAAAAATGGTCTGGCGTATGGCACAGTGGTAAAGGTTGATCCCAATTGGCATTATGTACTGATCCCGCTGAATAAAATGCAAGCCGTGGATACCATTCAGCCTCAGGTTTATCCGACTTTTATGCCAGCCAGAATTGAACCTTCCGAATCAACTAATCATTTACCATTAACAGAGCTTGATTTGTTGCAAGGTTTGCAGTTGGCTTTTGACGCAAAAAGTTATCAAGGTAGTCAACATAAAGGATGGCACGGTATTGAATTGTCCGAGGTAAGTTTGATTCAGGATTAAATTTTTGCGATAGAAGACAAGTTCGGTGTAACTTACCCGCGCTGAACTTGTTAACTTTAAGGATTTTGCATGTCGCCGTTTGGGCGTCCGAAAAGCTTATCATCTGATGTCACCGATTATCCCATGCTTAATCAGCGCCTGATTCTCGGTTGTGGCTTTTTTTCACTGTTTTTTGCTAGTCAGGGCGTCACTATTTTGGCGATCCCCTTTTATCAAATGACCTTGGGAATCGATCCGTTTTTGCTGGCACTGGCCATGACGATCCCGGCCTTGCTCGGCAATATTCCAGCGCCCTGGGTGGGGCATTTCTCGGATAATTTACGCAGCCGATTTGGTCGTCGTCGGCCAGTGATTTTTGTGGCAGCGATACTCAGCGGGCTGACCTTCGGGATGATTTGGATGGTGTCGCCGCAATGGTCAGCCAGTGCCCAGTTAGGCTATTTTGTGTTGTTCTCAACCTTGTTTTATTTGTCTACCACCTTACTGACAGTGCCGATGACCAGCTTGTCCTACGAATTAAGCCAGCAATATCATCAGCGTACCGAAACCATGGGGATCGTGACTTATTTTATTAAACTGGGGTCGGTGTTATACCAGTGGTTATTTCCGCTGGCGCAACTGAGTCTGTTTGCCAGTGTATTTATTGGTATTCAATATGTCGGTTGGGGGGTTGGGCTATTTATTATCGGTTTGATGGGGTTGATCCCGGCGCTGTTTATCCACGAACGGCGTTATGTGCCAAGGGTGACACAGGCCGTCAGTTTGCGGGATAGCTTAATAACGGTGATCCGCTATAAACCGTTATTGATTGTAATATTACTGTGTTTTCTACAGCTTGCCGGAGGCGGCTTTACTGCCAGTATGGATTATTATTTACTGGTTTATTCGCTGTTTAACGGGGACATCGCGCAAGGCGCGATATGGAAAGGCATTTTGTCTACTGCTTACGCGTTAATCGGTTTTGCTACGGTACCTGTGGTGACTCGATTGTCGGCTCATGTCGGTAAAATTTCAGCGATGGTCATTTTATATTGGTTAACCGCAATAGGTGGCGTAGCCAAATGGTTTATTTTTACTCCAGGGGCGCCTTGGCTGATATTATTTGATGCGCTGTTTTGCACTGCGATCTGGACCGCCATGACGGTGATTATCCCATCCATGCTGGCCGATTTATGTGACGAAGATGAATGGCTTAATGGTGTCAGGCGCGAAGGGATGTTTGCCGCTATTCATAGCTGGACAATTCATTTGAGTGTGGCGGTGGCTTTGCTATTATCCGGTTTGAGTCTGAATGTGATTGATTTTAATGCCAATTTGCAAGATCAGCAGCCTGATAGCAGTATTTTATCGATGCGGGTTATTTTATCACTGGGAACAGTGGTTTTCAGTCTGCTGCCGCTGCTTGTTTTACGGTATTATAAAGTCGATGAACAGCGTAGCAATCAAACCCGACGTTTATTAGTGGAACGGGCTGAGATACGACAACCGCGATATATGAAAGGAAATGAAAACTGATGGCTACCATAAAAGATGTGGCACGGGTTGCCGGAGTATCGACGGCAACGGTTTCTCGTGTGATCCATGATGGCGGACAGGTCGGCGATGCATGTCGAGCTAGAGTAAAAAAGGTCA
This sequence comes from Neptunicella sp., assembly GCF_048268085.1. Lineage (NCBI taxonomy): Bacteria > Pseudomonadati > Pseudomonadota > Gammaproteobacteria > Alteromonadales > Alteromonadaceae > Neptunicella > Neptunicella sp. Next base: position 49,044 of record NZ_JBLWWF010000006.1, on the reverse strand, counting down.
TTGCGGAACTGGGTTATCGGCCAAATACTAACGCGCAGGCGTTAGTCAAAAAATCGGCCAATACCATTGGTGTGGTGACTCCCAAATTATCGATGTCCTTTTTTGGCAGTTTGGCCTGTGGAGTGGAAAAATCGGCGCGTGAAAATAACTACAAATTGCTGATGAGTAATTCTTTATATGAAACCAAGTCTGAACTGGATGCGATTGAGTCGTTGCGCGATCATAACTGCCGCGCGATTATTTTGCATAGTGAATATTCCGACGAAAAAACCTTGATCAAACTGGCCAAAGATTTACCGGGTTTGGTGTTGATTAATCGCTATATTCCACAAATTGCCAATCGTTGTGTGTGGCTGGACAATGTGACCGGTTCACGCAAGGCTACCGAACATTTGCTGGAAAAAGGCCATCAGCAGTTTGCCGTGATCACCAGTATTTATCAAAACCGCGATCCTGGCTCGCGTGTGCAAGGCATTAAAGAATGTTTGCAAGACAATGGCTTAGTGTTACCGGATCAGGCAATTGAAGAAGGAACCGCCAATATTGAAGGAGGCGAGCAGGCGGTTAAAGCCTTGCTGGGCAAAGGTCATAAATTTACTGCTTTGCTGGCCTATAACGATCTGATGGCGATTGGTGCGATGCATGCTTTATTTGATGCCGGTTTACGTGTGCCGGAAGATGTATCGGTAATCGGTTTTGATGATCTCAGTATCGCCCGCGCTTGCCGCCCGCGCTTGACCACTGTGCATTATCCGATTGAAGAAATGGCTAGCTATGCCACAAAACTGGCGATTGATCTTAGTGATCCCAATGCTAAACCGACCAGTAATACTCATTTATTTATCCCTGAATTGGTGGAGCGTAATTCGGTGAAATGCTTGATATAAAATGGCTTTCCCGCGAGGTTGTTGTCTTATGTTGCCACTGAATATTCTATAAAGGTTAAAAAGCGCATAAGAAAGTCGCTCAAAGCGGGTGCATCAAATCGCGTTTCTGTCTAGAATAGCGGCCAAATTTACTACTCCATTTTAGTTTTAACGAGGACGCCCGATGCTATCCAGAGACATGAATATTGCTGATTTTGACCCGGAATTATGGCAAGCCATTGAACAAGAAACCCAACGTCAGGAAGAGCATATCGAACTGATTGCCTCTGAAAACTATTGCAGTCCGCGCGTATTGGAAGCGCAAGGCACACAGTTAACCAACAAATATGCTGAAGGTTATCCGGGCAAACGCTATTACGGTGGTTGTGAGTATGTTGATGTCGCTGAAGCATTAGCCATTGAACGCGCTAAGGAATTGTTCGGTGCGGATTATGCGAACGTACAACCCCATTCTGGTTCACAGGCCAATAACGCGGTATTTCTGGCGTTGTTACAGCCCAACGATACGGTATTGGGTATGAGTCTGGCACACGGTGGCCACTTAACTCATGGTTCGCATGTGAATTTCTCGGGTAAAACCTATAATGCGGTACAGTATGGTTTGCACCCTGAAACAGGTGTGATTGATTACGATCAAGTCGAAGCGTTAGCCTTAGAGCACAAACCGAAAATGATCATCGGTGGCTTTTCGGCTTATTCCGGTATTGTGGATTGGGCTCGTTTCCGTGAAATTGCCGATAAAGTCGGTGCGTATTTATTTGTCGACATGGCTCACGTTGCCGGTCTGATTGCGGCTGGGGTTTATCCAAACCCGGTTCCTCATGCTCATGTGGTTACTACCACTACACATAAAACCTTAGCGGGACCACGCGGTGGTTTGATTGTATCAGCCTGTGGTGATGAAGATATTTATAAAAAGCTTAACAGCGCCGTGTTCCCGGGAAGCCAGGGCGGTCCGTTGTGTCATGTGATCGCGGCTAAAGCGGTTGCCTTCAAAGAAGCTTTGCAGCCAGAATTTAAAGCTTACCAACAGCAAGTTGTTGCCAATGCTAAAGCTATGGTGTCTGTGTTACAGGAGCGTGGCTATGATGTGGTCTCTGGTGGAACCGACAATCATTTATTCTTGCTCGATTTGATTAGCAAGGATATTACCGGTAAAGATGCTGACGCAGCGCTGGGTAATGCCAATATCACCGTCAACAAGAACTCGGTACCTAATGATCCGCGTTCTCCGTTTGTCACTAGTGGATTGCGTATTGGTTCTCCGGCTATTACTCGTCGTGGCTTTAAAGAAGAACAAGCCAAGCAGGTTGCCAGCTGGATTGCTGATGTACTGGACAATATGGGGGATGACTCAGTTATCGACCGGGTTAAATCTGAAGTATTGGCGTTGTGCAAAACCTTTCCGGTTTATGCCTAAGCATTAATCATTGTTAACAAATCAAAACGCGCCAACGGGCGCGTTTTTTTATCTCGATGAAAGAATGTGTGCTAAAACTTATCTTTAATTAAATGGGGCATTAAATTGGCGTAAAATTTGCTTTGTGCTGTTATTGATTAAAAAATCGTTTGCGGATCACGTTATGGCATACTCCATTAAATTAGTCACCCTTTGGCTGGCATCGACAATACTGATGAGCTGTTCCGTGCTCGACTTCACTTCCTATAATTCATCGACTGTATCACCAGAACCTTTGTGCGCTAATGATCAAGGCGAATTTTATCCTTGTCAGGACATGCCAACTCATATGTCCGCTCAAACGATTGACGCCCAACCGCCGGCTAGTTTGTTTAATACCGATGTGCATTTTCAATTATTGACGGAATACACTGAGCAAATGGCATCGGATATTCAAAATGATATGCAAGGACGGGATATTGACGGCCCTATTGTTGTGACTGCGTTTGTAGATATGGATGCGCCGCAACACAGCAGTAATCGCTTAGGGGATCAGTTAGCCGAAGCTTTTATTAATGATTTGCAGCAAATAGGTTTACCGGTCAGTGATTATAATTTGACTGGCATGCTTAACATGGATAAGCACAGTGGTTATTTGCATCCGCGAGATATTACCAGTATCAGTGATGATATGGATATTAATTACATCTTATCGGGAACCATGCTGCGCAACGAACGCGGTGTGGTGGTGAATGTGCGTTTAATCAATTATACCACTAAGCAAGTTGTAGCCTCGAATAGCAAATTACTGCCTAATTTCTTGATCGATAAATTGATGTAAAGGTTGATTGGTTGGTATCGCGGTAAGGTGATCAACGCAATTTAATAAACTGATTGGCGCACTAATTGCAAAGCACATTGCAATAGTGACTGCCATTAGCTAGTAACAATAACCGTTATATGTAGCTCATAATGTTGGTATGGATTAATAATGAAAAAGTGTCTGTTTTTATCTTTGTGGGGATGTTTATTGGCCGGATGTGCAAACCTGCCAATGTTTGCTGATGCTGAACAAACTCCGAAGACAACAAGCAATAATAGCTCAACGGTGCAACCGCAAAGTAATTCTATTCATTATTACGTCCGACAATTAACGGAACAATTGTTTGATACCGCAAATAACATCGATATTCAAAAGCGTGTTGCAGTGGGAACAATATTACCGGTCGCGTTAAACAGTGGCAAAAACTTGCCAGATGCAGGTAGTTTTGGTTTACAGGTGCAGGAAAGTTTGACTACGTTGTCTGCTCAAGCAGGATTAACCGTAGTTGAGTTTAAGACCATGCCGAACATTAATATCAAGCAAAACTATGATCAGATGTTGTCTAGACAACTTGAGCAACTAGATACGAAAATTAATGCTGATTATTTTTTAACAGGTACCTATAGCCAGCAACAGAATAGTCTGGTGTTAAATATTCGATTAATAGATATTAAGAGTAAAAGTATTATCGCTGCCGCTACAGACTATATGCCGACTAATACCATGTGGAGTCAATCCAAGGTGATCAGTCGTGACAACTCACTTTATCGCAGCGAATATTAGGAGCAGTACCATGAAGATTCAAATTATTGCTTTTCTCTTAATTGGCACCTTAAGTGGCTGTGCGGCTTTTCAGGGAGACGCTAAGTTAGCCAGTACGGCGAAACATAATCGCAGTGGCGTAATGGTTGATAAAAAAGGTGATAACCAAGTAGAACCGTCAGTTGAATCCGCTGCTGAACCTATTGATAGACCTTATCAGGCGAGTCTAGATTTTACGCAGCGTTACCAACAGAAGTTACGGGCCAATATGCCCAAAGATCCTCAAGCCAATTCAAATACCGTACTGTCATCCAAGAATATAAATGATTACGTGCGCGGCATGATGCAGGACTTAGTGGCTAATTTACAATATGTAAATCAGTCAACACCCATGGCGGTTACTAGCTTCGTTAATTTACAAAGCGACTTTGCCACCAGCAATGTAGTAGGTAATCAATTGGCCGAAAGTTTTGTACACGAAGTACATAAATTTGGTATTCCGGTGGTCGATTATAAAGCAACGGACTTTATTCGTGTTACCCCGCAAGGTGACTTCATATTAAGTCGTGATTTCTCAGAATTAAAAGCCAATTTACCCATAAAGTATGTACTTACAGGTACGCTCGTTGAACAGCAAGACGGTATGTTAGTCAATGTCCGGATTGTTGGTATTTCATCTAAAGCTGTTGTTGCTTCGGCACAGGGCTTCCTTCCTGCACAGATAGTTGATGCGCTGCTAAATCAATCGATTATTGATAATATTCAATTAGTTAAAGAATAAAGTTTGCAGCATTAACTAGTTGCTAACTGCCATTAATATTGCTTGATTCTGTTAAAACTATGTTAGATTGATTTCCGAGAGGCTAAATCTGGCTTGCAAAATGTGAGTTAGCTAGTTGTCTTAAGTAAATCGTTACATCTGCATATACTGACAGATAGTTGCTTATTGCTTAATGTTTGGCTAATAAGAATGCTACTAATAACGGATAATTCAGTATAGAAAAATTAATTTTCAGTCACTTATGCCGATAAACGTTAAGTAGCTTAATATCGACATGTTGTTGATCACTTACTATATATTTTTAGCTGTCGATATTTCTGCTTCATACCTTTTGATAAATCTAGGAGTGTTGTGATGCAACATATACTAAGTGTTAGAAAAACGCTGATTGCCAGTGCGTTACTGTTGGGAGGAGCTGGTCTTGCCAATGCCGCGTCAGAATCCTTTAATGTTACAGTAACGACGCTACCTGACTTGGTTTTAACGCAAGTACAAGCCCTGAGTTTTGGTACCAACGTATATATTGATGCAGGTGGTGTTTGTACGATGGATGCAGATATTCCAGGAGATACCGCTACCCAAACGAAGAGAGCGGTGGCAGTCACTGCCACCGGTTTTGGTGATTTAACCGGAGCTGGCTGTGTTAATGGTGTTGGAGCGGGCACACCAGGACTATATAAAATTGCCGGCTTGCAAGGTCAGTCGGTTAGCATTTCGATCGGTGGGGTTGTTGGGACCGATTTCTCTTTTACTCCTGCCGGATGCATTGCTACTTATGACGATGGTGCCGATGGTGATCTATGTACGACTTATAGCGGTGCTATTTCTGCACAGTCATATGATTTGGCATCAACAACTGATGGTGGTGATGCAGGCGTTACCGCGGGTGAATTGATATTCAGTGTCGGTGGTTCGATTACTATAGGGGCTTCTGATTTGACTGCCAATTTGGCCTACTCAGAGTCATTTCCCGTTGACGTGGTTTATTAAGAATATTAAGGAGAGTTGCTATGCGACCTACAAATTTAAATAAAATCTTATTGCCATGTGCCACATTAGTCAGTGCAATAAGTATGAATGTAGCTGCATCATCTACAACCTATGATGTCGGATTTACAACGGTTCCGGAAATAACATTGGTCGAAGTGACACCAATGGACTTCGGTACCGGTATGCTATTAGGCACAGGCCTTCAATGCATTATGACTGTTACAGGTAATGCTACTCCACTTAATTATCCCGGTAATATCGCTATGAAGATTGCTACAGGCGGTGCACTAGCTGCGGGTGGCAGTTATGGGGCTATATCAGGTGACGGCTGCAGTACCCCGGGAATTACCGGTACACCAGGCTTTTATCGTATTACGGGGGTACCTGGAGGTGCCGTTACGGTAACGGCTAACAGTGTTTCGGGTACCAGCTTTGCATTTGCACCTGCAGGTTGTGTTGCAGATTATGATGCAGGCTCGGATGGTGATGCTTGCACTGCCTTACCGGTTAATACTGCGACACCGATTAATCTGGCGGCGACGGGTGATACCACAGGTAATGCAGGTGGGAGTGGTATTCCTGTTTCTGGTCAGGCGTTAATTGCATTGGGCGGAACGATTACCGCAGCGATTGATTTTGATGCAGGACAAACCTACACAGAAGCATTTACCATTGATGTAACTTACTAAAGTAATTGCTATCAGGTAGACAAAAGCCATACTTGACTTCAAGTATGGCTTTATTTTTATTGATTACCGGAGTCATAAATGAAATATAAAAAAAGTATAGGTGGTTTGTTATTCACGTGTGTTTTCTTATTGTCACTACCTACTTGGGGAATTGGATTATCCGCGTTCCGTATTTATATGGATCAAGATCAACGTGACGCCACCTTTACCGTCTATAACCGTGATACTTTGCCGCAAGACTGTTCACTTAAATTTAAATATTATCAATTTGATTCACTAGGAAACATGTCAGTGTTGCCAACCGATGCAGCAATGCCGGGTAACAGTGCTGAAAATTGGGTGCGTTTTTCACCCCGAAATTTTTTGTTATCTCCTGCCAATGCTCAAACAATAAAATTTTCGATGCGACGTAAAGCTAATGCACAACCTAAAGAGTATCGCTCCTATGTAGTTATTGATTGTGGTGTTGAAGAAAAAATTTCAGAAAAGAATAACCAGGACGGTCCAATTAGAGTTTCGCCGAAATTATTACATAATGTCCCTTTGATTGTTCGAACTGGCGAATTACAAGCGAATGTGACTTTTGACAATATTAAGGTAGACAATGGGGCACTTTCTTTTGATCTTTTACGTACCGGAAATCGTTCTGTATTTGGTGATCTGAAACTCGTTGAAAAGGGCAGTGATAAGGTTATATCCGAGTTAAAAATGCTTTCAATTTATACCGAAACCAGTAAAAAGGCCCAGCGATTGTCTTTAGATGGCCATCAACCGCAAGACGTACAAATTCAATTTATCGAAGATCAACGTTACGGGGGAAGTTTGAATATTAAGCAGGATGTAAATATCTGAATAGACTATACAATATCGTAAAGGCTAATAAAAAATTATAACAATAAAATGTGTGCATTGAGACGATTTTTATCCCTGCTGTTACTACTGATTAGTTGCTCAATCACAGCCGAGCAACTAACCAGAGTACCACTCACTGACAACGAATTTCAGCTAATGGATGTGGTTGTTGATGGTAAAACCAGAGCGGTAACAATCGATGGTTATCTCCACAATGACCTTCTGTTAATCGGTATTGAGCCGCTATTCGACGCACTTACGGTTCGTTATCAGTTGCATGAGAATGAATTAATAGTTTGGAAAGACGATGCCCAATTTGTTTTTCAATTAACTGGTCATCAAACAGATACTTCTTCTGGTATGTGGGGACAAGACGGTTTTTACCGTTATGTCGATCTCGATACGCTATCCAAGGTTTTTGGCTTGGAAGCCAGTTACGACAAATACCGTTTGCGTTTAGAGATTAAAACTCAAGATTATTTATTTCCGGTTCAGCAACTGGAGTTAATTGCCAAAAAGCGTGAACTGACACGGCTCAATTCTGCACAAATAGATCAAACCAGGCCAATATTGCCCATCACCATCGATGATCAATATCGATTATATACACCACCTCATGGATATTTGGATACAGGAGTATCCCTTAACGATACTAACAGAAATAACTATTTGTCACTTCAACTGGTTTCGGATCTGCTTTACCACAGTACTAGCCTGACAATTACCGATAATAATATAGACGAGTTACAGGCGAGATTAGCATTTTCTCGATACAAAGAAGCGCCGGATAAGCCCGTTCTAGGATTTTTTGACCGTTACACTTTGGGCGATGTCAGTGGTACCACTAATAGTCTAACGTCAGGAAGTCAAAGTGGCATCGGAGTTGTACTCAGTAAAAAACCGGATTATTTCAGATCGCAGAATCTTCTGGTGACACTTAAGGAAACAGCGCCACCAGGGTGGGATATGGAGCTATATCATAATGGCCGTTTTGTATTGAGTGATGTGGTACCCGGTGATGGGCTACTTATTATTGAGGATCTGCAAACTGAGTTTGGTAATAACTACTTTCAGATTAAGTTATTCGGCCCCTATGGTGAAACTAAGGTAATTGAAAAGTATTATGATTTATCAAAAAACTCATTGAGCAGTGGCGATAAGGCTTACGAATTCTACGCAATTGATCCAAATCATCGGTTAATTAACGATCAGAGCGACTATGAGTATGGGATCAAAAATTATGGCGGACATTTTGATGTTGGTATTAGTGACGGTTGGCAACTAGGAGTTGGTTTTACTAATACCGAGGATTTACAAGGCAATAAACAGCAATTTTTTAACTTGAATAATAACTGGGCTTTTCCGGGGCTGCTATTTGAAAACAATATATCTATTGATCAAAAAGGAGGCTACGCCCAGCTATCAACGTTAACCGGCAATGCAATAGGTAGTGACAGGTTTTCAATTAGTTATCAATCAGCTAAGGATTTTTACAGCCCACGGATAAAAGCTCAAGATGGATTACTTCAGATATTTAATGCTAATTATTACGGCAATATCAATCAGTGGAATTACAATTTTAATTTAGGTTACCAAGATCAGAATGAGCGTTCTACGTTAAGATTTTCCAATCGTATTTCCCGCTATTTTGGCCGCGTTTCGGTTAGTCATACGCTAAATTATCTTTCAATAAAAGATGATAGTTTGGGTCAAAATAATGTACTGACTAATTCCATTGATAACACATCGATAAATGGTGTCATTGCATTAAGTGGGTATTTATCCGAAAACTTACGGATAAGTGCTGAAGTGAATTACGATCCCCGGGCCAGTGACCCGATTCTTGATAATTCATCTATTTTAATGAAATGGAAACTGGAAGATAGCTTTGGTCTCAATCATTACTTTGATGGGCGTTATCGATTACTTGATGAAGATAAATCATGGCAAATTGGACATCGATTGGCATGGGAATCAAAGCAGTTTCAGTTAACTCTATCGTCGAGCTATGCGTCAGATGATAAATGGAGTTTCTTAGCCGGATTCCGATTCTTTTTCGGATATGATTATTATAATAATCGTACCTTATTTAGTAGTCGAATTACCCCCGCTTCTGCCACTTTGGATGCTCATACTTATTTGGATCGGCAACTTAATGGCATCCCCGATCCACTGGATTACGATATAGCCGGGGTTAGCATAAGTGGCAATCCTGAATGGCAAGGGATTGAAACAGGACAAACCGGTCGAGCACTATTGCCTGGCGTTTTACCGGAAACCCCGTTTCGCTTTGAGGCAGATTGGCAGGTCGGTAGTAAAACAATTAATAATGACTATGTTGTCTACACTCACCCTGGCGCTTATGTTGAAGCTAATATGCCCTTTTATTTGACTACTGAATTAGGCGGGTTTGTTAGTCGATTAAGTCAAGGAAATGAAGTGCCGATGGCCTATGCTGATGTTGATTTAGTCAATGCCGCTGGAGGGTTGATTACGCAACTAAAAACCGATGTTGATGGATACTTTAATATCAAAGATCTTCAACCGGGGGAGTATATTGTCAGAATCGCTGCTGATTATATGCAGCAAAGAGGATTGACTGCCAAGACAGTTGGCTATCAATTATCTACCCCCGATTCTGGAGGATATATCGAGTTGCAACCAATATATCTGGAAAGAGTGGATAGCTCAGGAAAAAGACAGGAAGAACACATTCAACCGCTTATTTATGATGAAAGTAATCACGAACGTATCGTGTGGGATAACGATGAAAGGGTTAGACGAAATTATTTTAATTTACCGCCCAAACAAGAAATTAAGGCTCCATACTCTTTAAGTCACGATGGTGATAATAAAGACGGGGAACTTTCGAAAGCGACAGACAGTGAAACGACAAACAGACAAGCATTAAATAGACAGGATCCTAGTGAAATCGCCTTGCATGACTGGATTGCAGACAGTATCGCAAGCGATTCTTTAAGTTCTATGGAGAATTCATCGACTACTCAAACCGGGTTGCAACGAGCCAGAATTATTCGCCAGATTGATACAGAGCAAGCTGAAGCTGCCAATAATCAACAAGCCATCGCTCCGGTATATACCATTCAGCTTGGCGTATTCAGCGTTATTGACTACGCCCATCAGTTAGTCACCCAGTTGGCTTATTTGCCCGAAAAGCCACTTGTCGTGCCATTCCAACAACGCGCTGCACAAACACTGTATAAAGTTGTTTATGGACAATATACCGATAGAGCAGCGGCGGTGGCATTTGCCGCTGAGAATATTGGCGCTTCTCAACCTTATTTTGTAAAAAAAATAGCGCAGCCGCTATTAATCAATCAACCAGCAGAATTAAATGTTAGCTCATTGACCGGTTGGGTTGTTCAGCTGTATGCGGCCAAGAGTGAAACTGGCTGGAAAAGTGAATTAGCAAAATGGCGCTCGATAAACCCACTATTCCGCGGAGTCAAATTAATCAATGGCCAGACTTGGTATTGTATTACCAGTGAGATTTTTCCAACCAAAGCTGATGCATTGGCATTTAACACTAAAATGAGCCTTAATGCGTGGGTGGTGCCAGTCGATAAATATGAAACCTTAGCTGCAATCGGAGGTACGGATTAACATTATGCAGTTGTTTGTTTTACGGTCCGCGATAAAGGTAAATAACCAGGCTGTGTCGTTTAGTGTCTTGTTTTATCTGCTTTTTAGCTTCAATGTTTATGCACAGATAACTCCGGTAATGAATATTATTCGGGAGCCTGACTTTGGTGAACTGGTTTTTGTGCCAGGCAGTTGTTTACTGGACTATCAAACTGGCCAAGTTACGGATTTGGTCGCGTCAAATACCTGTATCAATGCATCCGGTACAGTGGGTAAATATCAGTTAGTGGTTAACAGTAATACATTAGTCAGTATCAAAATTCTGCAGCGAGATAATGAAGGCGATAACTTGATGTTTGTACCGGAAGGACAATTGGTTAGCTCTGTGCAAACTATTGATATTACGCCAAATATTGCCCAGCAGATAAATAGTGGTGCAACAGGTGTTATTACTATTAATTTAGGTGGCCGTTTATATATCAATCAATACTTAAATCCGTCTTCAACTTACCATCTGATAAAAGAAGATGGCATAGAGTGGAGCGAATTACCGTAACTTTATTAACTGATTAAGTGGAATTTGGCTCACTATTTGCTTTATCTCTAACAGGTCAGAACACTGAATTAGCTAAATTGAAAATGAACTACACGGCAATTAACCTCCTGGTATGAATCCACCAATTTTTAAGTTAATAAGATATGGTATTCAATGCACCATTTTTGTTGTCCTGATTGGCTGCCAGTCAACGCTAACCAACACCGGAATTGAACATCGTAAGGCAACGGAAAAATGGCATGAATTAGCCCATTATGCTGATAGTGAATTGCGTCGTTATGGAATTACTATTTCGGCCGAATTGGTGACTAAAAAGCAAGGCGATATAGCCGATTTCTCTTTGGCTAATATCCGTTTAAACCATACCGAACAATTAAATGAAATTAATTTATTGTCTCCTGAGTTTTTAGTGAAGTATGCGTGTAATATCGATTGTCAACGAATCAACTTATATATCCCTGACACATTTCACACTGGTCAAACGTTGTTGATCCGATACTTTTCTGATTACGAATTTGAGTTGTTTGATTTTTATGCAAAGTTGATGTTATTAAACAAGCAACTAAAAAAGTTAGAAAATAATAACCCACAACTCCTTAATACTTATCTGCAGTCCTTAGTTGCCGAACAGCAATCATTTAACCGTTTAGATGATTTTGCTAAGTATTTACACGATAGGTTAATGTTGTCTTCAATGCAGGACTTTGTCATTAAGACTAAAAATCCGGCATATAAAATAGACCGCCCCCTTCAGAGTGCGCCTGATAGTAAGTGGGAAGATGAAGGGCCTCTGGTCGATGGTATCTCGGCAGGTACATTGATTGCTCCGGATGAATACTGGCTGAGTGACACCCTACTACCAAATGAAAATTGGGATGATGATACACCGTTGGCAAATATTGGTTGGAATATTGACGTTTCACTTCCTGAAAAAGATTGGCAGAGTAACGCTGATTCTCCCGATCTATTGTGGAATGTTAATCCATTAAAGGAGCATGAAAACTGGGCAACTAGCACGTTAATGGCAGATGAAAACTGGTTAGTTAATTCAGTCATGCCCAATGACAGTTGGCATCTGCTTAAGCCCACCGTTGATGAACAGCTGTTAGCCTCAGCCGAATTGCAATATCGTTTAAGTCGTCAGTACTCCCGAGCGTGGACGGTGGCCAGAAGAGTCTATTATTCCATAGGGGATACGGTATGCAGTTTTAACGACAATTATTTTGGCATTGTCAAAGGCATGTCGGATGATCAAGTAACGGTGGCGGTTCTTGGCCAGGCAAAATCGAGTCAGGATGGACTCGCACTGGATGTGGCTGATGGTAGTCTTTTTGATGAAAATACAGATGTGTATTTTGATTCGCTTAAGTTTGACCAGCAATTTTCCAGACAAAACATCGCTCGGTGCCAAATTGAAGTAATGTGAAAGCTTGGCATTGTCCGTTTCAGTTAGATTCCCTACAATAGCGCCCAAATCTTTCGACAAGAGTTATCGATGCGAATTGCTTTAGGCGTTGAATATGATGGTGGCCAATTTCACGGTTGGCAGCGGCAGAATGATGCCATCAGTGTCCAGCAGTGTTTAGAAGAATCCCTGTCCAAAATTGCTAATCAACCGGTAGAAGTGGTTTGTGCCGGGCGAACAGATGCTGGTGTGCATGCGACTAGCCAGATTGTCCACTTTGATGTGCAGAAACCTCGTTCAGGAGGGGCATGGACGATGGGAGTGAATACCTATTTACCTTCTTCTATCGCGGTAAAATGGAATATTGAAGTAAGTGATGAATTTCATGCCCGTTTTGGTGCCACTGCCAGACGCTATCGTTATGTTATTTATAATCAACCGTTACGCAGTGCTATTTTGCCTCAGGGAGTGAGTCATATTTACACGCCTCTGGATGAAAAACGTATGCAACTAGCGGCTCAGTGTTTAATGGGTAAACATGATTTTAGTGCATTTAGGGCGGTGCATTGTCAGGCGAATACAGCAATTCGAACCATTTCTCATCTCAGCATTCATCGCTTTGGCCATTATATTGCGGTGGATATTCAGGCCAATGCCTTTTTGCATCATATGGTGCGTAATATTGTCGGCTCGCTAGTGGAAATTGGTAACGGTAATCAACCCATTGAATGGTTGCAGCATTTACTGGATGGAAAAGACCGTACCGTTGCCGGTGCAACTGCTAAACCTAATGGATTGTATCTGGTGCATGTAACCTATCCAGCCAAATTTGGCATCCCTGTAACACCGATGGGACCGCTATTTTTGCCTTTACAAGACTTCTGACCAGTTTTCATTAGCCGCCAGACAATGAAATATGCTTTAATACGGCCAATTTGCAAGGGAATTAGTTTTATTTCCCTTTGTCTGAACCAACTGAACGCTAAATAGCAGGAATTGATCGAATGAGTTGGATTGAACGAATTTTACCTCGTACCCAGTCGTCTACCAAAAGTAATGTCCCTGAAGGGGTGTGGGCCAAGTGCTCGGAATGTAAAGCTACCTTATATAAAGTCGAGCTTGAGAAACAATTAGAAGTTTGCCCTAAATGTGATCATCACATGCGGATTAAAGGACGAACACGATTAGAAAGTTTTCTGGATGAGGGCAATCGTACCGAATTGGGTGCAGAGTATGAGCCTAAGGATATTTTGAAGTTCAAGGACTCTAAAAAGTATAAAGATCGGATTAGCGCAGCCCAGAAATCCAGCAACGAAACCGATGCGATGATTGTTCTGCAAGGCAAACTAAAAGGTATGCCAATTGTAGCTGCTGCCTTTGAGTTTAGTTTTATGGGTGGTTCAATGGCATCAGTGGTTGGTGCCCGATTTGTCGCTGCGGTGGATGCCTGTTTAGCGAATAAAACACCATTAGTATGTTTTTCAACGAGTGGTGGCGCCCGTATGCAAGAAGCCTTGTTATCGTTGATGCAAATGGCAAAAACCAGCGCGGCGTTAGCTAAAATGAGTGAACAGGGCTTACCGTTTATTTCGGTGTTAACCGATCCGACTATGGGCGGCGTTTCGGCCAGTTTAGCTATGCTGGGCGATGTTAATATCGCTGAACCTAAAGCGCTAATCGGTTTTGCCGGCCCGCGAGTCATTGAACAAACTGTGCGCGAAGTGTTACCTGAAGGTTTCCAGCGCAGTGAATTCTTACTCGAAAAAGGCGCTATCGATATGATTGTCGATCGTCGCCAAATGCGCGATAAAGTCCACAGTATTCTTACTAAGCTTCATCACCACCATTTACAATAATGACAGCCAAACCTTCAGCCACTTTGACTACATTGTCACAGTGGCTTGATTATCTGGAAAAAATTCATCCGCACAATATTGAACTGGGACTTGACCGTGTTCGTCAGGTTTTCCAGCGTATGTTGGTGGATTTTAACCATTCCCAAGTCATTATGGTGGCCGGTACTAATGGTAAAGGCACTACTTGTGCCATGGTTGAACAAGCTTGCTTATTAGCCGGGAAAACCGTTGGTGTTTATAGTTCTCCCCATTTAATTGACTATCGTGAGCGGGTCAGAGTCAATGGTCAAATGCTCGATGAACAGCTGCATGTGGAGGCTTTTGCTGTAATTGAACAGTTACGTGGTGACATTTCACTAACCTATTTTGAGTTTGGTACCTTAGCCGGTTTATATTTGTTGGCACAGCACAAGCCGGATGTAGTACTACTGGAAATTGGCTTGGGTGGACGGCTGGATGCGGTCAATATTGTTGAGCCGGATTTGTCAGTGATCACCACTATTGATTTGGATCATCAAGACTGGTTGGGGGATACCCGGGAAAAGATTGCGTTTGAAAAAGCCGGGATATTGCGTAATCAGGGTAAGGCGATTATTGGAGAGACCGATCCGCCAATGAGTTTGCTGCAACAAATTGATTTGTTGCACGTTGACGCGCGCTTTCAAGGTAAAGACTATGCTTTTGAACAACGAGCCGATGGCTTGTTCTGGCAAGGATTAAAGTCTGTTAATGCATTGCCTCAAGCCAATATACCTTTGCCTAATGCTGCTAATGCTTTTGCCATTGTTGAGTGGTTGGAATTACCGTTAAGTACTGAGCAATTTGCTGAATTAATGACCTCAGTTAAGGTGTCAGGTCGATGCCAAGTGATTCAAGTGCAGCCGACCGTCATGCTGGATGTGGCACACAATCCTCAATCCACAGGTTATTTGGCAAGTAAAATTCGTAACATGGATTATGCGCAGCTCCATTTGGTGGTTGCGATGTTGAAAGACAAAGACATCGCCAGTAGTTTGGCGCCGTTGAAACCCCTTGATGCGCATTGGTATACAGCAGGGTTATCAGGCCCACGTGGTGGCAGTGCCGATTCGATAAATCAGTTACTAACCGATTCACAAACAGTGTTATCATTCCAAACGGTAATAGATGCCTATCAACAGGCAATAAAAAATGCCCAAGAAGATGATTTGATTGTAGTATTTGGTTCATTTCATACCGTAGCTGAAATATTACAGCGGGTTGATTGCAAAGGAGTTTGAGTTTGGCAACGGCATTTCAAAATCGTTTGGTCGGAACTATTGTACTGGTTGCATTAGCGGTAATTTTTTTACCCGATATTTTGGATGGTGAAAAAGTATCTCATAAAGATAGTTTCGTTCCGATTCCTCAACGGCCTGCTTCGAAACCCGTCGCCAATACAGTGATATTTCCGCATCAACAAGTGAATCAGGCGGTAACTCGGGAAGTTGAAGTTGTTACCGATCCGGTACTTGATGATGAGTCACCATCCGCTGATGAGATAACTGAAAATCCACCAGAGCAAACTGATGACGCTCAAATATCAGCACAGCAAGCCGAACCGCAATCTTCAGCTGAATTAGACGCCTTGGCGAAGCAGATACAGCAAGAAAGCGTCACATCTGGTTGGGTGGTGCAGTTGGGCGTTTTTCGACATGACAAAAATGTTCGTGAATTATTAACCACCTTGCAGGCCGCAGGTTATCGCGCGTTCAGTCAAAAAATACCAACAAGCGCCGGTGAGCTAACCAAGGTATTTGTTGGCCCCGATGTCGATAAAACCAAAATGGAAAAAGCGTTACCACATCTAAAAGAAATTACTAATCTTAAAGGCCGAGTGACTGAGTTCAGTGTTAAGTAATGAATATCGCGTTGTAATATAGAATTGCTGGGGTTCTTTTGGTAGAATTCGCGCGCATTTTCCTAGCAAAGTATGTTCATGAACTGGATTGATTTCGCCATACTCGGCATTATTTTACTCTCTACCTTGATAAGCCTGGTTCGTGGCTTTGTTAAAGAAGCTATTTCATTGGCTGTCTGGATAGGGGCGTTTTTTATCGCCAGCCAGTTCTATGCCGACCTTGCCGTTTATATGACCAAATTTGACGATGCCATGATCCGTAATGGAGTGGCGATTGCTATTTTGTTTGTCGTTACCCTTATTTTAGGCGGTCTGCTTAATTATGTTGTAGGCCAATTAGTTGAGCATACCGGTTTAAGCGGCACCGATAGAGCACTCGGTGGTGTTTTTGGTATGCTGCGAGGCGTATTAATTGTTAGTGCATTATTATTCTTCATGGATGTATTTACTCCTGCTCCCCAGGCCACATGGTGGCAATCGTCTGTTTTGGTTCCTGAATTTAAAGTAATTGTTGAATGGTTTTTTACTTACCTTAAAAGTAACTCCAGTTTTCTGAATACGATCTAAAAAGTAGGTATTACGCATGTGTGGTATTGTTGGAATTGTCGGTAAAACCCCTGTAGTTCAGGCATTGTATGATAGTCTGATTGTGTTGCAGCATCGTGGACAGGATGCTGCCGGTATTGTGACAATTGACCGGGGAATGTTTCATTTGCGTAAGGCAAATGGTTTGGTGCGTGACGTATTTCACACCAGACATATGCAACGTTTGAGCGGGCAATTTGGTATTGGTCATGTTCGCTATCCAACCGCAGGTTCTTCCAGCTCAGCTGAAGCGCAACCTTTTTATGTTAACTCGCCGTTTGGGATTGCTTTTGCCCATAACGGTAATTTAACCAATGCCCATGAGTTACAAGATGAAGTGTTTCGTGTTGCTAGACGACATATTAATACCACTTCAGATTCAGAAATATTATTAAATATTTTTGCTCACGAGTTACAGTTATGCCCGAATATGCGAATTCGCCCAGAGGATGTATTTGCCGCGGTAATCAACGTACATCGTAAAATTCGCGGTGCTTATGCTTGTGTTGCTGCGCTGATTGGTATTGGAATGGTGGCATTTCGTGACCCCTACGGGATCCGTCCTTTGGCGTTAGGCAAGCGCACAACGCCGGAAGGTGATGAATATATGGTTGCCTCTGAAAGTGTTGCATTGGATGCAGTCGGCTTTAAATTTGTGCGTGATGTCGCACCTGGTGAAGCCATATTCGTTACCGAAGATGGACAGCTTTTTACCCAGCAATGTGCGGATAATCCATTAACAGCCCCATGTATTTTTGAATTTGTTTATTTTGCTCGCCCTGATTCATTTATTGATGGAATGTCGGTGTATGCTTCCCGAGTGAATATGGGTCGTAAGTTGGGGCAAAAGATAGCTCGTGAATGGTCAGATTTAGAAATTGATGTGGTGGTTCCTATTCCGGAAACGTCCTGTGACATCGCGCTGCAGATTGCCCAAGAATTGAACGTGCCTTATCGTCAGGGCTTTGTAAAAAATCGCTATATTGGTCGTACTTTTATTATGCCGGGGCAGACCATGCGTAAGCAGTCGGTACGTCGCAAATTAAATGCCATTCCATCAGAATTCAAAGGTAAAAACGTGCTGTTGGTAGATGACTCAATTGTGCGCGGTACGACTTCTGAACAGATCATTGAAATGGCGCGTGAATCGGGGGCCAAGAAAGTCTATTTTGCGTCAGCGGCACCGGAAATTCGCTTCCCCAATGTCTATGGTATTGATATGCCAAGCGCTAATGAGCTGATTTCACATGGTAGAGAAGTGGATGAAATCTGTGAATTTATCAAAGCGGATGGTTTGATCTTCCAGGATATACAGGATCTGGTGGATGCCGTTCGTGAAGAAAATCCGGATATTAAACAATTTGATACGTCAGTATTTGATGGCAAATATATTACTGGTGACGTTAATCAGGGCTATTTGGAACAGTTGGATTTATTGCGTTCTGAAGGTTCTAAAAATAAAAGCGAAGCTGGCAATGTATCAAATTTGGAGCTGCATAACATGGATAGTGATAACTAATCCCGACAGCGCTAATTTAAAACAAAAAATGGCAGGTTAACCCTGCCATTTTTGTTAGATAAGCAGAATGTAACTAACTCGCGAGTACTGGTCCCATTCCCATACTCCACAATATGACAGTACTTGCCATCATCACAGACAGCAATACTAAACCGCAAGTTACAACAGAACTGGCGTAGATAAAGCCTTTTTCTTCCGGTATATGCATAATGATGGGAACACCGGAATAAAGCAGGTAAACGGAGTAGGTTAGACCAACCAGACCAACAACCATGACAAACCATAATTCTGGATAGAAAGACGCGAAACCGACCATAAACAAAGGAGTGGCGGTATAAGCGGCTAACTCAAGAGATTGGGTGTAAGTGGGTTCGGCATCAAACGTTTTGGCCATCCAGTGGATTAAATATGCCAAGGCAATCGCACCACAAACAAGCCCTACGTACATTGCAGTACTGACGATCATCGCACTTTGCTCGGTAAGTATAATGGGATCACCTACACCGATGCTCCAACCAATATGTACTGCAGAATAATAGCAGGTCAGACTGGGGATTAACGCAATAATCAATATATGCGACATGCTATACAACAAGCTTTCATGGCGTCTGTCGATAGTTTGCCATTCTTCTTTTGGGTGCGTATATAAACCAAACAAGTGATTTAGAATCATGTTAATTACCTCGCTAAATGTTCCACTGGGATGTTTTTTAACATTTATTTAACACCAGTGTGTTTGAGGTTGAACAAATCGTCAACAGTTTTATGCAAGTCAAGCAAAATATTTTGTTAAGTTGGATAAGCGTTATCGCCTTTGTTTACCAAACTCATTTTCAGTATAGACATGCATAATCAGATGGATCACAAATTCATCAAATTAAATGGGTAATGTTAGCCTGAGGACATTTGGGTATAATGTAGCGCCCCAAAACACGATCACGTTATGTGTGTGATGACAAAGAGAATACGTATTGGACGAACTTTTACAGCCTATTAAAGCATTTCTGCGCTGCGATACCCCACAAAGCTGGATAGATGAAGCGATTAAACCGGCGAATTTGGCGCTTTTATTGGTCGATCACGCAAACTGTGAACTAAAGGCTGCGCAAACAGCAATGTTGTTAATGCGCAAATATGCCGTAGATAAAGCCAATGGCGCGGCCTTGCTAGCGTGGTTAAAGCCTTATGAAGATTTTGTTTATCGCCGGGACTATGAAGGGGAGTTTAATCCCAATCATAGTGGTCTGGGAAAAAAGCTAGAGGCTAGAGAGGATGTGGCTTTTGCTTCGGATTTGGTGAATAGAATGGTGTTGTTGATTAAAGAGGAACTACACCATTTTCAGCAAGTACTTGAGATTATGCAACAACGCGGGATTGAGTATAAAAATGTATCGGCCGGGCGCTATGCCAAGGGGTTGATGAAACATGTTCGCACTTATGAACCCCAAGCGTTAATCGATAAATTAATTTGTGGTGCTTATATTGAAGCACGGTCCTGTGAACGCTTTGCCAAGCTGGCTCCCTATCTGGATGAAGAACTCAGCAAATTTTATATTTCTTTGTTACGTTCCGAAGCTCGTCATTATCAGGATTATTTAACCTTGGCACAAAGTATCGCGGCTGAAGATATTAGTGACAGAGTATTGCTATTTGGTGCTATTGAAGCTGAGTTAATTCAGAGTAAAGATGCTGAATTGCGTTTTCATAGCGGTGTACTGTAGAGCACGATCATCAAACTATCCTAATTCTGTCATCTGAGTTTAATTTGTTTCAATTAGGTTAGCTGCTCATCTTAAATAGGGAGCAGTGTGATGTTAAAGATAAATTCCAGACAATCCTTAGTGCGTAAAAGAGGCGCGGTGCATAAAGTCTATGTACCGGCTAGTGCGCGGGAAAATCAGTATGTACTGGTTGAATGTAAGTTGGGCAGGCAGTGGATTGAAGATTATATCGAGCAACCATTAACCACTAAGCGTTACGATGATTTTTATCGGAAATTGAGTCATCACTTTTTTGATAGTTGTAAAAAGCACCAGTTAATCAATGTCAACTTTATCGCTAAAGATCAGTTGGTTAGAGTTAGATATGGTGAAGAGCAGCAGGTTATCGAAACCCCTCAGCAATTAATATTCTTGTACAATCCAGCTTCTCATTCGGGAATGCGTTCTTTTTATGATGTTAATTTTTTAACTGATAAAATTGAGTTACTATTTTTATCTACCGGCGATGAGGTTAGGCAAGACTCAGCGCACTTTCATCAACGTGTGAGTCAGCTGGTAAATGAATGGCGGACTGAAATTAAAATGCCGCTTTCCAATTTTAAAATAAAAGATCATCAACATCTTACCTGGGATATCTATGCCGCCGAGAAAGGGGATAAAGCCACTAAAACCCATGGGTTTCGCAAGTTACACGATCGTTATCAACAACAATCCTTTATTTTGCCCAGTAACCGCAACTGTTTGAATTTCGCCATGGCTACTTTGCCGATGACAATGAATTTGTTGCAACAATGCGATATTGATCTGGCTGCAGAAGATCCTTATAACCCGTTATATACTCATGTTTCGGAAACATTTGCCAAGTTTGCCAAGCAATACAACCTAAATCAGATAGCGATTATCGCTAATGGCAAGGTGCCTATTATTCGCCACGCACAGGAAGAGTACTTTTATCCTCAAGGTGAATTGTTGCGTATTGGTTTTCAACCTGATCAACTTGGTGGCAGTTTTATCAGTCAATGGGATAGTCGTAATATGGTGGACAGTATTAATCTGGTTTTTCTGGCATCGGATTCAGATTTTACCAGCCGAGGTTATGGCAAATTTATTAATCACTTAACATCTGCGCTTAAAGATATGTGCGCAGAGTTAAATTTCTGTCCAACCCGTGATGCCATTACATTGCGTTTCTACCAGCATTTGTCTTATCAATTGGCGGCCAGCGAGTAATCGATTAGCGAAACCAACAAAGGGGTGTTCAGCCCTTTGTTGATTTTTAAGTATTTAAAACGCACTTAACGGTTCCTTGATACCGGTTTGTTGATTAACCAATATTTGCTTAAATAACACTTTATCCAGCGGAGCCAACAGGGGGGCTTTGCCCAGGATAAAACTTTGCTCATCAACGACCAGTTTATATGCCTTGTTTAACGCCAGTGCTCTTTTCGCAGACGGTAACATCAATACTGATATGTCTTGATGGAGTTGCTCAAATACTGCTTCTTTAGGGTGTCCTTGCGGATCAAAAAAGCGTTGTTGTACTTCGTGATTAGAGCGGAATTCGTCGCCAGTAGGGTTATTTTTTAGATAATAACTATATTCGTATTCGTTATCACTTTGCCTTTTAGGTTCGGGAAGTCCTACCATGGATTTTTGCCCCCAGTGATACCAACCTTGTTGAAAACTGGAGTGGGGGAGTTTGCGATAAAAGGAAATATTGGTATCCATCATGACTCCGATGCCACTATGGCAACCGGTGCAAGTCACTTGCTCTTGATAGGTTTGGGGGCGAAGTTGGCCTTGGCGATCTTCAATAAAACCTTGATAAACCCAGCCTTGTGACACACCGACACCCTCTTCGGCACTGCCGCGTATTTTTTTGGTGCGGCCAGGAAAGTCGTGGCGTTCTTTAGTTTCGGCGCTGACTAATACTTCCCACTGATAGTAGTTTAACCAGTTGGTTTTTCTGGCGTAACGTAATTCTTTCATGCGGGGAGCCATCGCGACTTGGCCGTTAGGGGAAATATCCAGATAACGAACAGAGTGTAAAAATTCGGTTCCTTCCGGAAATAGTTTGGCGGCAAGATGAACCTTTCCAGCCTCTAATTGCTGTTTAGCGTTTCCAACATAACTCATAAAACGTTTTTCCAGCGGCGCCCAATCATACTTGACTATCGAGGCTTGAGTTAATTTACCGTCTTTGTCCAGATCGACCCCTAACGCCTGTTCGTCTGTCAGTTCGATAGCAATATCCTGTTCGAGGATCATGGCTTCGACAATGGCCAAGTTTAGCTTATAGATAGCAAGGTCAAATTGTCCTTGGGCATTTTGCTGGAATGCTGGCGCGAGACGAATACTGACATCATCGGTGGATCCATTGGTGGGCATAAAACTGCCGGGTAGGGGATAGTATGCATAGCTTCGCCAGCCGGTATAGCGACCGTCTGGGGTGTGATCAAAACCTTCATGGTCAAAATTAAAGTAACTGTCCGGTACGTAGCCATCCCATTGGTTATTACCGTTAGTATCATATTGCTTGGCGTTTTGGTGTAAGCGTTTTGCCAAAGTGATCTCGCCTTGATTATCAATATAATTGTTTTGGCGTACATATTCGAGAATGTCCTGATCCTTGATTGAGGCAATCGCGGCGCGGCGATCTTTAAACAGATTAGTCCAGGGATTTTGCAATACGCTATCAGGAAATCCATAAACCAGTTGTACGTCGGTATCATTGAGCACATTGGGTCGTTTGCTGGGGGTGTGGCAGGCATAGCAGGGGTTAGCTATGCTGGTTTCTGAAATTTTAGGGTCAGTATAACATTGTGCTGGAATGTAAGGGCTGGGATGGCTTAGCACATCGTTATAGCTAACGTCGGTTAATTCCGCCAGAGCAGGCGCAGCATACAGTAGCATTAAGAATAACAGGGTCTTAAAATTGAATGACGAAAATGGAAGGCCCATTTGTTTTTCTCCAATATATCGAAAAAGGGGGCAAGTGCCCCCTCATAGATGTTTTATGAATAAATTACTCGGATTTGGCTGGGAAAGGTCCCACGTAGCCAGTGTAAGCTCGTGCTTCACCGGTTCCAGTATCTTTATCTCCATCTGACTCACCGTACGGATGCTGAACCACACTCATCAGATAAGCCCAACCGTTAATATTGGGATACCAGTAAGGTGAGGTTGTTTCCGCACCGTAAGGAGTGGTTTGAATGCGTTTTAGACTGCCATCATCTAAATCGTAAGCCCAAATAGCATCGTTTTGGTGACCGCTACCGGTATCTTCACCGATGATCAATTGGTTGTGGCCGCTCATGTAGGTCAGGTTATCGGGGCTGGCAATTCCGTTGATGTGACAAGCATTATTGCCTTCAAATCCGGCAACTTGCGGGTCTTCAGCGGAAACGGGCCGGCCAGCTATCAGAGGGCTCCAGTTGTGGACCACAGACGAGGAGTCGATTGCACTACCCGCGTTGTCATTGACTGTCTCAGTGGCGATGTCGAATTGATAAACCGCACCACATGAATTGGCTTCCGCTAGTTGAATATCGCCCGCTCCGTCAGTCATACCTTTAGCTACTTCAGAAATGGCGACATACAATTTGTTGCGGTCAGGATCGAAAGTAATACCTTCTTCCTTGCGTAATTCAGTGGTTGCACCTTGCAATGCGGCATAACGACGAGACTCCATGCGAGATGCTGCTTTTTCCATACCGTCTTTAAGGGTTAAACACTCAGTATTACCATTGGTACTGACTGTGGTGCAACCTGTTCCATCGACGTCAAAAATATCAGTAAAAGTCAATTTAGCCTTATCATTGGTGCCATGGACATAATCACTAATTTCAGCGTCAGTCGCGTGGCCTAAATTGATCCAGCTGATATTTGCTGTACCGCCATTGTCTGCTGAGGTTTGGTGCCATTTTGCCGCATACAGAGTACCGGCGCTCAGATCACCGGCAGTATCGGCCAGAAACATAAAGAATCCAACGTTGGTGCCATCATCAGACATATAAACGGTTTTCTGGTCAGGCATCACATATGACAATTCGAATGCCATCCGACCCATTGCATAATGTTTGCTTAATTCAGTAGAGGCGTCTTCATTGACTTTTATTTCAATATTCCAGCCGTAGTAATATGGATTAGTGTCGCCACTCAATCCCATATATTCATTCATTGCCGATGCGCTAAGGGGATTAGCTGCGTTTGGCTCATATTCTTCAGAGGCGAGATGGGTGGTCCACGGCGTTACCGACGCGGCACAGTGAACCCAACCACCGTCCACGCCAGATTGGTCAATTTGCTGCATACTTTTAACGCTCAATTCACCGTTTTGTTGATTTTGAGCCAATTCCATCAGGAACATCGCTCCGGGAGTTGATTCCATCTGGGACACAGAAAACAGCTTGTTACCAATGGGGAGTAATGAGGTGTGTTCATTAGCATCCGAAATTTTACGTGCGCCATCTTCGCCAAACAAAGGCTGCCCCTCTTTGTCCACTAACTGACCAAAAGCCACATCGCCAAATTTGTCACCCGAACGGGCGAGAATGTGATAATCCACATCCAACATGGTTTCTTCATCACCATCGATGACTTTAGCCTGGCCGACTTGAATTTGACGTTTTTCATAATTGGTTGAAGGTGCATCAACGCTGTCAAATTTAATCGTGGCAGACGAAGCTAACAGATGTGAACTGGCGCTGGCAGCTGAGCAAACTGATGATTCGCTTGTCACTTCTGTGTCGTCCAGAACGCCATTACCATTGGTATCAGTGCCGGCTTGCAATAGTGTCGCGCCATTGGGACATTCATCAGTTGAAGGTAAGGTTGTCACTTGGGTTAAAGAGGTTGCGCCATCTGCTCCGTCTGCGCCATCCACACCGTTTTTTCCATCGTCTCCGTCACCGCAAGCAGCTAGCATTACAACGGGCATTCCTATTAATAAGGCTCGAATAGTGTTAGCCAATTTTGACTCAATAATCATTAGTTATTGTCCTCTGTATTTTTTTGAATAGTGATTGTCATTCGTTATGGTTTTGATACTGAAAGTTGAATATTGACGTGAACTAGCGATAAGAAAGCACGGCAACATTAACTGGGCGTAGAGACTAGCAGTTTAGAGGTGACGTTTAATTGACATAAATATGAAGCTTGTGTGATGGAAATATGACCAGTCACAATCGCGAATTAGCTTAATTCAAAGCAGCTATTTCTATAGGGAAAGGTGGTACGGCGGACGAGAAAGTGACCCGGTTTATATACTGGGTAGAGGGTTACTCTCCAATAGGATCGATTCAGGGGTGACCTTCAAACAACTTCCTTGCTCATACCAGTCACCTAATACAATGCGTTTGGCGGGTTGTCCGTTAATTTCCAATGAATGAATCGCTGGACGATGGGTGTGACCATGGATCAATGTCTGTACTTGATGTTGTTCCATTTGAGTGATGACTTCACTCTCGGTGACATCCATAATGTTATCCGATTTGTTCATGTTGGATTGCTGACTTTTTTGACGGGCATTTTGGCCAATTTTATGCCGGATAAATAACGGCAAAGACAGAATGCCCGCTTGCCACCACCAACTGCGGGATTTCTTCCTGAACTTTTGATAAGCCACATCTAGCGTACATAAGCTATCGCCATGCATAATCAAAGTAGGTTGGCCGTATAAATCAATCACATGATGCTCCGGGAGTAGGATCACTCCGGTGGCTTTAGCAAAACGACGACCAATTAAAAAATCACGGTTACCATGGATAAAATAAACCGGTACCTGCTGTGAAGTGAGTTGTTTGAATGCCTGAATAACTTGAGTATTTAGCGGCGTGATTTCATCATCACCAATCCATACCTCAAATAAATCACCTAATACATATAAGGCATCCGCATGGATGGCTTGTTGTTGCATAAAATGAATAAAAGCCGCGGTAATATCCGGACGGCTTTCTGACAAGTGCAGATCGGCAATAAACAGTGTGTTCAATATTAGCCCCAGCTGGTTGGCTTGAGTTTGACAGTCCTTCATTCCCGGTCGTTATAAACAACATGGTCAAACAAACTTATTTATTACCTGAATAAACGAGACTGCTTGTGTTGCTGTTGAGAAATTTTCATTTCTCAACAGCAGTAAAATGAAAGATAAACAGGTTTTAGTCTTCGACTACGACCTTTTCAATCACAACATCTTCTAGCGGAACATCTTGATGGAAGCCAGCATTGCCGGTTTTAACTGACTTGATTTTCTCAACTACATCCATACCTTCACTGACTTGCGCAAATACACAGTAGCCCCAACCATCCGGGCTTTCACCACGGAAGTTTAGAAAGCTGTTATCGGTTAAGTTAATAAAAAATTGGCATGTGGCCGAATGAGGCTCATTGGTTCTAGCCATGGCAACGGTACCTTTATTATTGGCTAATCCGTTGTTGGCTTCGTTCTTTATTGGATCTTTTGTGGGCTTTTGTTCTAAACCCGGCTCAAATCCACCACCTTGAATCATAAAACCGCTAATGATGCGGTGAAATATTGTATTGTCGTAAAAGCCTTCGCGGGCATAAGACAGGAAGTTTTCAACGGTCACAGGGGCTTTATCAGCAAACATTGTCAGGCCGATAGTGCCAAAGTTAGTGTGTATTTTAACCATAATCAGTTCCGTAATAGGGAAAAACGCCAGTTTAACGTAAATTTCTAATCCGATCAGCATGACAATTTGTTCAATCGTTGATGCGACATGCCAGAGGTGGTGTTAATATTCGCTTTTTGACATTTTATACTTAACTCTATCCCCAAAAATCATTGAAATTACACGGTGGCGGCAATTACGCAAAGCCAATAAAAGTGCCGTTTTAAGGATAAGGGGATAAATACAGGAAATCGCTACATGCTGCACATATACAATACATTGACTCGCCAGAAGGAAATATTTAAGCCGTTAGTGGCGGGCAAGGTCGACATGTATGTGTGCGGGATCACGGTTTATGATCTGTGTCATATGGGACATGCCCGTACTTACTTAAGTTTTGATTTAATGGTGCGTTTTATGCGCCACATGGGCTATCAGGTTAACTACGTGCGCAATATTACCGATGTGGATGACAAAATTATCCAACGGGCTATCGATAACAATGAAAGTTGTGAAGATTTAACCAGTCGTACCATCGAGATGATGCATCAGGACTTCGCTGCCATTGGTTTATTACCAGCTGATATTGAACCCCGTGTGACGACGCACATGGATGAAATTATCCAAGTAATTCAGCGTTTGGTTGATAAGCAGCACGCTTATGTATCCAGCAGTGGTGATGTATTGTTTAATGTAAGTAGCTTTGCGCAATATGGAAAATTGAGCCGTCAGGATTTGGAGCAATTACAATCAGGTTCGCGAGTGGAAGTGACCCAGGATAAACAGTCGCCTTTGGATTTTGTGCTATGGAAATCGGCTAAAGCTGGTGAACCGAGCTGGAAATCTCCCTGGGGAGATGGCCGTCCAGGTTGGCATATTGAATGTTCAGCGATGAATCATAAACATCTTGGCGCCCATTTCGATATACATGGTGGTGGGTCGGATCTGATTTTCCCCCATCATGAAAATGAAGTAGCTCAATCCTGCTGCGCCTTTGATACACCTTATGTGAATTACTGGATCCATACGGGGATGGTGCAGGTCAACGAAGAAAAAATGTCCAAATCCCTGGGCAACTTTTTTACGTTACGCGACGTACTGAAACAACACGATGCCGAAACGGTCCGTTATTTTCTGATGACCGCTCATTACCGCAGTCAGCTAAATTATAGCGAAGATAATCTCAAACAGGCTCGCGCCAGTTTAGAGCGTTTATATACGGCATTGCGGGGTATAGAGCCAGATAGACAGCATGCCAAACAGGAAAATGTATATCAGGAGCGTTTTGATGCAGCAATGAATGACGACTTTAATAGCCCTGAGGCTATTTCAGTGTTATTTGAATTGGCTCGTGAAATTAATATCGCGCGGTTAGAAGATCCTCAACAGGCTCAGAAGCTGGCCGGCATTATGGTTTATCTTGGTGGTGTGATGGGATTATTACAGCAAGATCCCGAACATTATTTTCAAGGTAAAGATTTAGATGTCGCGGCTATCGAACAATTGATTGCGGATCGCAAGCAGGCTCGTGCTGATAAAGACTGGGCGGCAGCCGATGTGGCACGCGACGCCTTAACCGCGATGGGGATAGTGCTAGAAGATGGCCCTCAGGGAACGACGTGGCGTAAAGTTTAAAGATAACTGCGAGTAACGAGCTTCGAGCGACGAGCTAAAATATGATCATGTTTTAGTTCGTTAATATCCCCTTAAAAC
Organism: Neptunicella sp.; assembly: GCF_048268085.1. Taxonomy (NCBI): domain Bacteria; kingdom Pseudomonadati; phylum Pseudomonadota; class Gammaproteobacteria; order Alteromonadales; family Alteromonadaceae; genus Neptunicella; species Neptunicella sp. Next base: position 20,392 of record NZ_JBLWWF010000006.1, on the reverse strand, counting down.
CCGTAGTTCAACTTCAGTAACGTCAATACAATCGTTGAATATGTAATGGAAATGGGCAGTCCCATTCTAACAAAATGTTTCAGTTTATAATTGGTCGCGCTGAATACCAGCAGGTTTGTTTGATAACCGTAAGGTGAAATAAAGCTGGCGCTAGCGGCAAAGGCGACAGCCAACGCAAAAGGTAATACGGGCAGGTTCATCGCAGTGCAAAGACCCCATGCGAATGGAAACATTAACGCTGCAGCAGCGTTGTTAGTGACCACCTCAGTCATTAATAACGTCATTATATACACGCATAGCAAAGCGTAAAACGGATCGGCACCGAGTAATATAGGTTCAATACTTTGGGTCACCAAATTGATAACCCCGCTATTTTCTAACCCCGTCGCTAAACTGAGCGCGCCCACGATAACCAGAATCAAGTTAATCGGTAAATGACGTTTTAACTCGTTACCGGTGATAATGTTTGCCAGTACTAATCCGCACATTAATAACATCAAACCGAGTGGTAACGATAACATGGAAGTGGCTGCAGCGATTATCACCGCACCAAATCCGCCTAGGGTGACCCATTCCTGAAGAGTACTCAGTTTCTTAGCGATGTTTCGTTCACTGACAATAAAGAAGTTTTTGGCTAGATTATGTCGTGCAGAAAAATCCGGTCCGGTGGCCAGTACCAAAAAATCTCCCGCTTGCAATGCAACATCACCATGCTTTCCTGATATGGCTTCGCCATCACGTCGGATTGCCACTACGGCAGCATCAAACAAGGCGCGAAATCCCACTTGTTTCAGGGTTTTTCCAATAATTCTGGACCGGTTGGATACCACCACTTCGGTCAGGTTTTCGCGTAATAACCCATCAGTTTCGGCAAACATGTTTAAACCGTCGATATGTTGCAGACTGTCTACTCGTTGCATATTACCGGTGAAAATCAATTTATCACCGGCATCAATAATCACATCCGGGGTAACGGGGCTAATCAATTTACCTTTGCGTACTACTTCAGCTAAAAACAACTCCGGTAAATTACGTAAATGGTTTTGTTCAACGGTTTTACCTACCAGCTCGGAATCATTGCTGACCTCGGCTTCAATAAAATAATCGGTGTAATTTTTGCCTGTGACCTTAATGTCAGGCAATAACGGACTGAGCAAAAACATCACCAGTCCGCAGGCTAACCCGGCGACCAAGCCATACAGGGTGAAGTCCCAGAATTTAAAGCCGGCGTGGCCATGCTCAAGCAGAAAGCTGTCCACAATTAAATTTGTTGAGGTACCAATTAAGGTTAAGGTGCCGCCTAAAATGGCCGCGTAGGATAAAGGAATAAGTAATCGCGAAGGCGGGTGGTACTGATTTTGTTTGACCGGTCCAATCAGGGTGGCAACTACCGCAGTATTATTTAAAAATGCTGAGGCTAAAAAAGTCACACCAAACAAACGCCAGAAACTGCGTTTATATCCTAAGGTAACCAATTTACGGGCTAAACCTTTAATTAGCGAGGTTTTATCCACGGAAGCACTGACCATTAATAACAGTATTAGTGTAATTAAGCCGATGTTAGTTAAATTATGAGTGACTTGTTCTAAAGACAACACCCCACTAACAATGAGTGCCAATATTACAATCGAAAAAATAAAAGCAGGGCGCTTGTCGGAAAAGACAAGCGCCCCAATCGTGGCAATAAAAATGCCGACAACCAATATTTGGTCAATGGTCATAAATCAACAGACCCTAGTTTGTGTTATTTAAAGTTTACTAATATCGAGAGCTTGCCAGTGAGGAAAATGTTTCCGTACCAGTTGATTAAACTCTAATTCAAACTCGGAATATTGTTGGGTTTTGGTGTTAGACTGCTCGTTTTGAGCAATAATCATTCCTGCACCCACAGTACCATTGGTTAAACGATCAATAATAATAAACGCACCCGTTGCCCGGTTTTGTTGGTAGGGATCACAAGCAACCGGTTGATTAAGCTTAATATCACACACGGCAATTTCGTTTAAACCTAAATGGGTAGATTGATTGTGTTCTAGCGTATTGACGTCTATTCGATAATTAATATCGTTGACACTCCCGGCAACCGTTTTTGTGGCAAACTTAAAGTCATATTGCTTGTTGGGCGTCATACTATCTTCGGCCATCCATACCAAGGTAGACTTAAATTGTCCGCCAACAAAAGGGCGATTATCGGCTTTCACGATCATATCGCCGCGAGAAATATCGATCTCATCTTCCAATGTCAGGGTTACAGCTAATGGTGAGTAAGCCAAGTCCAAAGGACCATCAAAGGTATCGATAGATTTAATCCTGGATGTCTTACCTGAGGGCAATGCCATAATCTCATCACCCGGTGCGATGCTACCTGATACCACCGTACCGGCAAAACCGCGATAGTTCAGATCAGGACGACTGACGTATTGAACCGGAAAGCGGAAATCTTCGGTATTAATATCTTCTGCTATTTCGATATTTTCCAACATCTCCATCAGCGTCTCACCCTGATACCACGGTGTATTGTCGCTGCGATTAACTACGTTATCACCTTCCAATGCAGACATAGGGACAAAGTTAATATCTGGAATATCCAGTTGCGCGGCAAAACGCAGATAGTCAGTCTTAATCGATTCATATACTTTTTGATCGTAATCTTTTAAGTCCATTTTATTGATGGCCACAATAACGTGTTTAATCCCCAATAATGACACCAAAAACGAGTGGCGCTTGGTTTGGGTTTTAACCCCGCTACGGGCATCAATCAGGATAACGGCCAGATCACAGGTTGAGGCACCGGTAACCATATTGCGAGTGTATTGCTCATGTCCCGGTGTATCGGCCACAATAAACTTGCGTTTGTCAGTAGAAAAATACCGATAGGCGACATCAATGGTGATCCCTTGCTCACGCTCTGATTGCAAACCATCAACCAATAAGGCCAAGTCAACTTTTTCACCAGTGGTACCGACTTTTTTACTGTCTTTGGTGATGGCGGCTAATTGATCTTCAAAGATCATTTTTGAGTCGTGCAGTAATCGCCCAATCAGGGTACTTTTACCGTCATCAACACTGCCGCAGGTGATAAAGCGTTGCAGATCTTTTTTCTCATGCTGATCGAGATAGGACAGAATATCGGATTGAAGTAATTGATTTTCACTATTCATCTTTGCTAGTCACCACAAAATAAGGGTTTAAAACGGATTCTTTCTGGTTGTAACGTAACGGTGTATCACCGGGATAGACCACAACTTGTCCCCCTGCAGCTTCCACTACAGCTTGTGCTGCAGCAGTATCCCATTCGGATGTTGGACCTAATCGCGGATACACATGGGCCACACCTTCAGCCACTAAGCACAGCTTCAACGAACTGCCCATGGCTACCAGATTGGTTTCACCCTCTAAATTAGTTAAAAACGCCTGGATCTCGGGACTTTGATGAGAACGACTGCCCACTACTTGCCAGGTCTCGCCATCCTGATGAGGCGCCACCTTGATGGGAGTTTTCTGTTGTTTTTCGATGAGATAGGCACCGGATTGAGCATCGCCCACATAGGTCTTTTCTAATACCGGCGCGTAAACTACCCCAAATACCGGTTGGCCATTATCAATTAAGGCGATATTAACGGTGAATTCGCCATTTTTTTTGATAAATTCCTTGGTACCATCGAGCGGATCAACTAGCCAATATTGATCCCATTGCTGACGCTGTTGCCATGGAATGTTGGCGGATTCTTCGGATAATACCGGTAGGTCGGAAATTGTCTGCAAACCTTGCACAATAATATGATGTGCGGCCAAGTCTGCTTCGGTTAGCGGGCTGGTATCGCTCTTGGTGCTAATATCAAAGTCACGTTGATAAATTTGCATAATGGCATCACCAGCTCGGTGGGCAATATCGATTACCGGTTGATGCAACGTAGTATCACTCATTAATCCAGATATCCTTTCTGTTTCAGTTGGGCAATTAACTGATCGGCTGATTGTTCAGCATCTTGTCCGTCAAACATCAGATGACATTCAGGATTAACAGGCGCTTCATAGGCTGAACCAATTCCGGTAAAGTCTTTAATATCACCTTTGCGAGCTTTTTCGTATAAGCCTTTCGGATCGCGCTGTTCACAGACATCCAGCGGGGTATCTACAAACACTTCAACAAACTCACCGTTTTCCAATATCTGTCGGGCGGAATCACGATCAGTTCTAAACGGTGAAATAAATGCAGTAATGACGATTAAGCCAGCATCAACGAATAATTTTGATACTTCACTAATACGGCGAATATTTTCTACCCGATCTTTATCGCTAAAGCCTAAATCACCACATAGACCATGACGAACATTGTCACCATCCAGCAGGTAGGTTTGCTTGCCCTGTTCGTGTAGCTTTTGCTCCAGAATATTGGCAATGGTGGATTTACCTGAGCCACTTAAGCCAGTGAACCAGATAACGCAAGGCTTTTGTTTTTTGGCTTGAGCGCGAGCCTGTTTATCAATTTTATGGTCATGCCAAACAATGTTATTCGCCATTAGAAATATCCTTCCATTTTCTTTTTCTCCATTGAACCGGCTTCATCATGATCGATCACTCGGCCTTGACGTTCGGACGTTTTGGTCAGCAACATTTCCTGAATCACTTCAGGCAAGGTGGCGGCAGTAGACTCCACAGCACCGGTTAACGGATAACAACCTAACGTGCGGAAACGCACCGATTTCATGTCTGGTGTTTCGCCTTCCTTGAGCGGCATTCGGTCATCATCAACCATGATTAATATGCCGTCCCGCTCGACGACTGGACGAGGTTTGGCTAAATACAATGACGGAATTTCAATATTCTCTAAATAGATATATTGCCAAATATCCAGTTCGGTCCAGTTGGACATTGGGAATACCCGGATACTTTCGCCTTTGTTGATCTTGGAATTGTAGATATTCCATAGTTCTGGGCGCTGGTTTTTGGGATCCCAGCGATGATTTTCATCGCGGAACGAATATACCCTTTCTTTGGCTCGAGACTTTTCTTCATCCCGTCTGGCACCGCCAAAAGCGGCATCAAATTTATATTTATTTAAGGCCTGTTTAAGGGCTTCGGTTTTCATTATGTCGGTATGTTTGGCACTGCCATGAGTGAAGGGGCCTACGCCCATATCCAGGCCTTGCTGATTTTGATGCACAATTAATTCAAATTGGTGTTTCGCTGCCATCTGATCACGAAATTCGATCATTTCATGGAACTTCCAGTTGGTGTCCACGTGCATCAACGGGAAAGGTATTTTGCCGGGAGCAAAAGCTTTACGTGCCAGATGCAGTAATACCGATGAGTCTTTACCAACAGAATAGAGCATTACCGGATTATCAAACTCCGCGGCAACTTCGCGAAAGATATGAATACTCTCCGCTTCTAACTGCTTTAAATGGGTAACTGTGGGGATTTTAACCGTCATATAAGGTTCCGTTATTGAATGCTAATCGATAGCTATATTCCAAAATAGCCTATGCATATAAGTTAACACGAAAGCAGGTCAGAATGAATTAATCAAAATACTATATGAAAGTGTAGAAAAGAATATTGAAGTAAGGGACGACTAACTAAATTCCTGTCGTTCGTTGGCCCATTTTAATGCTTGTTGATATAACTGTCCGGCAGTGTCTGCGGTTAAGTTGAGGGACGCTTCCAATTGGCTCACCAAACTCCAATCAGCGTGTTCCACGGCAATTAATAATGTCAAATATTGACCTAACACTCCGTTGTGATGAATTAATACCTGCTTAATACTGTCTGCCAGCGGTAGCTTTTCGAGTAACTCTGTCATTTCGGTATCGAGTAGCGCGTCTAGTAAGGATAATAATCCGACTAAAAAGGCGCTTTCTTTCGATTGATTTTGTCCGGGTAAGGCGGCCAAAGTTTCGCAGAAACGAGCCCGGATCAAAGACATATTGGTTAACTCGGCCGGTTTCGCTACGCCAAACTGCGCAGCAAATAGCACTGACACAAAACGTCTTAGTTCCTGATCGCCTAATACCAGTAAGGCGTGTTTGATTGTGGTTATTTCGGTTCGACGCTTAAATAAGGGGGATTGGGCATACCGTAGTAACTTAAATGACAGATTAACATCTCGTTCGATAACCTGTGTGACGGCATTAATATCAGGCTCATGTTGGCTGAGCTCTATCATTAGATTGGCTAACGACATTTGAGAAGGGCTAATGGCCCGACTTTGCAATACTTCGGGACGACTAAAAAAGTAACCCTGAAAATAACTAAATCCCAACCCAACCGCGATATTAAATTCTTCATGGGTTTCAATCTTTTCGGCGAGCAGTTTAATGTGAGGAAAGGGCTTAATGTCATTAATGACTTTTTGTATGGTCTCCATTGACGTTTCTTTCCAGTCAATTTTGATAATGTCGGTATAAGGAAAAAAATGGAGCCAAATGCGATGATGAATATAGTCATCCAGAGCGATGGTGTAGCCTTTTTCTTTGAGTTCTATAATTGCGGCAAGCAGCTTTTTACCCGGTTTAACGGTTTCTAATACTTCCACCACGACCTGATCATTCGGGAGTAATTGTGGGTACTGGTTAATCAGGGATTCGTGGGTAAAATTAATAAAAGCACATTTATTTTGAATTAATCCATCTAACCCCAGGTTAAAGTGTAGCCCTTCTACCATACGGGATGTGGCTTCTTCCGCGTTTATGTTTTCGGGAAATACATTATCCAGATTCTCACGAAACAGTAGCTCGTAAGCAAACAACTTTTTATCGATGTCTAAAATGGGTTGCCGTGCGGCAAAAAAAGCCATATCTAATTATTCAAAAAGTGACTCATATAAATGATTTTACATGTAATTGTCATGAGGTCACGTTTTTTAAATGCTTGTTCGAACATGCTATTAATCCTAAACATTATTTCTATTCTGTGTAATAGTAGTGATGTTCCCCTTTCCATTATCCCTTTCTTGAGCGGAGTAGCATGTCAGAGTTCAGATGGTGTAAGTTTTCTGCAATCGATCAGTATCTATTACAAACGATTTATCGGCTTCGTCAAAAAGTGTTCATTATTGAGCAGCAAAGTCTTTATCCGGATATTGACGGGCTGGATGAAAACAGCTGGCATTTGTTACTGCATATAAATAAAAAACTGGTTGGGTATTTACGTATTCGCTCATGCCATGACGAAATCAAGATCGAGCGGGTGGTACTGGAAAAGGAGCACCGAGGTCAGGAATGGGGGGTAAAGTTAATGCGTCGAGCGTTGCAGAAATGTTCGCATATTGATCCGGTACGCAAGAAAAAAATCACTTTGACCGCACAGGTCATGATCCAACACTTTTATCAACGAATTGGTTTTGAATCGGTGGGTGACAGTTTTGATGATGCGGGCATTGAGCACATTAAAATGGAATATCACGGGAGCTAGCTCAATGACTAAGTTGAGAAAATCAGTTCTTTTCTCAACTTATCAGTAACCTTTTGTAAAGGCTGGTTTTTCTCACCTAGCACAATTAAGGCGACAGAGCCTAAATCGACAGCTTTACCATTAAAACGTTGATCGGAAAATTGCCCATCTATCGTGTATTTTTTGTCATGTGGTACCACAAACACGGTTACTTTGCCTTGCTCGCCATCAATCACCAGATGCAAACTACGTACTTGTTCAAAATCACAAAAATTGGCGAAATAAATATTGCCGATATTATTGTGAAAATCCGTTCCTTGTAAATGTCCTCCCATACTGGCGAGTTTTACATTAAGTTGTTGCAGAGTGACATTTTCATTCATTTGCATCGGAACTTCACCTTCCTGATAGCGGTGTGCCAATGCGTAATGACTCAAATCCAACGGACTATTTTGTAAAAATGTAAAATTGATCCCCACCAAAAATGCGATGGAGGCCGCCAAAGCAAGATACCAACGTTGTCTGATTTGTTGCTGACGGTGGCGGGAGATAGTCTGGCGCAAAATAAGTCGATGGGCTAAATCACTGGGAACATCAACCTCATTAACGCTGCGTTTAATTTTATGATCGAGTTGCTTAACGTCTTGCCAAAATTGCTGCTTGGTTGCATCTTGGGCAGCAGCTTCAATAACATCCGCATCGTTAGTATCGGGTTGCGCATAAATGGTACGACGGAACTCTAATTCATCCATTTTGGCTGCCTCGTGTTTCATTAGGTTGTTCCAATGCCTCTTTAAGTTGGTTTCTTGCTCTAAATAAGCGGGTCATAACCGTATTTTTGTTCAATCCAAGTTGCACTGATATTTCATCACCGCTTAAGCCAAAAATGGATTGTAAAACTAATGGTTCTCTATATTCGTCGGCCAAACCATTAATTAGTCGATGTAACTCACGATGTTCAAGATCCTGTTCATTACTCTGGATTTCATCCGCTAATACCACATCATCCATATCAACCAGATCGAATTGCTTGCGTTCGAAGCGACGGGCATTTTCACGGCGTAATATGGTGATTAACCATGATTTAGCCGCTTTTTCATCTTTAAGTGAATCCAAGGATTTCCATGCGCGTAAAAAGGTTTCCTGCACGATGTCTTCAGCGACAGTTTTGTCTTTGACTAACCAGTATGCGTAGCGAAATATATCGCCATGCAGTGCGTGCACAAGAGCCTCATAACGCTGTTGTTTAGATAGCATGCCTGTAGAGACCTTGTTGCTTTGCTTTTTATTTCGTTTGAACACAGAGTTCCATCGCTTTTTTTGTCATCTCTATTAGAGCATATTATTGCGGATAAAGGCTTTGCAACTGGTAAGGGTGATTACTCGTCTTAACAGGTTGTTTGGCAAGTTGATTGATAATGGCATTTAATTTATCGCTATTCCACTGCTGTGACTGTTTTGAATATAAGCTGGACAACATGTCACTTATTGCCTGATTCAGATCTGGGTTACCGATTTGCTGTTGACTCAATGCCAATGTTTGCGACGGTTCCCCACAATATTCGGCTAGCCATTGCGTTAATAATGGCAGTATTTGGGCAGGTTGATTGGATGACAACGCTTGTTTAAGTTGCTGACTGGAGACGGAGCGTTGTTGTTCGGTGGTGTGAGTTTCAACACGGGTCTTGCGCTGTGAACGCCACCATAATAATAATGTCAGTAACCATAGTGCCAATAATACAGAACTGCTGATCGACCAATAAACCGGTTCACCGGTGGTGGTGCCTAGAGATACAGATACTGGAGACGAACTGGGGGCGGTATCGGCGACAGGAACTGCGGGCGCGACTGTGGGAACGGCTTTGGTGACGGCCCCAGGTGCCACGGTGATGGTGCGGGCAGGTAAACGCGCATACTCGGTTTCACCAGTGACGACATTAAACCAGGGAACACTCACCGCCGGGATCTGAATTTTTCCCTCACTGTTGGGAATAATGGCGATAGTTTCGGTGCGCTGGGCAATTAAATTATCATCCCGCTCAACAGTCACCGTATTGGCTTGATCAGGATAAGTTTTAACATTATCAGGATACTGGCTGTTGATTTCGGGCAATTGTTCTTCGACTAATCCAACCGCAGTTAAGGTTAAAGTGCGGGTAATGGGTTCACCGACTTTGTATTCACCGGCTTTAGGTTGCCATTCTTCGGTAAGTTGTACAAAGTCACTGGGTAACCAGTGATGGGGATAGTTGTCTGGTACGGGCAATACTTCTATATCAATTGAAGGGCCTACCCGACTGACATTTTTAGTCCGTTTAAAAAAGCCAAACGACTGATTGCTGCTATTGTTGTCGATGACCTCACCTTCAAATAGCGGGCCATTGATGGTGAATTTGCCACTTTTTTGCGGAATGATGGCAAACGTACGTTCAATGATCCGATAACGGCGACCATCGACAATGTCCGAATATTCTTTGTCTTTGCCTATTTGACGAATATCAGCGTCAGCGATTTTAGGCGATTCAAGACTGCCTCGTTGCAGATCAACACCAAGATATAATTTCGCGGTATACCGTATTTGCGTTTGTAAATACGCCTTTTTAGTGTCCACATCGGTGGTGATATATAAATCTCGATTTTGGTTTTGATGACTAGCCGATACCGGGATCACCATTAAATTAATAGGCTGAGTCGATTGGCCAGCTACGGTGAGTGCCGGGATAGTATAACGACCTTCTTTGCGGGGAATTAACACCGTATTCCACTGGGTGACCTTAGTGGTGTTAAAATTAATCATCTGCGTTTGACGACTCACCGACGTACGACCCACTACAAAGTCTTTCATTAATGGTGAGGGATCAAAAGCACTGATGTCCATATCGTCATCGGCGCTCACCTGCAAGGTAAATGATTCGTCCACCATAACTGGATTTTTATCTACTGTGGCGGTGACTTGCAGCGCGAAGGCGCTGTTACATAACATCAGCAGAGATAGCGTTAATGTTTTTATCATTGTTGGAGTACTTCTCGATATTTTCATAAACGGGATTAACTTGTTGATTAATGACATGGATAACATTACCAGTTGTCCTTATTGGGAGGCGTAATTTGGCGGCGTTTACGTTGCTGGTATTCCAACTGCATTTTACGTTTTAACAAATAAGCCGGGTCATCTGGCACTTTGCGCAGCAAATTCTGCATTTTTAGCATTTGTTCTTTTTCTTCTTCCGTCATCTCGGTTTGTTGAGCTTGCGCTTGATTTTGCTCAGGTTGCTCATCAGAAGATTGACCTTGGTTCTGCTGCTGTTGTTCTTGCTCTTTCTGTTGCTCTGACTGCTGATCTTGATCGGACTGTTGTTGCTGATCATTTTGTTTTTGCTGCTGTGTGCCGTCACCAGTAGAATTTTCTCCATCTTTATTTTGCTGGTTCTTTTCCTGATCAGATTGATCGTCTTTATCTTGCTGATTTTGCTGATCCTGCTGTTTTTGTTGCTCTTGCTGTTTTTGTTGCTCTTGCTGTTTTTTCATTTGCTCAAGCAAGGCTTTGTTCTGTTTCGCATCTTCAAAATCAGGCTGCTTTTCCAGCGCTTGTCGATATGCTTCTATGGCTTCATCAATCTGTTGCAATTGTGCTAAGGCATTTCCTTTATTGTAAAGGGCTTCAGCGTTATCGAGTTGACTAAATGCCTCTGCGGCTGCTTGATAATCTCCATTTTTATAATAGGCACTGCCTTGCCACATGGGATTATTAAATTGTTCAGCAGCTTGTTGATATTGCTCACTATTAAAGGCTTTTTGGCCTTGTTGATCGGGGCGTTGCCACATGTCATCCCACCAGTTGGCCTGCGCTTTGGGCATGTAACCCGATAGCAAACTGACTGATAACACCGCCATGATTAGGCCACGACGAAAACCATAAGCGGCCAAAGGCAACACTAACAGTAACAACCAGGGACCCATCTCTCGCCATTGGTCACCGCTGTTATTTTCGTCCTGTTGTTCCGGATCCACATCACGATCAACCAAAGCTTGTTCGGTTAGATAATCAATATCACTATCATCGGATTGCAAGTGAGCGAAACGCCCATGTCCCTGTGACGCCAGTGCTTGTAACTGTGAACTGTTTAGCTTGGGAAGTACTATTGCGCCACTGTTATCTTTAAGTAATTGTCCATCGGCCTGCACAATCGGCGCTCCTTCATTACTGCCGACTCCAATGATGGATAATCGATAAGGACTATCAGATAGAAAGTCACTGATCTCTTTCATTTGCTGGCTTTCTATTCCATCGGTGATCCAAAAAATTTCACCTTGTGAAAAGCCGGCATTTTCAAGCAATTCGGCTGCCGCTTTCAAGCCTAAGTAGGGCTCACTGCCGCTTACCGGCATGATTTCCGGTACTAAACTGGGGATCAATGCAGTGAGATTTTGGCCGTCAGAACTTAATGGGCTTATGGTAAATGCATCACCCGCGTAAGCGATAAGGCCGGTTTCGCCTTCGGCAATCTTTTTTACCAAATCAATCGCTTTATATTTAGCCCGGGTTAGACGATCCGGTTTGATGTCCGTTGCGCGCATGGATAATGACATATCCAGCACGACAACTTTACCGGTATTGAGTTGATATACCGGCTGCGGCAGACGTTCCCAAGTTGGACCAGCTAAGGCGACAACACTGATTAGCCACACCAGGGCCAATAACCACCAGAGTGGCTTTTGTTGGCCTTTGACTTGTTCGCTGATAATATGCCGATACAAATGACCCGCCAATACGCCTTGCCATCCCGATTTTTGTTTATGTAGACCGATTAAGGCTAAAACCATCAAAAACATGGGGATTAATGCCCATAACCAGTGGGGACGTAAGAAGTGAAATAAGGATAAATCAGGCATTATGATTCCTCCAACGATTCTGGATGGAATATCCCAGTGGTAACAAGCCGATCAGTAAACTTAGGGCTAACGCGACTAACAAGGGGTAGTAAAATAATGCTTGTAGTGGACGCATTTGGCGACTTTCACGGGCAATAGGTTCCAGTTCGTCCAGAATTTCGTAGATATGTTCTAAATCTTCGGCATCGCGAGCACGGAAGTAACGTCCACCAGTTTCATCAGCAATATGAGTGAGCATTTTTTCATCCAACTCCTGGGATGGATTGACCGTGCGGGTACCAAAAAAGCTTTGTACCTGCATTTGATCTGCCCCTACACCAATAGTGTAAACCGTTATTTTATTCGCTTTAGCCAGTTCAGTGGCTTGTGCTGGAGAAATATTTCCTGCGGTATTTTGTCCATCGGTGAGTAAGATTAGTACGCGATTGGAGTCTTTCTTCTGCTCAAAACGTTTAACGGCCAAGCCAACGGCATCACCAATTGCCGTTTGTTCACCAACTAAACCGATAACAGATTCATCCAATAATTTTGTTACTGTATCGCGATCATAAGTTAATGGTGCCTGTAAGTAGGCGGTATCGGCAAACAGAATCAAGCCCAATCGGTCACCTATCCGGCGCTGAATAAAATCACTCAATACATATTTGATCATCACTAGTCGATCTACCTGACGGCCATTGACTTGCATATCGTCAATTTTCATACTGCCGGATAAATCCACCGCTAGCATTAAATCCCGCCCTTCGGCGGGAATGCTCATTGGCTCACCCAACCATTGTGGTCGAGCAGCGGCACAAACTAAACAAAGCCAGATCACGATAGCCAGCAGATATTTCCAGTAACTTGATTTTGTCTGCTGGGTTTGGTCGGTAAAACTATCCGTCAAACTAGGTACTTTCAAGGCAACCGATTGTTGCTGTTGCCGAGCGGGTAGTTTCCAAATCAAAAAAGGTAAGGGCAGGGCGATAAACACCCAAGGCCAAGCAAACTCAAACATGCTTTAGCTCCCGTTTTTTCGGTGGTAATGCGGTTTTAATCCAATTTTTAACCAACAAACCTGCTTGTTGATGTTCAAGTGCACTGGCAGTTGGATCATATAACCCATTGAGTAATAACTGATAATTAGAGGAAAATTCAGCCTGTTTTTTAGTGGGTAACTGGCTGGTTAAAAATTCACACCAGGCTTGTTGGTGCAAGCTGGCAATATTTCTACGAGGAAAATAACTCAAACATAGTCGCTTTAATAACGAGTTGAGTTGTTGTAAGTAATCCTTTGCCTGATTATCCAGTTGGGAAAATAAGGCCATGGCTTCTCGAATTGCCTGTTTTTTACGATACCGTTTAATCAGCCAACGGAGTGTTAAAATCATTACGCTGATACTCATCAACGCGACTAACCACCAACCCCAGGCAGGTGGCCACATACCCACCGGTGCTGGCAAATGAATATCTTTTAGTTGCTCTAACGGGTTCATGATCGTGCACCAAACTGCGATTCTATTGGCTCAGCGGCCGAAATGGGAATGACCTTACAACGGCAATGCTTCAATATATGAGTGATCTGCTCAAAGTGTTGCTGATGCTGACTGGCATACTGTTGTTCAATCGACCCTTCGCCTAATATGATGGTCTGGCTTTCGTTTCCATCGGTTAATGCAACCGATTGAGCCACTTTAACTTTAGGTAATTCATGTTCAAAAGGATCACTTAGTGGATGAGCAATGACCTCACAGTGTCTGGTCATTCGGCTAATATGTTGTTTTGCGGCGTCATCCAGATGCAAAAAATCACTTAAAATAAAGATCAGGCTGCCTGGACGGGCTAAACGACGTACTCGGGCGCAGGCTTCGGAAAAGCGATATTGTTGCTGGGTATTCGTGGGTTGGTGAAACTCCATCAGGCCATGTAAAAATGACAATACCGCTTTATGGCGGGTATAGGGTTTAAATTCGCGATGTTGGTTTTGATTAAAAATTAAACCACCCACCCGATCGCCACGTTTTTGCGCTGACCAGGCAATTAAAGACGCTAAATGAGCCGTTTGCACCGATTTGAATAGTAACCGGGTGCCAAAATACATGCTGGCGGAAAGATCGGCCAGAATGAACACCGGACGTTCTTTTTCTTCCCGATAAATTTTAGTATGAGTTTTACCGGTTCGGGCAGTCACTCGCCAGTCTATAGCGCGAATATCATCACCCTGCTGATAGTGACGGGCTTCATCAAACTCCATACCACGACCTTTGGTTTTGGCCAAATAACTACCGGCTAATTTAGCTTGAATTGTCAGTTTGGGTGACAGATCCAGTAGGCCGGTTTTATTTTGGTAATGGAGTAACTCTTTGATCCCCAGATTGACACCATCACAGTGCCGTTCGGATAACCAATTAACTACTTGCTTCATGAGATTATGCCGTTAGGGTACGGTGACCAGTTGTAATATTTTGTCCAATACCTGATTCGTCGTTACGCCCTCAGCTTCGGCTTCGTAACTCAGTAATAGTCGGTGGCGTAACACATTGTGGAACACGGCTTGAATGTCATCTGGACCGACAAAATCCCGGCCATTTAACCAGGCATGCGCCCTGGCACAGCGATCCAGCGCAATAGTTGCCCGAGGACTGGCGCCAAACTCGATCCAGTTAGCTAATTGAGGATCGTATTTTTGTGGCTCACGAGTGGCGATAATTAATTGCACCAAATAGTGTTCAAGTGCATCGGCCAAGTGGATTTTTAACACCTGCTTACGAGCATCAAATAAATCCTGCTGGGTTAATTGGGTGGGTTTTTCGACTTTTTCACTCAATTCTTCATTTCGCGTCAGTTGCAGGATTTTTAATTCGGTATCGGCTCCAGGGTAGTCAATTTCCAGATGCATTAAAAAGCGGTCTAATTGAGCTTCGGGTAGTGGATAGGTGCCTTCCTGTTCAATCGGGTTTTGGGTCGCCATTACCAAGAATAATTCAGGAAGCGGGTAGGTTTTATTGCCGACTGTGATCTGTCGCTCGGCCATCGCTTCAAGTAAAGCGGATTGAACCTTGGCCGGGGCGCGGTTAATTTCATCGGCTAATACCAGGTTATGAAATAGCGGTCCCGATTGAAAAACAAAACTGCCATCTTCTGGACGATAAATGTCGGTACCAGTTAAATCAGCCGGTAATAAGTCGGGGGTAAACTGTACTCGGTGGAAATCACCTTCCAATCCTTGAGCCAACGCATTCACTGCGCGTGTTTTGGCTAATCCGGGAGGGCCTTCAACTAATAAGTGACCATTGGCCAATAAAGCGATAAGAATGTTACGGGTGAGGGCGGTTTGGCCTATTACCTGCGAGTCCAGGTAACCTTGTAGTTGTCTGAATTGTTCTGCTGCCATGATAGTTACAACTTATCCTCTGTGTCGAATAATAAAAGTCGTCGAAAAATTAAATCCGAAGTACTGACAAGGTAATTTATATAAGGTTCATTACAACAAAAACAATGTTACAGAATTTATAAATATCAAGTTTGCTCAGTATTAAACTAATATTTGTATTTTTGTTAACAGACTGTACAATTCCGTCTATTACAGGTCAGACCACTAAAGGACATATTATGCCTCGTTTACAAAAATCGGCCACCCAAAGCTTAACCACTCGTAGTGGTGATCGTATTGCCATCGTTGCCGGATTACGTACGCCCTTTGCTAAAATGGCGACCCATTTCCATGGCGTACCCGCGGTTGACTTGGGCAAAATGGTCGTCAATGAGTTGCTGGTTCGACACAATATGGACGTCGATTTAATTGAACAGCTTGTTTATGGTCAAGTAGTACAAATGCCCGAAGCGCCTAATATTGCCCGAGAAATCGTGTTGGGTACTGGTATGAATGTGCATACTGACGCCTACAGTGTATCTCGTGCCTGTGCCACCAGTTTTCAGGCCACCGTCAATATTGCCGAAACGATGTTGGCCGGTAATATCGAGGTGGGAATCGCCGGGGGAGCCGATTCTACCTCTGTTTCACCCATCGGGGTTTCAAAAAAGCTGGCCAGAGCGTTGGTCGATTTGCAAAAAACTAAGACCCTTGGACAAAAATGGTCCGTATTGAAAAAGTTGGGATTGAAAGATTTATTACCTGTTCCCCCTGCTGTGGCGGAATATTCCACCGGTTTATCGATGGGACAAACGGCCGAACAGATGGCTAAAACCCATCAGATCAGCCGTCAGGATCAAGATGCGCTAGCCCATCGTTCTCACACAAATGCTGCTGCAAGCTGGAATGAAGGGAAGCTCGCCGGTGAGGTAATGACGGCCTATTCCGAACCCTATAAAGGGGCCCTGGAAAAAGATAACAACGTACGTTTTGACTCCAAACTGGAAAGCTACGCTAAATTACGCCCGGTATTTGATAAAAAATACGGCACGGTTACCGCCGCAAACGCGACGCCATTAACCGATGGGGCATCTGCCATAGTAATGATGACAGAAAGTCGTGCCAAAGCGTTGGGCTATACCCCATTGGGTTATTTGCGTAGCTATGCGTTTGCCGCTATCGATGTCTGGGAAGATATGTTGATGGGACCATCTTATGCCACGCCTATTGCGTTGGAACGAGCGGGAATGCAGCTATCCGATCTGACTTTGATAGAAATGCATGAAGCTTTTGCTGCACAGACACTGGCCAATTTAAAGATGTTTGCCAGTGACAAGTTTGCTCAAGATAAATTAGGGCGCAGTAAAGCTACCGGTGAAGTGGATATGACTAAATTTAATGTGATGGGTAGTTCTATTGCCTATGGACACCCTTTTGCAGCGACAGGGACCCGAATGATCACGCAGATGTTGAATGAATTAAATCGTCGTGGTGGAGGCTGTGGCTTATTAACGGCCTGTGCGGCAGGTGGTCTGGGCGCGGCGATGATTGTTGAAACCGAATAAGGAGTGATAACGATGAGTAACCAAAATAATAGCGCATTTGATTTACAAGTACGCGAAGACGGTATTGCCGTTATCACCATGGATGTACCGGGTGAATCGATGAACACCCTGAAAGCGGAATTTGGCGATCAGATCAGCCAGATCCTTGACCAAATTGATACGGATAAAAGTATCAAAGGGGTGGTATTAGCGAGTGGTAAAAAGAATTCGTTTGTCGCCGGTGCAGATATTGGGATGCTGGATGCTTGCACATCGGCTGATGACGCTCAGTTGCTGTCCAGCAGTGGTCAGGCAGTGATGCAACGTATTGAAAAAATGCGCATTCCTTTTGTCGCCGCTATTCATGGACCGGCTTTAGGGGGCGGACTGGAATTAGCATTGTGTTGTCATTACCGTGTTTGTAGTGATAGTAACAGCACGGTAATGGGCTTACCTGAGGTGCAGTTAGGGTTATTGCCAGGAAGCGGGGGCACCCAGCGTTTACCCCGTTTAATCGGTGTTCAGACCGCGATGCAAATGATGTTAACCGGTAAGCAGTTACGTCCTAAACAGGCCAAAAAAGCCGGATTAGTCGACGAAGTGGTTCCTTTATCGGTGTTACTTGATGTGGCGATAATTTTTGCAGGGAAATCGAAACCCTCTGCTCCGCAACCCAAGTTGAACTTGGTCAGCAAGTTGTTAGAAAAAACACCTGTGGGTCGCAATATTTTATTTAGCCAAGCCCGCAAGCAGACCTTAAGTAAAACGCGCGGAAACTATCCGGCACCGGAGCGTATTATTGATGTGATTGAAGCCGGTTGCTCAAATCCGACTAAAGGTTATCAGCTTGAGGCCAAGCATTTTGGTGAGCTGGTGATGTCACCTGAATCCAAACAGTTGCGCAATATCTTTTTTGCTACCACTGAAATGAAAAAAGAAACCGGTGTTGAAGGTGTTGAACCTAAAGAGATTAAGAAAGCGGCGGTGTTAGGTGGTGGCTTAATGGGCGGAGGGATTGCGTTTGTTACAGGCAAAGCCAAAATTCCGGTAAGAATTAAAGATATTCGCGCCGAAGGTATCGCCAATGCAATTAAGTATAGCTACGACATATTAAATAAACGGGTTAAACGCCGAATCATTTCTCGTACGGAGATGCAAAAGCAATTATCGCTATTAACCGGTAGTACTGATTATCAAGGTTTTGCTAATACTGATATTGTGGTTGAAGCAGTATTCGAAGATTTGCAATTAAAGCAGCAAATGGTTGCCGATGTGGAACAGCATTGCCGCGCGGAGACAATTTTTGCCACTAATACTTCTTCTATTCCGATTGGACAGATTGCCAGTCAATCTGCGCGACCAGAACAAGTTATTGGTCTGCATTATTTTTCTCCGGTAGATAAAATGCCATTGGCTGAGGTTATCGCGCATGAGGCGACATCAGAGCAGACTATTTCAACTACTGTTGCGTTCGCTCGCAAGCAGGGCAAAACCCCAATTGTAGTTAAAGATGGCGCCGGGTTTTATGTAAACCGTATTCTGGCGCCTTATATGAATGAAGCGGCTTGTATTTTATTGTCCGGTGAACCCATTGAGCATATTGATAAAGCCTTATTGAATTTTGGTTTCCCTGTCGGTCCGATGAAGTTACTCGATGAAGTCGGTATTGATGTAGGCTCCAAGATTAGTCCTATTCTGGTTGCAGACTTAGGCGAACGTTTTACCGCTCCGGATGCGTTTGACAAATTATTGACGGATGATCGCAAGGGCAAGAAAAACCAGAAAGGACTTTACGATTACAAGGGCAAGAAGCCTGGTAAAGAAGTAGACCCATCGGTATATGAATTGCTGAATATTACTCCCAATCAAAAACTTGGACATGATCAAATTGCTGAGCGTACCGTATTGTTAATGCTTAACGAAGCGGCAATGTGTCTGGATGAAGGTGTGATTCGTAATGCTCGTGATGGTGATATTGGCGCAATTTTTGGTATTGGTTTCCCTCCGTTCCTGGGCGGGCCATTCCGTTATATGGATAGCTTGGGTATTGATCATGTGGTGGCGCGGTTAAGCCATTATCAAAAGCTGTTGGGTGATAAATTTACTCCCGCTGCGGTATTGCAAAAAATGGCCAAGGAAAAAGTTACGTTTTATTAACAGTTAGTCAATTAAACGACACAAATACCGGGCCGTGCCCGGTATTTTTTTAGCTGTCTAATTTGTCGCCATTCCGATGAAAAAGTAAACTGGTCATCCGTTTACGTGGTTATATCTTTGAGTTGTGTATAGATGTTGTTAATACTGATTACGGTTTCGTTGAGTTCTTTATTTTATTACGTTCAAGCCTTTAAATATGGGCTAAGTGCCAAAAAGTGGGCACTCGCAGGTTTGTTAGCCGGTCCCATGTTATTACCTATTTTTACGGCTAAAAAACGCATGGCATTGCGTAAAACCATTGGTTTCAATTCAATTTTTCTATCGGCATAAAAAAAGAGAGTTTCCTCTCTTTTTTGGCTATCTTTGTTGCCTAAGTCACATCTGACAACGATGTGCATCGTTAATTAACGACGAATCATACCGCCAGGCTTAAGCGCGCGACGAATCATTCCACCTGGCTTAAGAGCTTGTTCAGTAGCAGTAGTAACGTCTTTCTGCTGCTCTTTTGCTCCGTCATTAGCGGTATTGGCGACAGGTGAAGTGCTAAGCACTAAAGCGATTGCATAAGCTTTTAACATTTTTTGTTTCCTTCATTATAATTTGATGTGTTATGTCCGAATATTGACGTAATGTCATATTCAAGCTTATTAATGCTTAGATCATGCCAATTTATATATTGTTGAATTTTAAAGATAAATATCAGGTTTAACGCGGTAGCTGTGGAGTAAAATCAGGAATAATAAATATAGAGCACGCAATCACAAAAGATTGTTGTTGCGCTTTACGCTTTAATTGGTGGTGTTCAGATTCCAGGTGTATAGCGACAGGAAGAAATACGTCTGTGATGGCTATATTTGATGTTTAATCAGTTTCTTCATTTTGTGACTTTCAGATAGCAGTTTGCTAAATCGTTCTTTATTCAAGGGTTTGCTATATAAAAAGCCCTGAATCATTTCACATTGATACCGTCTAAGGATGGCCAGTTGTTTTTCATCTTCTACACCTTCGGCGACTACAGTTAACCCCAAGTTATGGGCAATCGTGATAATCG